>NZ_JAYEEY010000044.1:0-19599 GCF_035156415.1 Algoriphagus persicinus
CTGACCGGATTCCTGCCATTTACAATACAGGGAATAATACGCTTCGTTGCTTATCTTTTTCATCCTGCAACATTATATATTTAGAACTCCTATATCAATATGGTTTTGTCGGACGCATACAGACAAACTCTCTTTTGTGGTTACTCCAGTATTGAGCAAGGTAACTGCCTGACGATACATTCACACCATCAAGGTAACCATGCACTGCCAAAGCATCTATGTATTGCATAGCAGTTGGGTCTTGCTTTAACTTGCTATGGTAGAAATATGGAAAATCTTTGCCCCCCCCTTCATTTTGAAGCATATGTTCGGAACCGAAAATTAAGACCTCAGGATGTGCTGTTTTAATTTTGGGAATGATCCCATTAATCATTTCAGCATACCAATGCGTTGTATAAAAGCAAGAATTGAAAGATTGGTTAAACGCCGGCTCATTCTGGGGGCTAATGGCATAAACATTGACGCCAATATCTTTATACATTTGAATGGCATCGATCCACCACTGTGCAAATTCATTGTATTTATTTGGATTCAGTGTACCACTGTTAAAACTAGGAGATTGGCCAGTACTGGGCACTCCACGCTCAGGCCAATAATCTCCATTTAGGCCTGCTCCCCGCTGTGCATTTTGATCCCCAGGCCAGGTATATCCCCAAGCATTCCACTTAAAAGAACCGGGAGGAGACCAGACTGTGAGAATCACTCGGAGCTCTACATTATACTTGTCCGCCTTTGCTTTCAAAGCCTGAACCATTGGCCTTTGCTTTTCCCAATGGGCATCCTGGTTTGGTGCAGAATTACTGGTGACAGGCAAATGCGGATACACTTCATTGCGCCACATTGACAAACCTAGATCACCAATCACCATTTCAAGCCATGCATCGTTGTGAAAATGTGTAGCGTTAGCGTTGCCCCACCACACATCTCTGGCACCAAAAAAACCAAAGCCTTCCATCGTCTGGAATTTGTTTGAGAAGTTAGCAGAAACGTTCACGATATTCTGAGCACTAAATGTGCGGTAAGTAGCATTAACTACAACATTTCTAGAGGGCATTGTGATGGTGATACTGTCACTTGAAGTATTTTCCAATATTTCTATATCACCAGTCCATTGTTGGAATACTTGATTTTCTCCAGGAGCATTGGCCTGAATATTTCTAACTTCACCCGCAGCAAACGTACCCCCACCGGAACCGTTATTAACAGTAAGTGAAAATACTTGAGGATCTTCCCCAGCAGTGCAGGATATAAAAGTGAAAATCAGGATTAAGAGTGAGAATTTAACAATTATCATAAAATGGTATTTAATATTGATTTAAGAAATGTTCTTGTGCTGGTCACCTAATTTCCTTTGCTTTTCGCAATTAAAATATCGGTTGTTCTCCTTCAAACACCAATCTTTGGATTTCACCTCTGGAATTTTTTATCTCATAATTTCAATAAATTATTCTTCACTTGTTTTTTAAAGAGGATAAGTTTAGTTTTCGGGACTCTCCCATGCTGTTGAACACAGTCACTTGAATGGTATTTTCAGGAATGAGAATCTTTCTGCTTGATTGGGACAAATAAGTAGACCCATGATAAAGTTCATGCGTGATTTGATTGCCGTTGTCTAACTGAAAAATCACTTTGGCGTCCAATGGCTCCGGACTAAAGAGAGCAGCAGAACTTAAACTTTTGGCGCTAAATGATTTCAATTCTCCTTTATTTGAAGCCACCAGGATAACCGGCTTTTCGCCCATCCAGACCAGGGCCATTCCTTTGGCATCTGTGTCAACGAAAAATCCTGATTTCAGCTGATGGATTGGATTCAAACCACCTTTTCCATCTCCTTTGAGAAAGAGTCCTATTCCAGCATCATACCAACCTGAGTGTATTTCAGTGGAATGGCTATTGCCGGCTAATAGGACATCCAGATGACCGTCTCCATCAAAATCCTCCACAATGGATCCAAAAACCGGAGAGATCTGAGCTTTTATAGGTAAAGCTTTGAGGGTAAACTTTCCTTTGCCAAGATTTAGCAAAAGAGCTGATTCCATGAAAGTAGCTTTTGCTTTGTAAGCATTCTTCCTTTCAGCCTCACTCAATACCCTTTCAATACTCGATTCTCCATAGATCCCATAATTTGGAAAACGCTTTTTTATAGAAGGAATTTGCCTAATAAGGTTGTCTCTTGGATGGACGGGGTACTCCAGCCCTTGTATAAATCTGGTCATCACAGGATCTACACTTCCATTATTATCGAAATCAGCAGCATAAACTTTTATAGGCTCATCTGGTGAAACCTGATATTTACTATTTAACCCCAGATTTCCGAGAATATAATCGACATTACCATCTCCATTGATATCTCCACCTGTAATGCTGTTCCACCAGCCTTCAGTATTTTCTATGCCAGTAGATTGACCTAAATTTTTAAAGGTTTCACCCATATTCTTGAAAAAAGTTATTGGCATCCATTCTCCAACCACTATCAGGTCCAATTTCCCATCATTATCAAAATCAGTCCAAATGGCATCTGTTACCAGACCCAATTCGGATAACCCTGGAATGAGAGTATCCCCAACTTTACTAAAAATGCCATTTTCATTTCTTAAAAGATAACTTTGGCCTGGGTATGGATACTGTCCTGGAATCACCCTTGCTCCTACAAATAAGTCCAGATCCCCGTCTCCATCAAAATCAGCAGCAGCGACTTTAGATCCACTGCTTGTTATTTTTGGCAGTGCCTTTTCATACCATTCAAAATTTCCCTGGCCATCATTGATATAAAGCCTGTCCTGATAAAGTTCTGAATTTACCAGGTAGGAACTTCCCCCGCTTACAATATATAAATCCAAATGACTGTCACCATTTGCATCAAAAAACAATGCGCCCATATCTTCAGATTCCTTATGAAAGGGGAAATCCTCCTTTTCAAAACCCACTTCGTTTTGTTTGAATAGCTTACCTGGAAAACCAGCTCCGCCTCCAACATAAAAATCCTCCAAACCATCTTGGTTAATGTCTCCTACAGCAATTCCGGGACTAGTGCTGGAGAACTTATGGGGCAAAAGGTCCTGGTGATTGAAGTCTATGTAGTCAGTTTCCTGATGGATATGGGTAAGTCCATATTGGCTTGTAATTTCCTTGAAGACTGTTTCAAGCTCTTGGACATTTTGATGTTCCGCGACCTCATATATGGCATTTGTTTGCTTAATTTCGAGTCTTTGATTGGAGCTCACATCAGTAAGTTCCTCTTGCTTTCCGTCAGGCCAGATAATGTGAATTTTTTGCACTCTGGATTGATCTCCCAACCCAAAATGTACAACTCCCGATATGGTGGATTTATATCCTCTATAAAGGTGGTGCTCGTGATATTGTATTCCGTTTTTTGTGGTTATGGTTATTTTAGAGCCAATAGCTTGGGTATTCTGCTTCTCACCTATAAGTGATATTTGTAGATAATTTTGATCCGTTTTTTTATCAGTTGTATTTTTATAGATGAAAGCTTCCATATCTATATTACTAACCACCAGGTCAAGATCTCCATCATTATCCAAATCGGCAAAGGCCGCTCCATTGGAATAGGATGGTGCGTCAAATCCCCAATCCGTGGAAACTTCATTTAATTTCATTTTTCCTGTATTTTCAAACATGTGGTTGTGCGTCTTGACACCTTTCAACTGATCCAACTTCTCTACTACCTTCTCCATTTTGGCTTCTTCAGTTCCAAAAAGGTTTGTTTCACTATTATAAGCTATGAAATCAAGATTGGTTACATCTTTCCTATAGCCGTTAGTGATATAAAGATCCTTATATCCATTGTTGTTAAAATCAGCAAACAGAGGAGCCCAGCTCCAATCAGTTTCATGCACACCTGAGAGATAGGCGATCTCACTGAAGGTATTGTTGCCATTGTTTAATTGGAGGGTGTTCCTTACATATTGTGGCAGGTATCCAAGGGAAAGGATCATTCTGAACTGATTGTAATTGATATCTGGAAACATGGTCTTTTGCCTGAAGTTATCAGGGGGAAGCATATCCATGACAGCAATATCCACCAAAGCATCGTTGTTGAAATCAGCCACATCTACCCCCATACCATTGAAACTCTGATGTTTTAAGTAAGATGAAGCCATGTCGGTAAATGTCCCGTCCCCGTTGTTGATCCACAGCAAATCATTGGTAATGAAGTCATTGGAAACATAGATGTCCGGCCATCCATCACGGTTGATATCTGCTATTGCAACGCCAAGGCCATACCCTTCTATTAAGATTCCTGCTTCATTGGAAATATTAGAAAAAGTTCCATCGCCGTTGTTACGGAATAGCCTGTCGGTACTGGGATTTTCCCCGGCAATCTTTTTTTCCCTGATAAAATTTCTATTTGAATTTTCGTAGGCATTTGTAAGGACATACACATCCAGATCACCATCCTGATCATAATCAAAAAATGCCGCATGGGTACTATACCCGGAATCATCCAAGCCATAAGCTGCCGCCATTTCGGTAAAGGTCAGATCCCCGTTGTTGATGTATAATTTATTCTTGCTTTCTTGGTTTTTTTTATTGGCAACACTCAAATAAATATCCAGCAATCCATCACTGTTGATATCTACCATAGATGCCCCTGTTACCCAAGAATCTGTTTGCAGTCCAGCACTAATGGTTAAGTCTTCAAATTTTAAATCACCCTTATTAAGGTACAATTTAGATGAAATCATGTTTCCTGAGAAAAACAAATCAGGCAGCCCATCATTATTGATATCTCCTATGGCTACTCCACCGCCATTGTAGATATAATCAGAATAAAATGCATTAAACGTGTCATTGGTATAGATACGGTTGTTGAAGTCCACCCCACTATAGGAAGAAGGCAAAAGTTCAAAAAGGGTATCTTTTTCTTTTTTACCACAAGAAGTATAAGTAAATGCCAAAAGGGAAAAACCGAATAAAATTATGAATTTTGATTTCATTATCAATTACCTGTGAAATTAGCTGGGTATGAGATAAAAAGGCCTTCAGCTAAGCTGAAAGCCTTTTGATTTAATCGACGAAATTATTAAAAGATATATTTCAATATCCTGGATTTTGAGTGAGAATACTTACCAAATCCAATTCCCTCTGCGGAAAAGGTTTTAACAAATAAGTTTCATTCCAATTTTGATTGGCCAATGATCTGCTAAAATCAACATCTGTGGCAATATTAATTTTACCAGCATTTTGCCATCTGACCAAATCGTCATAACGATGACCTTCAAAAGCCAATTCAACCCTTCTCTCATGCATTATGTACTCCATCATTTCACTTGCTGAACCAGATCTATCTGGAAGAATATCCCCTGACGGATCAGCTCTCCTTCTTACCATGTTCACCAGATCAGCAGCTTTTTGCACATTGTTATTTCCCAATAGCTCAGCCTCAGCCAACATTAGATACACGTCTGCTAAGCGGATTACTCTTTCATTATTTGAACCGGCATTAGGCTGAGGATATGAGACATAGTTCAATAAATATTTAGAGGGTGTGGCTCCTGTAATTGACCAGGCTGGGTCAAATAGTTCCCCAAAGTATTCATCTCCTTCCCTAAAAATAGTAAACGGCACACGTGGATCGCCCTCTTCGAAGGAATTTTGGAGGCCTTCAGTGGCATGGATTCTTCCATATCCTTGCCCATTAGCTCCTGGGGCACAACTTCCTAAGAAGCAGCTAGCTCTGAAGTTTATTGCTCTACCTGTTCCGGCATGGCCTACATTCTGATTACCTGCTAGACCGAAATCAACTGGAAGCCAAGGATTGAAATCTCCTCTTGAGAACTGAATCTCAAAAATAGATTCAGCATTATTTTCCTTGTCTTCGCGAAAATTATCCCCAAAGTCTTCCATAAGAGTATAAACACCACTTGAAACCACTTCATTAAATTCTTGGGCTGCCTCTGTATATTTTTGTTGCGTTAGGTATGCTTTTCCCAACAAAGCTGTTGCTGCTCCGCTAGTGGCTCTTCCCGTGTTACTCGCATCCCATTGGCTAGGGAGATGCTCTTTAGCGAATTTTAAATCGGATTCTACCATTGCGTACACTTCTCCTGGCGCCGAGTTACCTGTTCTGGTATCTTCGACAGATCTTTGCACTTCTAGTATAAGCGGTGGAGTTCCCCAATGCCTTGCCAGGAAATAATAAAAATAGGCTCGCATAAATTTAGCTTCAGCTTCAAACCTGTTTTTTTGGTCTTGGGTAAGCTCTGAAGCGGGAATTCTGTCGAGGATCGCATTGGCCCGAAGAATCCCTGTATAGCTTGTATTATACATGTAACTGAAATTACCATTATTAGGCAACCAGATAAAGTCCACGTTGTCTTCACTTCCCTGACCTCCATGCTGAGTATCATCTGAAGGATATTCTATCCCGTTATAATGACCACGCCCACCTTGATCATAATAGAAGTTTAACAATGCGCTGTATGGACCTAGAGAAGCTGCTTCAAAATGCTCTTCTGTAATATAAAACGTTTCTGAATTCAATTCACCCAGAGGTGCTAAATCCAGACTATCATCACAGGAAATGACCGTCAACGATAAAAGGCCAATGATGAATGCGAATGTTTTTAATATTTTCATAATCTTATAGTCTTTTAAAATGATAATTGGACACCAACTTGATAAATCCTGGGCTGCGGCATATTACCTCTATCGGTACCAGCACCCGTCTGGGTAGAGTTTTGCCCATAAGTCATCACTTCCGGATCAAGCCCAGAATAATCTGTAAAAGTCAGAAGGTTTGATCCTCCGATATAGACTCTCCCACTTTCAAATCCCTCCATTCTTTCTGTTAAAGCTTTTGGCAAGGAATATCCAATCTGAAGATTTCTCAATCTGAGAAATCCTGCGTCTTCAACAAATCGATCAGAAAAACGATTATTTGCATTTGGGTCTCCACTAATTGCTCTTGGAATAGAGTTGGAAGTACCTGGTCCAGTCCATCTTTCCTGGGTTTCAGAAAGTGTATTTCTTCCTCCACCGTTCAAATCCAATCCAGCTTGCCTTACTTGGTTGTAAACCTGTACATCTCCTACACCTTGCCAAAGCATTGAGAAGTCGAAATTCTTATACTCCATATTAAGGGACATTCCGTAAAAATAAGAGGGAATAGTTTTTCCCAGATAAGCTCTGTCATTGAAATCAATAACTCCATCAGGTTCACCTGAAAACTGCTGACCTTCTTCACCAGGACCATTGTTGTCTACAAATCTCACGTCACCTGGCCGCGGACCTTGCGGTGAATTTCTATCTCTAAAATCCCCGGTAAACACAGCGTCAATTTCTTCCTGAGTTTGATAAACTCCATTAGTTTGATATCCATAAAAATATCCTATGGGTTGGCCAATTGCAGTTCTATAGTTACCATTTGCTGTAAATTCTTCCAATCCTGGAGCCAGTTCCATTAATCTATTCTTTACAGTGGTAATATTACCCGATAAAGACATACTCAATCCGTTGCCAAAGAAATGTCGGTAATTAACTTCCACCTCTATTCCTTTATTACTAACAGTTCCTAAGTTTACCGGAGTACCTGTAAAGCCTGAGGAACTGGGAAGAGGTAAATTATACAAGAAATCTTTGGTAGTCCGGTTGTAATATGTAGCCAATATATCCAGTTTGTTATTGAATAAAGAAACATCAAATCCAAGATCAACGGTCTCCACTGTCTCCCATACTACATCTTCGTTTACAAAATTAATGGGAACAGGTGCCTGTACTGTGTTATTTCCATTCAATGCATAATCGGGAGTAGTTGAAACTCTGAAAATATGAGGGAAAGCTGCCGTGTTTGAATTTCCGAGTTGTCCCCAGCTCGCTCTTAATTTTAGATCTGAGACCAATCCTTTGGTGAAAAAAGATTCTTCGCTTATAATATAAGCGCCCGATACAGAAGGAAATGTTCCCCATCTTCTATCGTCAACGGGCGAGAAAGAGGAAGTTCCATCTCGTCGGACAGTAGCGGTAAGCAAGTATTTATCACTATAATTATAACTTAACCTACTGAGATAGCCCACAAAAGAACCTTGACCTGCACCCCCGCCCACGTTCGGATCTCCTCGGCCATTTTTGATTACTGAATAAAAATCTCGATTAGTACTTATAAAATCGAAAGCTGTTACACTTAGAGAAGAGCTGCTCAATTTCTGGTATTCCAGACCTGCCAAAACATCCAAATTATGATTCCCAAAACTCTTGTTATAATTCAAGGTATTGGTAAACACTTGGGTTTGAGACTGTCCCCTGCCGTCGTCATATTGATTACCAGGTCTATCTAGACCCATTTCTTTTACTAAGTACTCAGGTCTCCAGGAGTCATTATTGAACAGATTGAGGTCCAGGGAAGCTGCTGTTTTATACTTTAATCCATCAATGATTTCAAGTTCGGCAAATATGCCANGGTCTCCAGGAGTCATTATTGAACAGATTGAGGTCCAGGGAAGCTGCTGTTTTATACTTTAATCCATCAATGATTTCAAGTTCGGCAAATATGCCACCTAAGAGTCTGGTATTTCTGTCATTGTTCTGAATGATTTGATTGATACCTACCTGATTACCAATTACAAGACCCGCCAAATCAGCATTTCCATCGTACCCATACCGATTGCCTAGAATTGGATTGCTAGGATCCTCATATATGTTGAAAAAGGGAGGCATAGTAACTGAGTTTTGAAGTAGAAAACCATCGCCTCCTCCATTCATTCCCCGAAGTACCTCCTGATGAGATACGGTGAAATTTTGCCCGACTTTAAGCCTTTTATTGATGTTAAAATCTGTATTTACCCGAAACGTATATCTGTCAAGATTCCATTTTTGTACGGTAGCTTCCTGTTTGAAATACCCGCCAGAAACATAATAATTGTATCCCTCGCCGCCACCATTTACACTTAAATTAACATTTTGAATAGGTGCGTTAGGATTTAAGACAACTTCCCTCCATGCGTCTTCATTGCTCCTATCTCTAATGGGACTCCCTTCCTCGAGATCAGGATGAAGCTCGCGAAAATCAGGATCTTCCGGGGTTAGGCCGTTTTGTGCATTGAAGTTACTATAAGCAGCCTGAGTAAGGCTTAACCATTCCGTGGTAGAATTATATTCGTTGAATTTGGCGATTTCCTGGATCCCATAATAAGAATCTAATACTATTTTGGGTTTTCCTTTTGTCCCTCTTTTAGTAGTGATCAATACCACTCCGTTGGCAGCTCTTACTCCATACACTGCAGCAGCAGATGCATCTTTCAAAACAGAAATACTCTCTATATCTGCAGGGTTAATGGTAGCCAATGGGTTTGTTCTTGAGTCTGAATTGTTGCCTACTGGGATACCATCTATTACAAACAAGGGTTGTGTATTACCTACCGTCCCCACACCTCTAATCCTTATCGCGACAGGAGAGCCCGGTGTACCATCTACATTGGTGACCTGAACACCCGATATCCGTCCCTGAATCGCCTGATCGACTGAGGCTACGGGGATTTTCGTAATCTCTTTGGCCTGAACTGTACCAATAGATTCAGTCATTAACCTACGGCTCTTTTCACCATAACCCACTACGACCACCTCTTCCAAAGAAGAGATATCAGGATTTAATGTCACATCGATCTGGGTTTGATTACCAACCGGCACCCGCTTAGTCTCATAACCAACGTATGAAAACACTAAAGTAGAGCCTTCAGGCACATTCAGTGTGTATTTTCCTTCAATATCAGTTACAATACCTGTAGTAGTTCCAGACACAGTGACAGTGGCCCCAGGAAGAGGTTCTCCTGTGTCATCGATTACTTTTCCCGATACTGTCACTTCCATTTCCTGCATGACAGTTACAGGCTGGCGCACACCTGATTTTTTTACATGGATATTATAATCCACCTGCTTGAAACTTAACTGGGTTTGGGCGGCAATATCCAGCAAAACATCATAAACGGTTTTACCTTTGCTTTCTAGGGAAATACTGGGCAAATCCCTGATTTCCCTTGATGCAAACACAAAATTATATTCGGTGTTTTTTTCAAGCTCCTGAAATACCCTTTCTATACTTGCGCTTTTCAGGGAAAGGGAGACTCTGGCATTTTCTATGCTTTTAACCTGGGCATTCCCATTACCGGCAATGAGTAAACTCATTGAAAGGTACTGGAAAATGAAGGCTACAGTAAATAATTTGGTCATGTAGATAACATGCTTTAGTAGACAATTTTTCATATCTTTACATTGTTTGTTTAGGCTTATGCTAATTGTTTAAATAAACACTTAAAGGAAATGAGATGGCAGTCTCTGTTTCCGTTTTGATTAAGGCTATGGGTGTTGATACACCTGTGGCCTTTTTTGGGTATTTGACGCTATATCATCTCCATAGGCTGGGTTATTTGAATGTTATGTATACTATATCCTGTTGAATATTAAATTTAAATCTTGCCGAATAACTCAATCCTATCAGCACGTTTTCCAGTGACTGGTCTCTGAATGATCCTGATACCACAAGATTTTTATTGGGTTGGTTGGTAAAACGGATCTCCACCCCATACCAATTTTCAAGTACCCTGGTTATTTCAGCAATAGGGGCGTGGTCAAACAATATGATCTTCCTGGTCCAGGCCATCAGCTTTTCTTTAACAAAGAGCCGTTTCTGATACTGTTCCTTTGCCAGATTGATGTTCAATTCCTCTCCGGGTACAAGATTTACTTTTTTAAAATCCCCCATAGCTATCCGCACTTCTACCAGCCCCGTCAGCAGAGAAATGTCCATTTCCTCATTATCATAGGCCGAGATATTAAAGGAAGTTCCTAGGGCTGTGGTTGCAATTTGTCCCGTCTTTACCGTGAATGGACGCATGCTGTCCTTGGCCACTTCAAAATAAGCTTCTCCCATCAATTCAAGTACTCTACGATCTGCTTCAAAATTTTTGATATATCTTAGAGAACTTCCTGAATTAAGGATCACTCTGGATCCATCCTGTAAGGTCAGATTGGACTTTACTCCCGGAGGGGCAATATGTTCTTCATAAATCATGGGGGCCTCTACAGTCTGAAGAGAAGGTTGGGGGAAAATCAGGTTGGCCAAAATTCCCAGGGTAAATGCCAAGACCAGAATCCCCGCCATTCGATATAACTGAGCCGATTTGGAGTAGGAAGGGTATCCTATTTCATATCTCAAAATAGTACTTTGGGAACTTATTGGAACTGTCTTTCTTTGGATAGATTCCACGTCGATCTCCTGAACTGCCTGATCTATGTTTTGCCACATTGCTTCCAAACGGGTACAGCCTACTTCCGCAGTGTTTCTGGACATGTTCAGCAGTATCCTTCTCGCCAGCGTAATGTCCTTAAGTTTTGCCGGATTTTTTTGGATATATTCCTCCCAATAGGATTTATTGGAAGCGTTGTGTGCCAGCACCCATTTTCTGAATTCAGGATCCAAAACAAAATCTTCTAAGCTGTATGCTGTTTTGCTCATTGTAAAAGTGCTTTCATTTATAGGAGTAAGAAACTAAATGAAGTTATCCTTAAAAAAATGTTTTTTTTAAAATAGAGCTTTGAGTATGCTTATTTGCTTTCCTTCCAGCAGCCTTCTTTTTCAAAGAAACTCGCTGGAAGCCAGAACGAATCAACCCAGTATTGACCAATCCTAATCTTATGTCAAACTAGGGATCTATGGGATATCAAAATTTCACACAGTAATAAGTTGAGCTTTCGCTGACAATAGGATTGAGACAGTTTACCTTTTCTTGAAAGAATTTTTCCCTTTAAGAATGCCCCTCTCCCTTAATTTCCCTAATGTCGATGTTCTATATTGTTTTCCAAATTATGAACAGCACATCAAAACAACTCACAGAATAAGCTTTTTAAGATTGGAAATGGCTTTCCAAGCCAGGGTATAGACCGACCGTAAATTTATCCCCATCATTTTGGAAACCTCTTCATAGGAGAAATTTTCAAAAAAAAGGTATTGGATCACTTCCTTTTGCCTATCCGGCAAATCGTTCAAAGCAAAGGCCAGCTTTTTCTGGAGATACACGTCCCTTTGAATGCCGATCAAATCACTTTCAATGGATTCGGTAAAAAAACACACTTCTAGTTTATCGGTAATTTCTTCTTTTTTCCACTTCCCCTCCTTTTTGTTTTCCCTAAAAATCTTGTGGGACAAAGATTTAAACAGATAGATTTTTACATTGTCAGCTTTTTGGAGGTTTTTATGGTATTTCCAAAGATCTATGAAAACATCCTGAATACAATCCTGCACAAAATCCTGATCCGGAACAATCGACAGGCCATATCGAAAAAGCTGCTTTGAAAAATATCGGTATAAACCCTCCAACCCATTTCGGTCACCATCCCTCAGCATCAGCCACAAGCTATCTAACTCTTCAATTGCAATCGATGAGGCGGGACTATTCATTTGGTCAATTCTGGGCTTTGAAATAAGATCAGAACAAATTAGAGAAAAATTATATTAAAGCAAACTTAATTCTAGGTTTCAATTTAAATTACAGAATAAAATAACTGGTATATGCAAAAAAATCGCTTGTATTAGTGCAGAAAAAAATGTGCCTCTGAGAAGCCACTATAAGGTGCGGCCAATTTACAACCTAGAAATCAAAACCTTGCTGATGACCCTCTTCCTTCCGTTCTTCTTTCTCCTGATATTTTACGTATCTCTTGATCATTTCTTCATCCAGGCCAACCGTGTTTACAAAATAACCCCTCGCCCAAAACTTGTGTCCCAGTATGGACGCTGCTTCAGTTGTGGGTAACTCCTGAACAGCATGATGGCTATTTTCCCTTTCAATATTCCCATCAATTTGGATATGGATATCTTCGGAGGCATCGACCAACAAATGAACATGATCTTCCTGAAGGTTAACCTCATCAAATATACATCCCTTCCAATCACAGTGCCTCCTGATATCTTCCTCTACCATTTCTTTGATCACGCCCTTAATTGTCTTCTCTTCGCTGTCAGGAATAGGGTTAGTCTTTAGCCTTTAAACATTAATTAACTTTTACGCTGCCTGACATTCCTTTTCCCACACCATCCATCTGATCCACAGGCAAATCTTCATCGAAACCAATGGGATACCGGAACACGGTCTCATTCCTTTTATGCCTGATGCGCCGCGGCTTTCGTTTAGCGCATAGCCGGGTCCATAGCAGGGCTGATTGAGCGCTCACTTCAGCAGTTTTATATCCTGTAGTAAAGAATATTTTAGACCTGAAAATTTTGGAGAATATTTTCTTGGCCATTGCCACAACATTGGGAAAGCTTGAAAGTGTTATTGACGCCAGGCCTATGCCTATTTTTGCAAAGAAACCCCTTCTGTTGTTATTTTTCATATGCCAATATTTGAATGGTAATTTTTAATGAATTTTTATATGTGTATCAGCTCTATTGCACGTATGGGTGAATTGCCGCAATAATCAACCGATCAAACAATCTATCCCCAAAATATCTCCTATTGAGTTTGTAAACGAATTCATTGAGGTAATTCTGGAGATTTTTGTAGGTGATCATGTGGTTTATTCCCAGCAGTTTCCGCTTCAGATTACTGATTGCCTTTTGCACCCATCTGAGCGTGTCGTTGGTGGAATCTTTTCCGGAAACAACCGTGAAATGGGTGTCCACAATATCTTCAAGCTGTGAGTATGCCGTATTATTGTCAGTGAATAGCACAATATCCCCGTCAGCGTTCTTTATGATGAACTGCTTGACGTGCTCACCGTCCACTTTGCCCAAAACTTCCATTTTAAAGTAACCTCAGAATCTACTTGTCTTGCCGATCTCCAAGTCCTCCAATGGTATGGATTCGGCAGAAACACCCACCTCAGCTTTCCTTTGGCTCCCTTTGCCCCTTTTCAGGTGTTCTTTCACACGCTCCGGGGTGGCAATTCCTATATATCCCTCATCAAACTCCAGCATGTCTGTCAGCGTGTACAGCACATCTCTTTTACCCATGTACACCCTGATTTTATGCATCATCCTGAACGCTGTCTCATAACGGCCCAGACCCAGTAGGCGCTGGAATTCCAGGCAGGAAAAGCCTTTCTTGGTCGCTGACATCAGCATAAACGCCAAGAACCAGGTATGCAGGGAAAGCTTGCTTTTCTCCATCACCGTACCGCTTTTGAGAGAACTCCTAAGTCTGCATACGCAGCATTCGATAAATTTGGCTCCGCTGAACCAATGAAGTTTGGCGATGACTCCACAGCTTTTACAGCGGATCCCGGCTTTTTCACGAGGCGCTTTCAGGTAGATTTGGCAGCTTTCCTCATCAGGAAAATAGTTAATAAAGTCGATGATATTCTTGGCTTTGGCTATTTTTAACCAAGAAATGCCACTGCTGAACAGCCTACAACATAATGTCACGACTTGTCCCGATAGTTTCGGGAACCTGTCTTTGGCTACCTGAATTCATGCGGATACACATATTTTTTATTCCACAAATAAGCATCCAATCCATGATTATTGACCCCCACAAACAACAAATCCAACTTACCGGCTTTGATGATTTCCATGGATTTTACATCCCCCATAAAATTCAATCCTGACTTTTTTTGAGGTACAAACTGAAAACTACCCTTTCCATCACCTTTGAACAATTGACCGAAATTGGAATCCATCACCCCTATTCTCAGGCGGCTGGAATTCTGATTACCGCCCAAGATAAAATCAAGATGCCCATCCTGGTCAATATCCAATACAGAAATGGCATAAACGGGAGTAAACTGTGCCTGCATGGGCAAAGCATGTGGAATCAGTTTTCCATTTTTGTTTTCCAAATAAAGCGTTCTGAGCTCGGTGGCCTGAAGGGTTGAGGCCTTTGACAATTGATCCTTAGTGAATATGTTGCTCAGCTTGGCATCAGCATAGGATTCGTAGTTTGTGAATTTACTTCTCAGATTATACATCTGATCCAACAGTTCATCTCTACTGGCAAAAGGATATTCAACTCCCTGAATGTATTGGGTGAGAACGGGATCGATCGAGCTGTTTTCGTCAAAATCAGCAAAAACCAATTTTATCGGTTCGGAATTGCTGGCCCGAAGTTGGGAGTTCAACCCGAAATTACCCACAATAAAATCCATATCCCCATCTCCATCAAAATCAGCCATCGCTATAGCTGACCAAAGGCCCTCAAGAGGAGAATCAAAATATCGCGAAGTGGCTTCCTCAAATCTTTTTCCGCCCTTGTTCAGAAAAATCCGAATGGGCATATATTCTCCAATTACAATCAAATCCTGTTTACCATCGCCATCCAAATCTGTCCAAGTGGCATCTGTAACCATGCCGCCGAATTCCAATTCAGGAATGATTTCTGAAATCACGTCCACAAACTTGCCCGTTCCATCATTTTTCAACAACAAGCTTTTTGGGCTTTTGGGAAACTGTCCAGGAATAACCCTTCCTCCGACAAACAAATCCAAGTGACCATCACCATCAAAATCCACTACCTTAACACAGGATGCACTGGATCTGATTTTTGGGAGCGCATCTTCTGATTTGACAAAATTTCCACCCCCGTGATTGATGTATAGTCTGTCCTGAAGGCTTTCATCATAGGACAGGTAATCATGGTATCCCCCACTGGCGATGTAAAGATCCATATACCCATTTCCGGTAGCATCGAAAAAGACTGCATCTGCATCAGTGAATTCGTCCTCTTTTGAAAGGTCTAGTCCTTTGGATTCTATAAAATGACCTGTCGAAACCTGGGAAAACAACTTTCCGGGCGAACCTTTGGTACCTCCTACAAACAAGTCCGTGAATCCATTGTTGTTGATGTCACCCAAAGACATGACTGGCCCACAGGTAGTCATCATATTCAAAAGCAGTGGCTGTCTTTTAAAATCATTGAAGCCGTATTCTTCATGTGTAAACTGTACAGGTGGCTGTATTTGGGTGAAATAGGAATTTGTGGATATTTGGTTTTCAGCTTTAGGATCCACAGCGTTTCTTTCTTCAGCTACTAACATCTGATTGGATTCCACGTCATTTATTATTTCCCTTTTCCCGCCTGGCCATTGGATCAGAACTGAATCTGCTTTTGTGTTTTCACCCATTCCAACATGGATCCGGTGACTCATGGAAGATTGAAATCCCCTGGTGGGCTGCTGCTCATAAAACTGGACTTCTCCATTGAAATAGACAGAGATTTTTGTTCCATAACCGAAGGAGTTTTTGCCTTCCCCTTTCAGATCAAACTGAAGAAAATTGTTTGGCTTATTGTTTTCTGAAAGTCTGTTTCTAAAGATTCCGGCTGGAGCATTCAGGTTATTGACCACCAAATCAATGTTCCCGTCATTGTCCAAATCAGTAAATGCTGCCCCATTCGAAAAGTTCGATTGGGAAAAGCCCCAATCCTGGCTCTTGTTGTCGAAGGTCAGGTCACCATTGTTTTGGAAAATGTAATTGTGGATCGGTGTCGAGGTCATGCTTGTCACCAGAAAGAGTGTATCTGCCGGTTCTTTGTCCCTTGCCTTGTTGAAATAATAATCCCCTTTGAACTTTAGGAAATCCCGATTGGTATAATCCCTGTAATAACCATTGGTGATAAAGAGATCCTTCCATCCGTCATTGTCCACATCCACAAAAAATGAGGCCCAACTCCAATCCGTATTCGATATTCCTGCCAATTGGCCGATTTCACTAAAGGTGCCATTGCCATTGTTGAGATGGAGCATGTTTCTCATGTTCTGATGATAAAAACCCTTCATGACCATCAGTGCATATTGTTCGTAATTTTCAGGCCCATAAAGGAGTTTTTGCCGCTTGTTGTCCTCTGGCAACATGTCCAAAGTGAAAATATCAGGAAGTCCATCATTATTGAAATCGCTGATATCAGAACCCATGGAAAAATAAGAAATGTGCTGCAGGTAATCCGTCAGACTTTCGGTGAAGGTACCATCACCGTTGTTGATATAGAGATAATCGGGCTCGATGTAATCATTGGAAATATAGATGTCAGGAAAACCGTTTCCTGTCAGGTCAGAGACTGCCACTCCAAGTCCAAAGCCCATGGAATTGCCCATGATGCCTGCCTCGGTACTTACATCAACAAATTTCCCTCCATCATTCCTATAGAGTTTGTCTCCTGAATCAGGATTCCTGTCCTTCCTTGCATTGTCAAACTCGATTTCATTGATGACTTTGGTATTGTGGTTCAATAGGTACAGGTCAAGGTCACCATCTAGATCATAGTCAAAAAACAAGGCTTGAATACTATTGGAAGGATCGTCCAACCCGTAAGATGCTGCCTCCTCAACAAATGTTCCATCCGTCTGATTGATAAATAACTGGTTTCTTCTGGTATTTGGACTTCCTTTTCCTGAATAACAGACATAAATATCCAGCCAACCATCCGCATTGATATCCACCATGGTCACGCCCGTGGTCCAGGCATTTTTGCCTTCCACATTGGCTTGTTTGGTAATGTCTTTGAATTTAAAATCCCCTTCGTTCAGGTAAAGCTTATTTGGAACCATATTGCCTGTAAAATAAATATCGTCTAGGCCATCATTGTTGATGTCTCCAATGGCAACTCCCCCACCGTTATAAAAATATTCATAGGTCAGGATGTTGGTACCCTTGCCTTCTGTCAATGTATTTTGGAACCTTATACCTGACTTTCGTGGAGAAATGCTCTCAAAAGTTCCGGTGATTTCAGATTTATGTACTGTATTTAAACCAATTAAATTTAAGGGGAATAGAATAAATAAGATAACATTAATGAACTTCATTGCTAATGGGATTATCTAATAGCCCTTTACAGAGAGATGCCAATCTTTATGGTGTGGGGTCATAAATCTAACGCATTAAGACACTATTTACAAAGTCTTTAAGAGCTTGTTGCTTTCCAAAATTATTGTAAACACCTTAATTTTGGAAGTGATGAATAAAATTCTGATAGATTTATAAAATAGCTCAAACAAACCTTCAATCTTAATGAATATTGATCAAACCAATTACGCTTTCCATAAAAACCCCCATCTTTTACTATTCTTTCTTTTATCGGCAATTACATGCTGCCAGTCCAAAAAAACATCTGAATTAATTTGGAGCACTGATCTCCCGGTAATTGGTTCCCAATCATCCCCAAGGGCGGTGGATTTGAATTGTGATGGGGTAATGGATATTGTAATGGGTGCGGGTAAAAATGAGTTTCAATACAGCAATCAGGGTATTCTTGCCATAGATGGTGTGACCGGGGAAATTATTTGGCAACATGAGGCTGAGGATCAAGTTTATGGTTCTGCCACATTTTTGAATGTCAATGAGGATGGCGTTCCTGATGTTTTTATAGGTGGCCGGTCTCCACACTTTAGGGCAATTGATGGGAAAACCGGGAAGTTGATCTGGGAATATAAATACCAATATGAAGACCATCCGATCCTTCAATATGCCAGGTTCAACTTCAACAACAGTGTCCTAGTACCTGACCAAAACGGAGATGGATTGCCTGATTTATTGACCGTTAACGGCGGCAATGCCGAAGCAGAACCATATGAGATGGAAAACCGGTTTCCCGGTGTTTTGATGCTGATGGATTCCAAAACCGGTGAAATCTTGGCTGCTGACACCATGCCGGACGGCATGGAATCATACATGTCTCCATTGGCATTTTCGCAACCGGGAAGTAATGAGCAATATATTCTATTCGGATCAGGTGGTGAAACATTCAGTGGAAATCTATACTTGGGAAAACTTTCTGATTTAACCGGTCAAAAACTATCCAACTCTCCAATCATTGCCTCAGAAACCGGTCAGGGATTTATTGCACCGCCAGTGCTGGCTGATATCAATAAGGATGGGTTATTGGACATCATTGCCATTTCCCATGCAAGTACTGTTTTTGCTGTTGACGGTAAAAACCTTGATCTGATCTGGCAAAACAAAATTGAAGGGACAGAATGCAGCAACAGTTTTGCTGTCGGTTACTTCAACAAAGATGACATTCCGGATTTTTTCACATTTGTCAGCAAAGGACAGTGGCCACAAAACACAGGTTCACTTCAGGTCATGTTGGATGGAAAAAGCGGTGAAATTGCATTTTTGGATTCCTTAGGATGTACGGGGTTTTCCTCACCTGTGGCTTATGATCTAAACAAGGATGGCATAGATGAGGTAATCATCAGCATCAATGAATTTGATTGCAATAGGGATATCGGAGATCAATCTTCTTTCCCAATTGAAAATAAATTATTTGCAATTGATTTCAATGACCGGAAAAAATGGATGATCGATCAGACCAAATATTACAAGAATGTGTTTTCTACTCCCTGGATAGGTGACATGGATCAGGATGGTTATCTGGATATCGTTTATTGTCAATATTACAACCACTCTGATATCTTGTCATTTTTAGGAATGCAGGTCAGAAGGATTGACACACATATCAAAATTAAAAAACCTCCTCTTTGGGGAGCTTATATGGGAACTGATGGAAACGGGATATTTCGGGGCAAAAAATAAGTGGCTGTCTCATATTGATTTTCATTATTGGAGACAGCCTTTTTTATTCAATAGAGGCCGATTTCCTGAAATCGGTCTCTATTTTTTTGACTACTGTTTAACTCTTTAGCAATAGGCGT
>NZ_JAYEEY010000045.1:0-19429 GCF_035156415.1 Algoriphagus persicinus
GAACAAAATAGAAGTCTCCTCCCACTAGTTCTTCCATCAACTCAATCCATGGTCTTTCTCCACGCGCTTGATAGGGCAAAGCCATGTTGATCACTTTATTTACCCGCTCAGGATACAATAGTGCAAGACTCCAAACGACATTTGCACCCCAGTCGTGACCTACAAAGGTGGCATCCTCGTATCCGTAATGGTCGAGCAGCGCAATCAGGTCACCGGTTAAGTGTTCAATATCATACTCTGTTACTTCGGTCGGACGGGATGAATTACCATAGCCGCGCTGATTGGGGACAATGACATGGTAGCCCGCAGCCGAAAGAGCCGGTATCTGATAACGCCAAGAAAACCCATGCTCCGGAAAACCGTGACAGAGAACGATAGGTTTCCCTGAATTTTGTAGACCTGCTTCAAATACTTCCAGTTCCACACCATTCACAGAAATCATAGTGGGGGCTGGGAATTGGATTGGATTAAATCTTTTGCCGGTTACGTTTGTCATTTTTTTACCATTTAAAATTTGATGTGATGCAAACTTAAATCCGGTCGGTGACAGCCCTATGTCAGTAGTAAAAAGGAACTAATAGTATTTGGTAAAATAATCCTGCATAGTCATAGTATGAGATTCAACTAAGTTTAGCTGCGGTTAGCGGTCTGCAGCTTCAAGCTAGGCTTTTGCAAGCCGCAGGGAAATATCTTTAACTTAGTTGACCAAAACCTACTCAAAAAGTATTTGAAAGCAATTTGGTTTGGTTTTTTGGCTATTTTGGATCGTTTTTAAAGCCCCAAAGAGATCGGGATTTGAACCTGGAATTTTTGACTGGAATTCAGGAAACTTTCAACTTGCGGCCTGAAATCATGCGGAAAACCCAACAAAAAGGCATCAGTTTAAACTGGAATGAAGGTTTTTAGACGAACTGACGTTATCGGTCATACTATGGCGACAGTGCCTAACCAAACAGATAAACATTAAATGAATAGAACTGCAATTTTAGAACAATCCGAGTTTGGCATCCTTCACAAAATAAAAAGAGAAGCAACGCCAATGCACAAGCCAACGCAAGTTGGTTTCACATTATATTTTTGCCCAACCGCATAATTTCCGTTTTTGAAATTAAATCTACATTGTATGATGACTAAAAATTCTCTCAATCTGTTACTTGCCGATGATGATATGGATGATTGTTTTTTTTTTAAGACAGCATTAGGAGGACTACCCATATCTACAGAACTCATCACCGTAAATGACGGTGTGCAACTCATGGAACTGCTTTCTGTGACAGAAACACAACTACCCGATGCTCTTTTCCTTGACCTAAACATGCCCCGGAAATCCGGTTTTGAATGTTTGTCAGAAATAAAAGTAATTGATAAATTAAAGGATCTTCCGGTTATAATATTCTCCACATCACTTGATATAGATGTTGTGAATTTGCTTTATGAAAAAGGAGCCAATTATTATATTCGTAAACCCGGTGATTTCGATATATTAAAAAAAGTAATTTTTGAAGCTGTTACTCTCACGTCACAAAGCAAATTAACACAACCTGAAAGAGATAAATTTATCCTTCATCCATAGCTAAAGTTTATATGAGCAATAAAAATTCTGACCATTATTTTCTTAGGGGCGGAGGAGAGATGGGGGAACTGATAAGAGCAAAAGATTGGAGCAAAACTGCTTTAGGTGACCCTGCAGACTGGCCACAAAGCCTTCGCACCATGGTTGCCGTAATGCTCGATAACCCCTTTGGTATGTATATAGCCTGGGGGAGAGAATACATTCAGCTTTATAATGATGGATATCGCCCTATTCTAGGAGCTACTAAACATCCTGAGGCGCTGGGTATCAGCACGCGGGAAACATTTTCAGAAGTATGGCATATTATCGAATCCATGTTTGGTGGAGTAATGAATGGAACGGCTGTTGGATTTCCTGATTTCATGTTACCCTTAAACAGAAACGGCTTTGTAGAAGAATGTTATTTTGATTTTTCTTATAGCCCTATAAGAAAAGACAATGGTGAAGTTGGTGGTGTATTGGTTACTGTAATTGAAACAACAGATAAAAAAAATGCTATTCATAAAACTGAAGGAAGGAAACGGCTATACGAAACAATAACCCAAAACACTCTCGACCTTATTTATGTATTTGACTTAAACTACCGGTTTACCTATGCCAATGAAGCATTGCTAAATATGTGGGGACGCACCTGGGATGATGCTATTGGGAAAGGTATGTTAGAAGTAGGATACGAACCTTGGCATGCCGAAATGCATGAGCGGGAAATAGACAAGATTATTGCTACAAAAAAGCCTGTACGTGGCGAAGTATCTTTTCAACACGCCAAGTTAGGTATGCGCATGTACGATTACATTTTTGCCCCGGTAATAAACGAAAAGGGTGAAGTAGAGGCTGTAACCGGCACCACCCGTGATATTTCTGACATAAAAAATGCAGAAGAGGAATTGAAAAAGAGCGAAGAGCAGTTCAGTACCCTGGCAGATAATATGGAAAATCTTGCCTGGCTTGCAGATAGCGAAGGATGGATTTATTGGTATAATAAAAGATGGTTAGAATATACAGGACTTACCATGGAAGAAATGCAGGGCTGGGGCTGGCAAAAGGTACATCACCCCGACCATGTAGAACGGATAGTTGAAATAGCAAAAAAAATATGGTATACCAATGAAACATTCGAACTCACTTTTCCGCTTCGAAGGCATGATGGGGAGTACAGGTGGTTTCTCACCCGTGGCTATCCGGTAACAAATGAAGAAGGGAAAATTATACGATGGATAGGAACCAATACAGATATTGACGAGCAAAAAAAAGCAGAGGAACAATTCAGGGTTTTGGCGGAGCAAGCGCCTATGTGGGTTTGGCTAACCGATAAAGAAGTCAATGTTTTATATGTTAATTCTGAATTTCTGCGGTTCATCGGCATTTCCCATTATACAGAATTTACCGGGCACATGTGGGAACAAAAAGTTCATCCGGAAGATATTGCAATGGTATACAAGTCTTTTGGCGAAGCAGCATCCCTGCAACAATCTTTTTCATATGAAATTCGTGTTCAAAATGCACTAACCCAGCAGTATGAATGGTTTTATATTAAAGGAGTTCCCCGGCTGGAATCAAGTGAATTTACCGGCTTTATTGGAATAGGAACAAATATCAACGAACAAAAATTGATAGTATCCCAGCTTGAATACCGACAAGCCTTACTGGAAGCACACAACGAGGCAACCATTGACGGTATTTTATTAGTGGACGCAAAAGGCAAGATACTTTCTTACAACCACCGGTTTGTAGAAATATGGCATATGCCGCAGCAGATTGTAGATGATAAGGATGATGAAGCAGCCCTGGCATTTGCATTAACACAATTGGTACATCCTGAAAAGTTTATTGAAAAGGTAGAATGGTTGTATGAAAATCCTGATGAAATAAGTATTGATGAACTTGAATTTAAAGACGGTAAAATAATAGAAAGGCATGGCTACCCGGTGACTTCCACTGATGGAAGTTACTACGCATGGAGCTGGAGGTTCAGGGATATTACCGAGCAAAGAAATACTGAAAGAGCAGTGAAGGAAAGCGAAGAAAGATTCCGCTCTCTTGTGCAGACATTACCGCAATTAATTTGGATTACAGATGCAGAGGGCAATCAAGAATTTGCATCTTCCAGATGGAAAGAATATTCAGGCCTTGAACCCGATGGCGAAAAAGAATGGAGGGAAATTGTGCATCCGGAGGATTATGATGAAATCAATGCAGCATGGACACGTAGCCTCAGGACAGGAAGTATTTACACATTTAATGTGCGCCTTAAAAGTAAAATTGGTGAATACAGATGGCACATTGTAAAAGGGGAACCTGTTTTAAATGCAGAAAATAAAATTACAAAATGGGTCGGGTCATTTACCGATATACATGAGCATAAAAAAGCAGAAGAACAATTTCGCCAAATGGCAGAACGAATGCCGCAAAAAGTATGGACTGCTGATGCGCTGGGAAACAGAAATTATTTTAACCAAGTAATGCTAGACTATACCAGTTTGACGTTCGAGGAACTGAAAGATTGGGGCTGGAAAAAAATTATTCACTCGGAAGATTGGCCTCATACAAAACAGAAATGGGAGCACTCGATTAATACCGGTGAGGAAATTGAATATGAAACCCGACTTCTGCGTAAGGATGGAAAATATTTTTGGCATCTTGTTCGCGCAACGGCTGTAAAGGATGAAAAAGGCAACCCAACAATGTGGATTGGTTCCGAAACCGTAATCCACGAACAAATAGAACTCTCGGAATCATTAGGTGAAAATCTGAAACGAAGCAATGAACGAATGCAAACGATCCTTCAGCACGCACCCGATGCGATAATTTCAATTGATGAGGATGGAATTATCAAGAGCTGGAATTCAGAAGCAGAACTAATTTTCGGTTGGAAAGAACATGAGGTAATAGATAAAACACTGACAGAAACCATCATTCCGAAGCGGTATCACGAAGGTCATGATATGGGGATGAAACATTTCTTAAGAACCGGTGAAGGACCAGTAATCAATAAACCTATAGAGTTGTCAGCTTTAAAGAAAAATGGTAGTGAGTTTCCTGTTGAACTGAAAATATCAACATCTAAAATAAACGACCGCTATATTTTTATTGGATTTATACGTGACATTACTTTACGCAAAGCGGCGGAAGAAACCATACAAAATAAGACCAACCAATTGATGGAAGCCCAGCAACTGGCACATATTGGGAGCTGGGAATGGGATGTGCCAACAAATAAAATAAATTGGTCCGATGAACTCTATAGGATTTACGGCTTAACCCCGCAGGAATTTGAAGCAGACTATGAGCATTATATCAAGTATGTTTATCCTGATGACAGGGAATATGTAAATGGAATTGTAAAACAAGCATTTAAAGATCATCAGCCATACCAATTTTTCCATAAGGCAGCATCTGCTGATGGAAGTGTTAGGATTTTAAATGCAACAGGAAAAGTAATTACAGATGCTGATGGAAATGTTATCAGAATGTCGGGAACTGCACAAGATGTAACAGAGCAGAAAAAATATGAGGAAGAATTGAAAATTAGTGAAGAACGTTTTTTTAAAATTTTCGACAGCAATCCAATCCCCATGACGCTTTCCGAAATCAAAACCAATAAAATAAAATATGCCAATAACCTTTTTTACAATGCATTCGGTTACACTAAAGAGGAAGTAATCGGCAATTCTTCGGAGGAATTGAATTTGATGGATCCTGAAGAATATAAAAGAGTTATTGATTTGATATTCGAGTACCTTCATGAAAGCCGTTCAGTTGCTGAAGTTCAGGCACTTTCAAAAGAAGACACGGAAGCCCTTCTTTTAAAGCTAAATCAATCTGGGAAAATGAAGGACTTTGAAATACTTTATACTCGAAAAAATGGAGAAAAATTTCCTGCTATTGTTTCATATGAAGTAATAAGAATAGGAACTGAAAGCTATACGGTAACGTCTTACCAGGATATTACTGAAAGAAAAAAGACTGAAGAAAAACTTAGAATCCAAAACGATCAGCTTGAAAAAATGAATAAAGAACTTGAATCATTCGCCTATGTTTCAAGTCATGATTTACAGGAACCTTTGCGCAAAATTCAAACCTTTGCATCACGCATTAAAGAGATTGAAGAAAATAATTTATCAGCTGATGGAAAAGACATGTTTAACCGAATGCAGAATGCGGCCAAAAGAATGCAAACACTCATTCAGGATTTACTGGCCTACTCACGCACCAACACAACCGAACGCAAGTTTGAAATCACTGACCTTGATAAAATTATTGCTGAAGTTAAAGTGGATTTACGAGAAGAACTGAATGCGAAACATGCCACCATTGAAGCAAATCACTTAGGTGAGGCTGAAATAATTCCATTTCAGTTTCGGCAACTCATGTATAACCTTATTGGCAATTCCTTAAAGTATTGCAATCCCGAAAATCCACCACACATACAAATCAAAAACGAGATTGCAAAAGGCATAAAATTCAATAATGAAAAACTCTCACCTCAAGATAAATATTGCCATATCTCAGTTTCCGATAACGGAATTGGGTTTGAAGAACAATATAACGAAAGAATATTTGAAGTATTCCAACGGTTGCATGGCAAAAATGAATTTAACGGAACAGGCATCGGACTTTCAATAGTAAAAAAAATTGTAGAAAATCACGACGGCATCATCACTGCAAAAGGTGAACTAAACAAAGGTGCAACCTTTGATATTTATATTCCTGCAAAATAACAACTTGAAAAGCCAACACATTTGCAGGCATATTTATTTGTTTCTCAAGGCCTAAGGCAACCGTACTAAAAAATAAAAAGAGCTTGAGCTATCTGGGCATCACTAAGCTTCCTGCAAGTAGTACGCTTTCGGATGCCAACCGAAAGCGCCCCAATGAGGTGTTCGGTTATATTTATTACCTGCTTTTGGCTTATTACAGAGCGGAGATTTCGGACAGCTACCTCAGCCTGCCCATCAACGGGGAAGTTTCCCCTGACCGGGTAAAATTGTTTGACTCCAGCACCGTAACCCTGTGGACGGATGTATTTAAAGGGGCGGGAAGGAATTCCATGAACGGCAAGAAAAAAGGGGACCCCCTCTAGGCGAAGTCACACCGTAAGTTAGACTGGGTGGGATTTGTAATCCTATCCCCCACTGGGAGTAGTTAATTCAAGTTGAATCCAAGTGGGATTTGTAATTCCACCTTATTATCATTGCCAATTTGCAATTGGCTATCCTACCTCCTCCTTAAAGAAGAGGCTCTTGGCTCTGCTCCAATTGGGATAGAGGACAAGAAGTTGGCTTGCTGTTTTCAATAACTAAAAGGCTGTATGTAACAAAAAGAATAAAATAATACTTTCCAACGCGCCTTCTGGCCCCTGAGTAAAAAGTCCACTGGACTGTTTCTTCACTCTCGGCCCTCCTGGACAGGGTATTTTGGGGCGAAATGATAAATGAGTGAGGGGAAGAGCACTTAACTGGGAGTTATGAGAAAAAAAGTTACCGGAGATTACTCCTTTTCCGAATCGTTTATTTCATTTACAATCAGCGTTTGCAGCTGCTCTTTCGGGAGTAACAGTTGATATTCTGCCACACCTATCGGTTTGTTGATATCTTGCAAAGCTATCTCCACATCTAAATGATCCTTGTCTGCACAAAGAATAATGCCTATGGAAGGATTTTCCTTTCCCACTTGTTCCGCATCCAGTTCGATGACAGGATCCACAAAAGCGTCGTCTTGTTAGTCTATTCCAATGCAGGACCAAGCCAAAAAGAGGAATAAACCGTGCGTTCCGGATTTTTTGTAAAAGTGCATAGATGGGAATTTTGCTACAAGCTCCGGGTTTCCTCAGAATACAATTGTCAGGCATATGACACCTTTCAAAAATTCTCCACTAGGATGAAAAACGGAACAGCAAACCTTCATCATCTTTTAGTTTAGCTCGTCACTCGGTCCACATTTCTTCAACAAGCCAGAAATGAAAAGTCGAACGAATGTTGACGCAGAGTCGATGAAGAGTTGAATGTAAACTACCTTTGGTTCTGCATTCTTCACATATAAGTCATGTGGAGATAGGTGTGTGCCTTAGTACGCTTCTCTCTAGTCACTGGCAGGCATCCTGCCATAACTCCTGTTTGGTAGCCTAGCCTCAGTTATTAACAGTTCGATACTTATACATTCCAATCCTAACTAATCTGCGATGCATCTTCGATAGCTGATCGGACATGCATCGTAGAAGCATCGAAGGTGCATCGTAAATACTCCATATCAAACTAATAGCAGAGCTTATAGAACTCCCATGCAACTCCCATCCTGCTCCCATGAATCTCCCTTATTCCCACGAAGCAGCAAGGGAACTGCAAGGGAGAATCAAGGGTGGATGGGCAGTTAATCATATTAGGTATTTCCAAATATTTTATTCCCAGTTCAATTTAAAAAGGGAAACCCCTTGAGAGGGTAATGAAAACTTAAATTCTACCGCAGCATCTGTTGTTTCTATCCATATAGGAGATGAATAAAGTTCGAGTTGCCCAGCCTTTTCAAGTTCAGCGATCTGTTCATTAGTTGGGTCTTGAGGTGATCCCATTTTTTTCCAACGTGTGTAGGAGTTACTGTGATCTTGATCTACTCGATAATGGTGCACCAAAACCTTCTTTCCTGCAACTCCTTCGATGTTAAGAGTTACTGGTGCATCTGGAATAGTTAAGTCATTATTATCATGGTAATTCCAAACCATAACAGCAGCACCTTTATTGCTTTTCGAAGCTATTGCATTAATATCCTGCTGCTTTCGAACACTTTCATCGCGCACTTCGAGAAAATCATATGAAAGGTCATCTTGATTTATTTTCACACGATCGCCTTCCATCATACCAAACATTCTAAATACATTGAGCACAGGTTTGTCTACACCATTGGTTGCCATATCTCTAAACCCAGCATACCAAGGTTGATCTTCAAATTCAAATCCCCATGTCACCGCACCTAATAAATTCACATTAAAATGGTCTGCTAATGCATACTTTCTAGAAAATGCAGCAGCCGTATAACTAGCATACATGGTTCCATTTCGATAATCATTTTGTGGATAATCATTCACTGAGCAAGCTGCACAACCTTCCGGATCAGACTCTCCGATAATAATCGGTAAATCCTTGAACTCTGGATAGGAAGATACAATTCTAAAACCTTCGCTAATATCCCTTAACTGAGTCCCTATATTCATT
The DNA here is from genome assembly GCF_035156415.1 of Algoriphagus persicinus. NCBI lineage: Bacteria > Pseudomonadati > Bacteroidota > Cytophagia > Cytophagales > Cyclobacteriaceae > Algoriphagus > Algoriphagus persicinus. The sequence continues at coordinate 8,782 of NZ_JAYEEY010000045.1, forward strand.
TGAACCATATTGTCTACTAACTTGGGACTACCTTTGGCATGAAAAGTAATAAAGTCCAATGGAATATCTTTTTTACCTGATGCATAACTCTTGTCATCTCGTACGTGATCTAAAAAGGCGGTTAAGAATTCTGCTGCTTTATCCCATCCTGGACCTGTAGTTTCTGGACCACCAATTTTGGCTGTTGGCAATGCTCTTTTTACTGCAGCGGAGGCATGATCATAAAGCATAAAATACTCTTCCATAGTACCTTGCCAATAACCAATATTAGGTTCGTTCCAAACTTCCCAGTACCAGCTATCAACTTCCGCTTTCCCATAACGCTCAACGCAGTGCATTACCCATTGGTAAACAAGTTCTCCATATTTTTCATAATCATTTGGAGGATAAGCCCAACCTGTGTAAATATCTTCGTAAGGTGCTCCCGGATACCAATGATGCCTGTAAGGTTCGGGTTTAGATGAAAGTGCTTTAGGCATGAATCCTATCTGAGCAAAAGGTTTCATGCCTCTCTCTATATAGGTGTCAAAAATCTTATCTACAATAGTCCAGTCATATACAGGATTACCATCAACATCCTCAGTATATACGTTAGTTGATCCCCATTTTAATGCATGGGATCCCTCGCCAGTCACCAACAAACTGTGTGCTCTTACATAAACAGGAACAGGACTTAAAGAAGCTATTTCAGACAGTAACTTTTTACCATCTTTCATATACGTATAATTAGGTTCATCATAACCCCACCATGACCAAATGGGATCCATCGTCCCTAATTTCTCATCTAAATTCACCTGAATGGTCACTTTTTCAACTTGTTCTTGAGCACTAAGGTTGAATATCGTGCAAGAAATTAATAAAAGAATAAATAAGGTTTTTAATTTCGGTGGTTTCATATCATGGGGATTAATTGTAAATTTTTCAAAAAAGCATGCTAAAGCATGAGGCTCGGAATCTAAAACATAAGTTACAGGTTCTCTTCAGTAAATTCTGACCATTTAGGTAAAGTTTCAGTAGTAGCATGACCATACGTAGTGAAATTCGTTCAGTACTTGACAACATTGCCCATAACGTCCAACTAAAATGAGTATGCGCCACAGTGGCTAAAATCACTGAGGTTTCCTGTTTGCATACCTGTCAGATGGCTCAGTTCGCATATTCATTTTAGTGTTTGTTATCCACTTCTAACTTTTATCTATTCAATTTTGGAAGCCTCAAATCCGTAAAATTTGAGACCGGTTATCACATCACCGTTTCGGACAAACTCGAGATATGCACCACCATTAGTATTGAAAAAAGTACTGTCAGAAGACGGAAGTAAAAAAATGGGTTCGGGGGCAAAAGGTGCAAGGTGTTCTAATCCATTTTCTTTTATGACAATTTCTACTTCACCAAGGTCTGGGATTTGATATTTACCTGTAAACTTTTGCAGTTCCTGAGTTGAAAGTTCATGATACACTCTCTTAATTGGCTCAATACCAGGCAATCCATATTCCTGGGCGATACTCAACTTTATCTCCTGAATGATACTCCCATTGTCCGAGTTGACCATAATGACTGCTGCTATGGGTTGCTCTTTCCAGGCTATTAACTCGGCTCTGAACCCTTCATCTGCACCATTATGTCCAAATGTGTGTTCCGCCACAGCAGGCCCCAAGCCATAATCGTTCATTCCTTGGATAAGCATTTCATTGACCGTATTTGCCTTTAACAATCCATCTTGTTGAGTTTGGTAGATTTGCTGAATTTCATTTGCATAAAGGACTAGTTGTGATGGGGTCGTCCATAGACCAGCGGCTGCCATTTCAGGATAAATATGCCATTTTCCTTCTACTTCATTTCCATTTCTCATATAACCTGTTGCGCTGATGGAATGATACTTTGCGGGTAAGGGATTTTCAAAAGTACTTTTGGACATTCCTAAAGGACCTAATACATTCGACTGCATGAGTTCCGGAAATGACTTTTTTTCAATATCTGTAATCATATGTTGCAAAATAGTATAACCTCCACCCGAATACTGCCAAGCAACCCCGGGTACCTGATAGACACGAACTGAACCTGTATTTCCCTTACCGTCTAATACTTCAGGGATGCTTGGTATGGTATCGCCTTTGTTATATCCCGGAAATCCCCAAACAGTTAATCCTGCAGTGTGATTCAGTATTCTTCGGGTGGTGACTTTTTCTTTTACTGTAAACTCATTTTCTGGGAGTTTCCAGCTGGCAAGGTATTTATTTACATTCGAATCCAAACTTATGACACCCTCTTCTGCAAGCTGATGAGCCCTAATTGCAGTAACTGGCTTGCTTATCGATCCGGCCAGGAACATTGTCTCGATTGTTACCTGGCGATTTTCCGAACTGTCTGCGATCCCATAACCTTTCGCCCATTCAAGTTGACCCTCATTGATAATTGCTATGCTAACTCCGGGAATACCCAATTCCTTCATTCTTGCTTCGATTTTATATTTAGGTATGCTATCTCCTTGGATTTGGAGATTAGGTTGAAGACCGTTTTCGATTCTAGAAATTCGTTCGGTCAATAATGCCTTATCCTTTTCGGATCGAGTCGAACAACCCATCAGAATAAGCAGAAGAAAAATAGGAGTAAGGGTTTTCATATTAATTTGTTTATTGTGGCTAATCGGGTCAGGCAAGGTAATTTCACCCTCACCTTCCAATGTCATTAAGTTAGTATAACTATTTGGTATTTAGTATATTATGTTTTAAATTGAGATGTCAACAGGTAGTTTTAGCGAACTTTTAAATACAGAAAAAACCGACAATGGAAAATCATTTTAGAGCATCTCAAACTCATCCAGAGTTTGAAAAAAAAACTGACTTCCACAGAATTTATTGAACGGCACCGGGTCAGGCCTTCTGATTTCACCAGATAAAGAAGCCTCCCCTTCCATAAGGTTTTCCTACTGCTCATAAATTTTTTGACAAAATCCCTTCAGGCAGAATTGGACAATTTTTTCAAAGTCTTGTTGAACAAAGAGATCCCAGTAAACCAGGTCACCAAAACTGCCTTCTGTCTGGCACGGAAGAAGCTTGGCCACGGGGCGTTTACCGAGCTGGATAAAGACCAGCTTGGGACGTTCTATCGGGAAGGGGACTTTAATCGCTGGAACGGTTTTAGGCTCATAGGGGTAGACGGCTCTACCGTAAGGCTTCCGGCAAGCAAAGAAATTCAGAAAAAGTATGGTGTGCACGACACCTCTGAAACAGGCAAGCCGCTTACCTATGCGAGGTTGTCACAGGCCTATGACCTGCTGAATGACCTGACCCTGGATGCCATACTGTCCACCTACGATGACAATGAGCACAGTTTGGCTTTACGGCACACGGCAGTGTTTAGTCCCGATGATCTGGTAGTCTGTGACAGGAACTATGCTTCTTTCTGGATGTATGCCCTGCTTGACTCCAAAAATGTGGATTTTTGCTTCAGGCTAAAAGTCGGCAGCTGGAAAACAGCTGCATCTCTGGTCAATAGCCTGGAGCAGGAAACTATCGCCGAAATATATCCCAGTAAACAAAGTGCAAAAAAATGCATAGAATTAGGCATATCCAAAGCCCCTATGAGACTGCGCTTTATCTGCATCACACTCGATACAGGGGAAAAGGAAGTGCTGGTTACTTCCCTGACTGATGTTGAAAGATATCCCTTCAATATTTTTTCCTGCCTTTACCTGTTCCGTTGGCAGGTGGAAGAATCGTATAAAACCATGAAATCCAGACTTGAAATGGAAAACTTCAGCGAGAAAAGCTGTTTAGCTGTACTGCAGGACTTTCATGCTAAAATATTCTCCTGCAATCTTACCGCTATCCTGATAAGGGGAGCGGATGAACTGGTAATTAAAAAATGCACAAACCGGAAAAGGATTTACAAAATAAACTATACACAGGCCCTTAACCGGATGAAAAACAGTATTGTCCTTCTTTTCAGCAGGGAAAAGGAAGTTGTAGGGATTTATCTGGACGGGTTGAGGATGCTGTTTGCGTCCAATCTTGAACCGGTCAGGAAAGAAAGAAGTTTTCAAAGAAGATTCGGAAAAAGTAAACGCATATATCCAATGGCATACAAAAACCCTTTTTAAAAAAAGTCCGACATGTAGAGAGAAAAATGTACCTGTCTCCACTGACAGGCCTTGAATCACTACGTCCTTACTTTGTTTATAATCGAAAAGAAATGTAACGATGAACACAAAATATACAAAGCTGAAGTTTATGGGTCTAATTTTATAAAAAATATCATGGTGTCTACTTACCGCTATGATTATTATCGCCTTAACTTAATGACATTGGAGGTTTGGGGTGAAATTCCCCTTACCTACTCGACTAATTAAAGACACATCAACATTATCTCAAAGAGCACAGCTAGTCAGTCTTAATCTTTTGATTTTTCGGGATGCTAAAGTAAAATTTAGAGCCCACTCCGACTTCAGATTTTAATCTTATTTTTCCTCCTAGGTGATGAACAATCTTTTTAACAATTGAAAGCCCCATTCCTGTCCCACTATATTCAGATTGAGTATGTAGTCGCTGAAAGATCACAAATATCCGCTCTTGATCCTCTTCTCGAATTCCAATTCCATTGTCTTTGATTTGAATTTCCCAATAGCCCTTTTTCTCCTTGATCCGAATCGAGATCTTCGGTGTTCTTTCTTCTTCCATATATTTCAGGGAGTTGCCCACCAAATTGTGAATAATTTGAACTAGTTGACTTCTGTTCGTTGCTAATTTAGCCTCTCCGATTAGTTCTATTTCCGCTTTCTTTTCATGAATCAAGCGCTTGTTTAGCAACTTAACTTCTTCAACCACTTCAACAAAATCGAACTCTTCAATGGTGATCTCTTCTCTTCCTACTCTGGAAAATTCCAAAAGGTCTAAAATAATTTTCCTCATCCTAACAGCACCATCTACTGCATAATTGATGTAAGATTTAGCTTTTTCATCAAGATGATTGCTATAGCGTCTTTCCAACAATCCCATAAAACTGGAAATCATCCGCAAAGGCTCCTGTAGGTCATGGGATGCCACATAGGCAAACTGTTCCAGTTCTTGATTGGATTCGGAAAGTTTCTTAACATAATCATGCAGCGTTTGATTTAAGCCTCTTAATTTTTGCTCATATTCTTTTCGCCCTGTAATATCTGTAACAGCTCCAATTACCCGAACAACCTCCTCAGCAGAATCCCTTAGAATAGCTGCTCGATTTGTCACAAAGCGGTACTTCCCATTTTTAGTCCTAAACCTATACTCATCATTCCACTTACTGATTGAAGTATTGCTAACCGCAGTTCGAAAGGAATTCACTACACGTTTATAATCCTTTGCGTGAATATGGCGCATCCAATCACTGAAACTGGTTCTCCACGTTTCTTCCTCATAGCCAAATCCTTCTTTAAATCCCTCTCCAAGGAAAAGCATATCTTTACCCAAATCCCAATCCCAAATAGCATCGTTTGAAGCCTCTGCTACTTTTCTGAATCGTAAGTTGGCGGACTCAATCCGATCTTCGATAAGCTTCAGATCGGTGATATCCCTAAAAAAAACTGATAATCCTACTGGTGTAGGATAAGCAAAAGATTCGTACCAGCGTTTTTCCCAGGGGTTAAACTCCTCAAAATGTACCGTAACCTGACTCTCCATAGCCTCCTTGAATTTGGTGAAAAACTGAAGTTCTCGGATTTCCGGAAAACTTTCCCAAACATTTTTCCCAATCAATTGCTCTCTTAAAACCCCAATCATCCGTTCAGCTTCCTTGTTCCAATACACCATATTCCAATCGATATCCAGGGCAAAAAACCCATCTCCAATGCTCTCTAGAATACGCTCCTTTTCATTGGAAAATTCTTCTAATCGCTCCTGATCCACTTTACGTTTGATCGCGGAAGCCAAACTCGAAGAGAAATTGGTCAAAAAGCCCACCTCATCCTGAAGCGATTCTTCTTTGAATTCTATCTCGAAAGTAACTGCAAGATATCCAAACCACTCTGCTTCGATTATCACTGGGATCCAAAAGGTATTAGCATTTGCATTATCCCCCTGCTGCTTAAGTAAGCTATCTAGCCCATTTATTTCCTCAGAACTATACCAAAGCCTCTCTTTTCCATTAAATTCCTTAAGAAGCGTAAAAATGGTATCATTCATTCCATTGTGAGCGATTGGACCTCCTTCTGCTGACCACACTCCCTGAACCAAACTATTTTCAGAGGCGTAGCTTTCATTGGTAACCAAGTGACAATAGTAAATATGCTTTAATCCAGCCGAGTCTTTTACAAGTTGAAGGATTTTGGAAATCCCCCTTTCCCAATACCTATTTGCAAGCAGGATTTGGATGATTTGGGTCAGGGAAGACTGAAGCCTGTTTTTCTTATTGAGTGTTTCTTCAGCGACTTTTTGTATATGGATATCCATGATACTTCCAGTCATGCGAATACATTCCCCTCTTTCCATCTCTGGAATACCTTTGACTTTTACCCATCGTTCTAGTGCATCTTTCCTAATCAATATAGCTTCAAATTCAAATGCTAGCCCATCAGTAATAGATTGATTGATTTTCCCATCAATCATGGCTCTAAAATCCACTCTGTAAAAATCCAATGCTTGCTCAAAAGTCTGCTCATCCCCTATCTTCAATCCATGTATTGTATAGGTAGCATCTGTAAAATAGATTCTTTCTGCTTTCAAATCTGCCTCCCAACCACCTAAAAGTGATATTTCAGATGCTTGCCTTAATAGCTCTTCTATTTTCCTGTAGTCACTGATGTCCCGAATGACACCAGCCATCCTGACAGCCCTCCCAGACTCATTTCGTACAACCAACCCGATCTCTTCCACATAGGCATAGGTACCATCCGCTCTTCGCATTCTATATTCCCGCTCCCACTTATGCTCCTCGGAATCTTTTAAAAATTCGTCAAGAGCCAAGTTCGTCCTATCTCTGTCTTCTGGATGAACCCAACCTTCCCATACTGATAATGGAACCTTTTTTTCAGGACTGAGGAGATACCCATAGTTATTCTCAAAGCTTTGACCAAATTTCAGCTCATCCTCCAAAATATCCCAATCATAGATGGCATCCCGCGTTGCTTGATTAATCAGTTCATAGTGCTCAATTCTTTCCTTAATTTCCTGAGAAAGCTGCATCTCGGTAGTGATATCAATAAACAATCCCGTAAGCTTTACTGGTTTTCCGTCTTCCGAATGGACAATCACGCGGTCATTGATCCAGATATATTTCCCCGATTTGGTACAAAATTGATAATCGAACTGATGATTCTCCAGATTTTCGACAGCCAAACTACAGGACCGGACAATCCGCTCCCGATCAGCCGGATGAATGTGATTTTCCCAAAAATGAGGATCAGACTTCCATTCCGCCGGACTGTAACCCATAATCCGTTCTACCTGAGGGCTTATATACCTAAATTCCAATGTTGTCGGATCAGCTATCCAAAATATTCCGTCGATATTTTCGATGAGGTCGGTATTAAACTTCAGCTCTCCCATTAGTTTATGCTGAACAATTTCATTAATCAACCCCATCTTTCTCAACTCCAGGACTTGTACTACTTGCTTGGCCAAAATAGACAGGGCATCCAATTTATCAAGAGTAAGCTCACGTTTTTTAGTGTCAATCACGCAAAGACTACCTAGTGCCACTCCTTCTTTATTTATCAAAGGCAATCCTGCGTAAAAAACGATATTAGGAGATGAAACCACGAGAGGATTTTCCCTAAATCGTTGATCCACCCGGGCATCAGGAATAATTAGTGGTTCTGTGGGATTGTCGAGGGTATGCACGCAAAAAGACTGATCAATAGGAGTCTGATTAATAGCTAAGCCGTAATGAGATTTAAAAAACTGCCGATCCCCATCCAAAATCGTGACTAGTGAAATAGGGGTCTCGCAAATGTATGCTGCGAGTCGGGTGATTTGGTCAAATTCCTCTTCGGATACTGTTTCTAAAATTTGATACTGTTCTAATGTTTCTTTGGAAGGCAAGCTACCTTCCCATTGCAAACTCTTCATTTTAACCTATTTGTCAATTAACAATTTTGGAATACGCTATCCGAAAACGAATATGCATAAATTTCAAAAACATCCAAAAATGGCGTTTATGAGTCTCTTTATAAAAACGAAACACTCATTGTCAAATCTCTTCCTTAAAACATGATGGATAAAACAGCGTATTTCGTTAAATGAAGGAGGAGGGTGATTTGATTTTTCAATGTTCAATAGAAATTCAAAAATCTTATAAATTAGCTAATTATCATCACTTTTGAATTTTTTATTGTTCCATTTACTGATAATGAAACAAAATTCAATTACTAACTAGACAAGATCTGGGATGAGCTATTTAGGGATTTGACGTAAGCCTTTTCCTATTTTGGATGCCAGTAACCATCCTATTCGTAGCCCACTCAAACCAACTACTGAAATGACCTAAATACCCCAAATATTTGAGTAATCAAAAACTTTGTACTATATCTCATCAATGGTAGAAAAGCATATCTGCACATGAAATCAAGCCTTTCTGCCGGCAGAAAGGCATGACGAAGAAGGTCACCACTGGAATGATTATAATTGCTGCGAGATTCCATCCCGATTTTCGGGACAGGTAATGGCCTTTAATAAATCAATTATAACTACTACAATTAACACTATACCTGAAATTGCTGAAAATATTGCATTTAACTTTNGACAGGTAATGGCCTTTAATAAATCAATTATAACTACTACAATTAACACTATACCTGAAATTGCTGAAAATATTGCATTTAACTTTAATGCAGTCTGTAGTTTATTCATTTCGTCAAAATTTAGTTTTGACAAAGTTCTACGAAATGAACCTGACATCTCTTGATAAATGTTAAGAAATCGTTTGGACAAAGTTTTTTCTTAACCTGCTCAAAGATTCGGGCGTGATACCGAGCATCGAGGCTATATGTTGTAAAGGTACGTGGTTAAAAAGTGCAGGTTCTTCCTTGAGCAAGTTTTCAAATCGCTGTTGTGCTGAAGTGTGAAGTTGAGAGAACATACTTTTTTCTAACAATACAAATGAATGAGCTAACAATAAATTGTCAAATTCGAGCCATTTTGGATGCAGTTTGCACAGCTCAAAATGTTTTTGTCTGCTAATTACCAAAATGGAACAGTCAGTAGCTGCTTGTATATTCCAAAAATTTTCGGATTCAAAAATGAAGCTCGAAAGTGAGGTTATAAATTTTCCGTTGTTCCCAATCCAAAAAGTAATTTCCTTTCCGTCCACAATGTCGTACATTCTTAAATATGTGTATCCGCACTATTGCACGTATGGGTAAATAGAGGCTAGAACCAATCTGTCAAATAATCTTTCACCAAAATATCTTCTGTTGAGCTTGTAGACGAACTCATTGAGGTAGTTCTGGAGATATTTGTAAGTAATCATATGGTTGATTCCCAAGAGTTTTCTTTTCAGATTGCTGATTGCCTTATGTACCCACCTTAGTGTATCATTGGTCGCTTCCCGTCCTGAAACTACCGTAAAATGGGTATCTACAATATCCTCTAGATCTACATAAGCGGGGTTTTTATCTGTAAAAAGAGCAATATCCCCTTCGGTATTTCTCTTAATAAAGCTGTTGACATGTGATCTGTCCACATTTCCTAAAACCTCCATCTTGAAATACCCACAGACCTTTCCTGATGCTCCTGTCTCTGGGTTTTCAACCGGTACGGATTCCGCAGCTACGGCCACGGAAACTTTGCGCTGGCTTCCTTTTCCTCTTTTTAACTTACCTATCTCTGCCTTCTTAGTAGCCACTGAAACATAGCAATCGTCGTATTCCACCATATCTGAAAGTGTGTATAGTGCATCTCTCTTGCCCATATAAACTCTAATCTTATGCATGAGCAGGAATGCGGTAGCATACCTAGTCAAACCTAGTTGACGCTGAAACTCAAGACACGAAAACCCTTTTTTAGTGGCAGAGATAAGCATAAAGGCCAGAAGCCAGGTCTGAAGAGACAATTTACTTTTCTGCATCACCGTACCACTTTTGAGGGAACTCCTACGTCTACATTTACTGCATTCAAAGAATTTCCCCCCAGAAAACCAATAATGCTTGGTAACGGCCTGGCAACTTTTACATCTAACGCCAATTTTTTCACGGTAAGATTTAAGGTAAATTTCACAACTCTCCTCATCGGGAAAATGCTGTATAAAGTCGATTATATTCATGCTTTTGGCTATTTTTAACCAAGTAACATCACCTATTCTCAACCAGCAACTTCGTGTCACTACCTGTCATTATTTGGCTACGTGCAGTTATACGGATACACATATTCTTAAATATCCCGATTCGATAAATGCCATTTTTCGACAAATTTTTCCAGATTTTAAAAAAAATTCTCCTTTCTTGATTGTTTCAATTTCAAAAGAAGATACAATGGATTCCAAAGATTCTTTGTCAATGTTAATTTGGTTGGATATGCATTTTCTTAATTGTTCCATTGTTTTTTTATAATTACCGCCAACGGCAGTTCGTCTAAAAACCTTCATTTGGTTTAAACTGAGGCCTTTTTGTTGGTTATTTCGCTTGATTTTAGGCCGCTCTTTGAAAACTGCCTGAATGCCAGTCAAAATTCTTGGGTTC
>NZ_JAYEEY010000046.1:0-19370 GCF_035156415.1 Algoriphagus persicinus
GATCAGCCACGGATCTCAATGCATCTTCCGAGGCTAAACTATTTTTGAATTTTGAATTACAATTCAAATAGCTGATAAATAAATATTTGAGCAGTATAAAGTCTGGATTTAATTGTACCCGCATTATGCATTAGCAATTCTGCACCACGGCACATAAGTTATTGCGGTCTTTAATTTCTTCAAAATTAGCCATTAGGTTACTGTTTTCGACTCTACCATATCCGCCGCGGGGGACTCAGTCTCCAAACAGCCTGATTATCTTGCAATTACATACCTCATTACGAAACCTAATACATAATCCGGGCTTAGGTTTTTCTCTATTCTTGTGTTTTTACCGTAGTTATACGAAAAATTCGTAGGATTATTAAAAATTCGTTTTTACCTTAGGGATATGAATGAATTAAATAGCAACGAAGAAAGGATCATGCGGATTTTTTGGAAACTTGAAAAAGCGCTAGTCCGAGATGTACTTGAAGAGTTGCCAGATCCAAAGCCGCCATACACCACGTTGGCTTCTTCTATTAAACTATTAGAGAAGAAAGGTTATTTGGATCACAAGGCATACGGCACCACACACCAGTATTTTCCATTGGTTTCACAGGCTGACTACAGCAAAAAAAGTGTGAATCAATTGGTGAAGCATTATTTCGAAGGTTCGGTGGGGAATTTCCTCTCTTTCATGGTGAAGGAAAACAAGATTTCTGACAAGGAAATTGAAGATTTACAGAAGATGATAGATGATATGGACAAGCCCCCAGAGTCATGAATTCAATCCTAATTTATTTAGCCGAAGCAAGTATCTGCGTTGCTATTACAGTGCTCTTTTACAGAATTGTACTGAGTGAATTGACTTTTTTTACACTGAATCGAGTGATTTTGATTGCTATGCTGATGCTATCCTTTATCATTCCTATGCTTTCTTTCAACCTAGGTATGACATCTATCGGAACAGGAGAAATTACACTTCCTGAGTTTCTGGTAGGTAAAGAAGTAGCGCAGGAATCAGTACGTTTTTCATGGCAGGAAATCGTCTTTTATACCTACCTAGCAGGAGTGATTGTGATGACTGTACATTTGGTTTTGGGGTTTTTTACCTCACAACGCTTGCTTGGTAAATCCAGATTGATGCAGTACCAGGATTATTGGATTGCTGTACATCCTAAGTTTATTCCTGCCTCCTTTTTCAGCTACATTTTGCTTCCTGATTTCGACCCGAATAGATCCGAACAGAAACAGATCGTCCTACATGAGTCAGTGCACGTACGCTTGAGACATAGCTGGGATTTGCTTCTGGTTCAGTTTGCCAAAATCATCTTTTGGTTTAATCCATTGATCTATCAATTTGAAAAATCACTCAGAGAAGTGCATGAATATCAGGCTGATCAGGGAGTGACCTCTACTTACTCTAGGAAAGAGTATTCAGGACTTTTGCTTCAGATGATCACTGGGGGACAGGGCTGGCACTTCATGAATAACTTCAATCAATTTCAAACCAAAAAACGAATTATTATGATGAGTAAACCACAATCCCAGAAAAAGGAAATGCGTAGGTTCTTGCTTGCGATTCCCGTACTGGCAGCTTTGTTTTTCGTATTTTCCTGTGAAATAACACCAGAAGAAGATATAGAAGGGCCTATGATGGAAGGTGAAATAAAAGAAGTATCAATAGTACCTACTGACTTGACCGCAAGAAAACTAGCTAAGGATGGAGAGCCTATTTATGACGTAGTAGAACATCAGCCAGAACCTAAGGGTGGAATGGATGGATGGAATAACTACTTAAGCAAAAATTTGACATACCCCGCTCAAGCGAGGAGAATGGGGATCGAAGGAACGGTGATCGTAGCCTTTGTAGTCAATACTGACGGCAGTCTTTCAGATTTCGAAGTTATCAGAGGTATCGGGGGAGGCGTTGATGAAGCGGCGATTCAAGTTGTTGAAAATGCACCAAATTGGATACCTGGCAAACGCAAAAGTGGTGAGAGCCTTAATACCAGAATGAGATTACCAATACGGTTTAAGCTTGGTGGGGATGAAGCGGAGAAAGATATAAAGCTTGATTTTAAAGTAGAAGAAGTTCCTGTATCCGCTGTTGTTGTAGGTTACGATTAAGTCAAGTTAAGGAGCAATTCATGTTCCTAACAAACTAGAATTCAAGAGACCATAAAAATATCTAAACCACATATTATGAAACTATCAGCCCATAATTTCTCACTAAAAGCAGCTCCGTTGCTTTTGATAGCGCTGCTTTTCTTTGCAGCTCTCCCTAATCAGGCGGCTTTTGGCCAAACAGAATCTGAGAAAGTCCATAAAGAAGTAGATGAAATGCCAATGCCGCCTGATGGAATTGATGGATGGAATAGCTACTTGGCTAAAAACATGAAGTACCCAAAGGCCGCAAGAGAAGCGAACGTAGAGGGTAAAGTAGTAGTAGCATTTGTGGTGCAGGAAACGGGAGAGATTTCCAATGTGGAAATAATCAGGGGAATAGGAAAAGGCTGTGATGAGGAGGTCATGCGCTTGGTGAAGGAATCGCCTAAATGGAAACCGGGGAAAAAGGACGGGAATATTGTGAAAACACAGATGATGCTACCTGTGAATTTTAAATTGTAATTAAGTTTTAATTAGTTGGAAAACACCCGGAGCTTCTTCGGGTGTTTTTTATGTTAAAATTTACGATAACTACGTAATATTACGAGATAATCGTAGGTTTTTTATTCTTCATTTTCTACATTAAGATCATGGAAGAACTAACAGCATACGAAGAACAAATCATGAAGATATTTTGGAAACTTAATCGGGCTATTGTTCGGGATGTATTGCATGAGATTCCAGATCCCAAACCTCCTTATACCACACTGGCTTCCACTGTCAAGGTCTTAGAGAAAAAAGGTTATCTCGGACATAAGTCTTACGGGAAAACCAATGAGTATTACACGTTAATTGCTGAAAATGATTATCGAAAGAAGAGCTTTAATCACTTGGTAAAGAACTTCTTTGGGGGATCTGTGGAGAATGTGCTTTCGTATTTGGTTAAAGAAAAAAAGGTGTCTGAAAAGGATATTCAGGAGATGCACAACCTGATAAACAGTTATGAGAAAAACAATAAATCATGAATGGATTACTGAATTATTTGATTGAAGGGAGTTTGATGATAGGGATTGGACTTATCAGTTATAAGCTGTTTTTTGAAAGGTTGACTTTCTTTCAGGGCAATCGGACTGTACTCCTTGGGATAGTGTTTGTTTCATTGTTTTTGCCTTTGATCACATTGGATTTTACTTTTTTAGACACCACTTCAGTAGAAACATTGAGTAGTTCAATGCAATGGGTAGAAACTAAGGTCATTACAAATAATTTGGATTCTGAAGAATTTACATTCTCTGGGCAGTCTGTCCTGATGTTGGGATATTTTGTTGGAGTGTTATTTACTTTCACCAGACTTATATTGGGAGTAGCCAAGATGATGCTGATGATCCGTTATTCTTTCATAGCTCAATATGCCGGAATGACCATTTTGGTGAATCCGAAATTTGTCCCCTCTTCCTTTTTTAAGCGCATATTACTTCCATCTTTTGATCCGGAAAATGAGGAGCACCAACAAATTATTTTGCATGAATCAGTGCATGTTGATCAACGGCATTCTATAGATGTTATGCTGATTCAGCTAACCAAAGTGGTTTTTTGGTTTAATCCATTGATATATCGATTGGAGAATTATTTGCGTGAAATTCATGAATTTCAGGCCGACCAACTTGTAACTCAATCTTATTCCCCCATTTCATATTCAAGGCTTTTATTGAAGCAACTCAGTGCTGACTGTGGGCTTCAATTCATGAATAATTTCAATCAATTTCAAACAAAAAAAAGAATAGTTATGATGAACAAAACAAAATCAAACAGTATGCTCAAAAGCAGATTTCTGCTGACAGTACCTCTTCTGGTACTTATGATTGGGCTTTTCTCCTGCGATATGGCTGGGAATGACAGAAAGATTGTCGGTACATGGATAGGCAGCGATTTCTCTTTTGAGCAATCCACAGGACCAGATATGACTGCGGTGATAGAAGGCGGCAAACAACTCCATAAGGATGGTAAGTTAATCATCAGAGAAGACGGGACTTACGAAATAGTTGTAGGACAAAATGATGTGAATGGGAGTGGTGTATGGAAAATGGAAGGGGGTAACTTTATAACTACTGATTCAGGAGATAATGTAACAGTTTATGAGATTACAGAATTAGGCTCTGATCAGTTACAAACAGTGCATGAAGTAACAATGGATACTCCAATGGGTACTGTTGCTGGGAAAATTACGCTGACTTATTCTCGTTAAAAAATTTATTAAAATCTACGATCACTTCGTAGATTTTAATAAATTAAAGCGACTGAGATTTTCTTAGTCGCTTTTGTTTTAGTTTGATCAGAGGGAGATGACGCTTTGTTTGCGTATCAATAATTTCAGCCTGTTGAAGATTAAAGGGAATACTGGTAATTTTGGAGAATTTCAAATCAAATAAGCTATTCAATCAATGACCAAAACCATCCCAAGTAGTCAATTTAGAATCAATTTTTCAGGATGTATTCTTTTCCTGATTCTTCTTCTTGGCCTTTTTTCCTGCACCGGTGGACTTGAAGGTAAACTAGTCGGAACTTGGAGGGGAAGCGATTTTCTTTTTCAAAAGACGGAAGGGCCAGACTTGGTTGCTACAATTAATGGAGGATTAGATCAACATCTGGATAGTAAATTGATCTTAAACAAAGATGGAACTTATGAGATGCTGGTGAGGGAATATGACAATGGAAAAGGAACCTGGGTGCTGGAAGATGATCGCTTGATCACGACAGGTGAAAGTGGAAATGAATTAGTTTACCAGCTATTTAAAGTCACTGACAATGAGTTGATAATAAGACATGAAGTAACTCTCGATACGCCAATGGGTGAATTAGTAGGTAAAATCACTTTATCTTACTCCCGTTAAAATTTTGTTTGAGAAGTTTTTATGGTTGGATATTATGCGAAATATCTGGCCTCAGTGCTATAAAATCCATCAACGGTTTTTTGATTGAAGGTAAATTGGAGTAATTTATCCCCCTAAGTTCTTACCCCTAAATAATCTAACCCATGAAAATGAGAATATTCGTGCTAGCTGTAACAGCGAGTGCATTGACTTTGAGTTCTTTAGCTATTGCTCAAGAAAAAACTCCGCCACCGATGAAGCCGGAAGCGACCGAATTTTATACGCCTGTTCCACCTAAAGTAACTCCTGGAACACATAATACTGCGCCACCTTCTGATGCGATTGTGCTTTTTGATGGGACTAGCCTGAATGGATTTGTAAGTGCACGAGATGGCTCCAGTCCAGCAGAATGGACTATCGAAAATGGTGAATTGGTGGTGACCAAAGGAAAAGGTGATATCCAATCCAAGTTACCTTTTGGCGATGCGCAATACCACGTAGAATGGTCAGCACCCACTGAAATTGTAGGCGAAGGTCAAGGTAGAGGAAACTCAGGTTTTTTCTTGATGGGGATCTATGAGGTGCAGGTATTGGATAGCTACGAAAGCAAAACCTACACAAATGGACAGGCAGGAAGTATTTATAAACAGCATCCACCTTTGGCCATGGCCTTGAGACCAGCTGGAGAGTGGAATTATTACGATATCATCTTCAAAGCGCCGCGTTTCAACAAGGATGGGATAGTAACATCTCCAGCTACTGTGACCCTATTGATGAATGGGGTATTGGTTCAAAACAATGTAATTCTAAAAGGGCCAACCGAATATATTGGTATCCCAAACTACAAGGCACATCCTGAGAAGTTACCGATCAAACTACAAGATCACGGCAACCCAGTAAGATTTAGAAATATCTGGGTGAGGGAGCTATAATCAGTTAATTAGAAGGAGTAGGATTTATTAATTCTGCTCCTTTTTTTATTTTCTCAATAACCCAAAATACCATGTCCTCAAGAAGAAAATTTATTCAAAACACCATGTTGCTAGGAGCGGGGTTAGGTATGCCTAATATTCTCACAGCGGCGGATTTCGGTAGGTTTACCCGAAAAATCAAACCTTCAGATCAATTGAATTACGGCTTGATTGGCTGTAAAGGAATGGGGTGGTCCAATATGAATGCGCATCTCAAAATGCCGCAGGTGAACTGTGTAGCTTTGGCAGATATAGATCAAAGTGTGCTAGACCAGAGAACAGAAGATGTATTTAAACTTCGCGGCACTCGCCCAAAGCAATACAAGGATTACAGAAAACTTTTGGAAGATCCGGATATAGACATTGTAATTGTTGGAACTCCGGATCATTGGCATTGTCTGATTATGTGCGATGCCGTGTCGGCAGGCAAAAATGTCTATGTAGAGAAACCAATTGCCAACACGATTGAGGAGTGCCAGCTCATGGTGAAAGCTCAGGAACGTTATGGTAAAATTGTTCAAGTAGGGCAGTGGCAACGTTCTGGTTCACAATACGCGGAAGCAATCGACTATGTGAAATCAGGGAAATTAGGTCAGATTCGTCTGGTGAAATGCTGGGCATATCAAGGTTGGATGAAACCTGTGCCAGTACTCCCTAATGGACAGCCTCCTGCCGGAGTAGATTACAAAATGTGGCTGGGGCCAGCTCCCGAAAGACCATTTAATCCTAATCGTTTTCATTTCAACTTCCGTTGGTTTTGGGATTATGCAGGTGGTCTGATGACGGATTGGGGAGTGCATGAGATTGATATTGCACTATTTGCAATGGGGGTAAGCGCTCCGAAATCTGTGATGGCATCAGGAGGAAAATTTGCCTATCCAAATGATGCTTCGGAGACGCCTGATACGCTACAGACGGTATATGAATACGAAGGCTTCAATATGCTTTGGGAACATGCCACTGGTATTGATGGTGGAAATTATGGCACTACTGAAGGGATAGCTTTCATTGGCAACAATGCTACACTAGTAGTGAATAGAGGCGGATGGAAGGTGATTCCAGAAACTGAAACCAAAGATGGCGAACGTGTGAATAAGGTAGCAGAAGTCGCCCATAAGCCAGGAATAGGAAGTGCCTTGGATCTTCATGCAGTTAATTTTGTAGAGGCAGTTACGGCCAATGATCCCAAACTTCTAAATTGTGCTATCCAAACAGGAAGCATCGCAGCGATCAACGCCCAGATGGGAAATATTGCATACAAGACAGGAGAGAAGGTATATTGGAATGCAGACAAAAACCAATTTACCTCTTCGGATGCCAATGATTTAATGAAAGCCCATTATCATAATGGATGGGAGCTGCCTAAAATCTAACGTCACAGCATGATGTAATCTCATTAGATTTATGAATTATTAGCTCATCGAAAAGATTCGATGGACTTTTTTTTTACAAAAAACACGTTGAAACTTAAAATGAAAGCCAACAACCTGTATAAAATTTTACAGTTTATCACCGATTCAGATTGAGCTTTCTGTATAAGAAAGGTACACTTCACTCGTGAAATTCAGGTTAGTTTTTACTTCCAAAGCACTGCACGCCCATTAGGTATGGGACGTTAAAAAACTCTCGGTTGTGGAATACCTGAGCTCCACATCCCAATTGCTCGAAATTTGGGTTGAGAATGCTTTTCCGATGAGAAGGGGAATTCATCCAGAGCTGTATAGCTTCTCTCGCATAGCTTAAATAGGTGTGAGGGAGAATGGCTTCCCGACGGGCATTTGCATAGGTGTACATCCCTCCACTGCGTGGGATATTGATCTGCCTGCCCGCTTGGTATTGCAAGGCTATGCTTGAGCTGATATTTTCACCTATAAGCATCCGCTTAAGACCCTCTAGTGCAAATCGTTCACCAATAGTTTTTTTGCCTTTTACTCTACTCACATGGGAATAAAAGCTGTAACTGACCATATCATCGGCATGATCGGAAGCTACTTTTTCGATCAAATCGAAGTGTTCAAATGGTGGTAGCCCATACTTCATGCGCTCTTCGTTGGTGGCATAGAACATGGCCGCCTGCATCAGCCCCCGATCCAGTTTTTTGTAATTGATAGTTTGGTTTACAGCAGCTAGTTGGAAAAATTGCTCAGGCGTAAAGCGATTATAATCAGAGGGAATCCAGGTTTGCGCAAGCAAAGTATGGGAAAATAGAAGCAGGATAATGAGCAGGATTCGTAAAATCAATTGGCTGAAATCTTAAATATATTCTGGGAATTAATCTGTACACTAGACGAAAAATTGGCTAAAATATTTTACTTGGCTGAAATTGATTTGTTTGAAAACGAACAAAAACACTGTACGATTTTGGGACAGTCAGATTTGATTGCAATTTTTTATAATACTTAGAATCAATCACTTAAATTGACTATGCCTGTGATGGTACTGTTTTTTCTATGTAATAAATTCTTATGCATGCCTAGTACCTACTTTTATCAAGTAAGTTCCATGTGCTTTTGGGAATTTAGTGAGGGATCTTATTCGTTTTATAGCCGCTTATACAAGAATATTAAATCCAACCAGTTACGAATTATGAGAGAATTCATTCTAAGCTTGTCGATTCTGATAGCTCCTTTTTTGAGTCAGGCACAAACTGATGCTCGGCTGATGCAATTACCTGATGTCTCGGAAACTCAAATCACCTTCACTTTTGGAGATGATATATGGGTGGTGCCAAAGGTTGGTGGAGTTGCGCATCGACTTACTTCGCCGGCGGGCCCGGAGATGTATCCTAGGTTTTCCCCTGATGGACAGCAAATCGCATTTTCTGCCAATTACAACGGAAACTATGATGTGTATGTGATACCGGTATCTGGTGGGATTCCTACGCGGCTTACCTACCATGGCATGCCCGATGTAGTGCAGGGTTGGACTCCGGATGGCAAATCCATTCTGTTTACCTCAGGCAGAGAAAGTGGGAAGGAGCGTTTTTCCCAGTTCTATACGGTGCCGAGTACCGGTGGACTACCGAGTAAATTGCCAGTGCCTTATGGTGAATTCGCCTCCTATTCTCCAGACGGAAAAAGATTTGCCTACACCGACCGGAGTAGAGTAAACAGAAATTGGAAAAGATATCGTGGGGGTACAGCTCCAGAAATTCTGCTTTTTGATCTGGCAAGTTATGCAACTGAAAATATCACCAGCAATCCTGCAAATGACGAACTTCCAATGTGGATAGGAGATGCAGTCTATTACATGTCTGACAATGGACCGGAGAAAAGAAATAACCTCTGGAAATATGATTTGGTCAGCAAACAGCATACTCAACTAACTGATTTCACCGATTTTGACATTACTTTCCCTGCTAATAGCGACAAGGAAATTGTATTCGAAGCTGGGGGAAGTTTGTATCTTTTTGATGTAGCTACGCAAGCAGCTAAGCGGGTTGAGATCACAATTATTTCTGATCAAAAAGCAATGATTCCAGCGATAGTCAACGTAGGAGCTGGTCTTCAATCAGCTAGTATTTCTCCAGATGGGAATCGTGTGATAGCTAATGCGAGAGGTGAGATTTTCAATTTACCAGCCAAAAAAGGCTTTGTTACTAACCTCACCAATACCTCCGGTGTGGCGGAACGCTATCCGGAGATAGCTCCTGACGGAAAAAAGATCGCTTTCTGGTCTGATGAAACTGGAGAATATCAATTGACAATCCAGACACTGGGAGATGATCCCCAGAGTAGAACATTGACCAAGTTTAAAAATGGGTTTGGATATAACATCTACTGGTCACCGGACAGCAAAAAAATAGTGAGTGTCAATCAGGCAATGGATGTGATGCTTATTGACGTGGCTTCCGGCTCAGTTACTATTATCGATCAGGGCAAATATATGTTTGAGGGCAATCTTCAATCCTTTGAGGTTAGTTGGTCGCCGGATAGCCGGTATATTGCCTATAGCTTGTCCAAGATCAATCGGGCAACATCAGCGATTTATGTATATGATATGCAGGATTCTAAGCTTTCACAGGCTACTTCAGGCTTCTATTCTGATCAGCAGCCGGCTTTTAGTGAAGATGGCAAGTATTTGTTTTTTACTACCAATAGGTCATTCAGTCCTTCTTACTCAGATTTGGATAATACCTTCATTTACTCCAACACCACAGGAGTTGCTGTTGGCTCCTTGAATCCATCGATTCCTTCACTTATTCCTCTCAAAAATGATGAAATCAAAGTCGAAGAGAAAAAGTCTGACAAGGATGAGGAGAAAAAGAAGGAGAAAGAGGAAGAGGAAGAGCCAAAGGGAGTTGATTTTGAGACTATCAACTTTGAAAGCAGAATCGAAATGCTCGAAATAGAATCAGGTAATATTGGCGGAATAGCAGCTTTGAAAGGGAAATTACTATACGTTCGTGTTCCGAATACAGGGGCAGGTGGGGATTCCAAAAGCAGTTTGCAATTGTATGATTTTGAAGAAAAAGAATCAAAATCGGTAATTGATGGAGTGCAGGGCTTTTCACTTTCTGCAGATCGTAAGAAGGTGATGGTCTATTCGATGGGTAAGCTTGCAGTTATCGATCCTTCACCTGATCAGAAAATCGAAGAAGCAGTACCAACAAGTGACATGCAGATGACAGTGGTGCCAGCAGAGGAATGGAAGCAGATTTTCAATGATGTATGGAGGTTTGAAAGAGACTATTTCTATGATCCAAACATGCATGGGGTAGATTGGAATCAGATGCGTACCCGATATGGCAGCTTAATAGATCAGGCCAATTCCAGACGTGATGTCAACTTGATAATCGGAGATCTGATTGCAGAGCTCAATGCTTCTCACACCTATAATAATGGGGGAGATTTAGACTCTGGACCTAGCATGTCAGTAGGCTATTTAGGTGCCAATTTCAAATTGGAAAATGGAGCCTATAAAGTTGAAAAAATAATCCGAGGAGCACCTTGGGACGTGGAAGTTCGTTCCCCACTACTTAAGTCTGGAGTGGATATCAAAGAAGGGGATTTTATCCTGGCAATCAATGGACAAGCAATAGATACAAGCAAATCTATCTATGCTGCGCTGCAAGGCCTTGCAGGAAAAACAGTTCAGCTAACAGTGAACTCTTCAGCTTCTGCTTCAGGAGCAAAGCAGGTTTTGGTTGAGCCTTTGAGTTCTGAAGCCAGGCTGCGAAATTTAGCTTGGATCAATGATTTCCGAAAGANTTCAGCTTCTGCTTCAGGAGCAAAGCAGGTTTTGGTTGAGCCTTTGAGTTCTGAAGCCAGGCTGCGAAATTTAGCTTGGATCAATGATTTCCGAAAGAGAGTGGAGGAAGCAACAGACGGAAGAATTGGATACATATTTGTGCCAAGCACAGGAGTAGATGGACAGAATGAGCTTTTCCGCCAATTCTATGGACAGATGCAGAAGGAAGGGATGATCATCGATGAGCGCTTTAATAATGGGGGGCAGATTCCGGATCGATTCGTAGAGCTATTAGATCGTAAGCCACTGGCATTCTGGGCAGTAAGGGACGGAAAGGATTGGGCTTGGCCTCCATCTGGCAACTTTGGTCCAAAAGTGATGTTGATCAATGGCTTTTCCGGTTCTGGGGGTGATGCCTTTCCTGATTATTTCCGAAAGAGAGAAATCGGTCCTTTGATCGGTACACGTACTTGGGGAGGGTTGATTGGGATTTCCGGTGCACCTTCTTTGATCGACGGAGGCTCTGTGACTGTACCGACCTTCAGAATGTATGATCCTGACGGTACTTGGTTCAAAGAAGGGCATGGGGTGGATCCAGACATAGAAGTGGTGGAAGACTTCCAAGCTCTTGCAAAGGGAACGGACGCACAGTTGGAAGCAGCTATCAAAGAAGTGATGCGTATGCTGAACAACAGTGAGCGCTTCAAAGTACCGGCAAGACCGGCGTATGAGCAACGCTAAGTCTTCTGGTTAAGTGGCACTAAAATCTCCCCTAAGATCAGTTCTGTGGGGAGATTTTTAGTTTCTGCCAAACCCTAGATTCTCCCAGGTAATTTTCTTTAAGTGCCAGATTATTTGGTGTTAATGATTTATTTTAAGCAATAAATTTTAATTTGTGGGAAGTTTTCAGATTAAGTTGTGAGGTGAATTTAAGCCAACTTTTAATCGGTTTTTGAATACTCCGAGATGATTTTTTTTCATCTCTAGCATACTTATCGGGCAAACTGCTAGAAGTATAGCACGTATTGCCTTCCATTGTTGAAAGGATATTTTACCATTAATCTAATAATTTTTACTTATGGCTACTTTGAAAATCAAGCTTAAAGGACAGGATCATTTACCATTTGTGTCGGGTGAAGATCAGGGTTTTGATATGTATCAGCTGGACAAGGCGTACACTGTTATGAGCCCGACTAGGGGAGATGTGCCTGAGCAAAACATTGAAATTGATGAGCAGACCATCATCGAATTTGAGTTTGAAGATCAGACCGTGTGGCTGGGAGATAAAGAGACGCTACATATTCTTTTTCCGAAAAAGGTAAAGCGATCGGCAGATGGAGATGAATTTTACCTTCCAGATGAGCTGGATTCTGATGAACAGGATCGGGGGATTTTTAAAAAGGTTGGTATCAAGCTGGTCAAATTTTTTGTCAAGAAGAAGATCATACAGCCTAAAATGCGTGACATGGCTACCAATCTTGAAAATAAGCAGCTTGCTTTTCAGGGGGTGGCTTATACTGGAGTTAAATATGGCGTACTCGCACTTTGCTCTCCGAATATTGAATTGAGCCCATTGGTGATTGATACTGATTTTAAGACCGATTCTCCGTATTTGCTGCTCCTTCATGGGACAGCCTCCTCTACGGAGAGTTCCTTCGGTGATCTGAAGGATTCCAAGAAGTGGTTGGATTTGGTTGACAAATACGGTGAGCGTCATTTGCTTGCTTTTCAGCATAGATCTCTCACTGCAAGTCCGTTGGAAAATATACTTGAACTGGTGCAAAACCTACCTGCGGGAATAGTATTGGATCTTTTAAGCCAATCACGTGGAGGTCTATTGGCAGAATTGCTGGCTAGATTCTGTACCAATTCTATGGGGTTTGACGCCACTGAGAGGGCCTTACTGTCAACTAATGACCGGACTCGGGATATAGAAGTAATCAAGAAAATAGAGACCATTGTCGAAGAGAAGAAACTTAAAGTACGGTCGATGGTTCGTGTGGCTGGACCTGCTAATGGCACTACACTCGCTTCCAACCGGCTTAATATTTTCTTGAATGTCACATTCAACCTGATTGGTCTGGCCGTGGGTCATGTAGGCAATCCCATTTTTGTGGCTTTCAAGGAGTTTATCATGGAAGCTGTGGCCTGCAAAGATGACGTGGATGTGCTTCCGGGGCTGGAGGCGATGAATCCAAAATCTACGTTTATCAAGGCTCTGAACCATCAAGCTTCTGAAGTCAAAATAGAAATTCCTTTATTTGTCGTAGGTGGAAGCAGCGAGTTAAGTGTGAGTTTTAAGTCCTTGGTCGTGCTTTTGGGTAAGTTTTTCTTTAGAGGCAAAAATGACCTGGTGGTCGATACCGAAAGTATGAAATGGGGCTCGCTTCGGGATTCGGGAAAAGTGGCAATTTTCATTGAGAAAAGTGGGAAAATAAACCACTTCAAATATTTTTCAACACGGCCCACGTTGGAGGCTATTATTCAGGGACTTTCTGCAGAGGTGGGAGTGATTCCAGACTTGTTTGATTTGAGAATCACCTCCGAAGGAAGAGGAGTTTTAGGGATAGAGCATGGTGAATATGCCAGCGATGAAGTTTCTGGAAATCGTCCGATAGCTATCCTCATACCGGGGATTATGGGTTCAAACATTGGGAAAAAAGATGATTTGCTGTGGATAAATTATTTACGTTTTCTGAAAGGTGAACTGACTGAATTGGCACTGGAATCAGGAAAAGAGAGCCAACTTTCGGCTCCTTCTTTGATTAAGACTTCCTATGGTGCCTTGGGCAAAAGGCTATCCAGCACCTATGACATTGTCACCTTTCCATTTGACTGGAGACTTCCACTTAAAGATAGTGCAGCCCTTTTTGAAACAACTATCCAGAAATTGCTCCGCAAAAACCAGCCGATTAAAATAGTGGCGCATAGCATGGGAGGAGTGTTAGTCCGTGATTTTATGGTTTTTCATGAATCTACCTGGCAGCAGCTGAATAATTCAGCTGGATTTCGCGGCCTATTTTTAGGATCTCCTTTGGGAGGATCATACCGGATTCCTTATGTGCTTTTTGGCAAGGATAGTTTGATCAATTTGCTCGGAAAAATTGATATCAAGCATTCGACCAAGGACCTTCTGAAGGTTTTCTGCAATTTCCCTGGAATCTTAAATCTGCTTCCCATCGATCATGAAGGCAAGCATGATTTCTCAGACAGGCAATTATGGGAGAAAATGCGGACTGCCTCCGGGGATGAATCCTGGCCAATCCCTTCTCAGGAGGTATTGGATGAATTTGGAGAGTATCAGAGTGTATTGCTCGAAAAGTCAAACACCATTGATTTTTCTAATTTCACCTATATAGCTGGACAAAGCGGCAAGAAAAGCTTTACGATTTCCAACCTAGAAGTTGTGGACGGGGAGTTGGTCTTTTACGCCACCAATGCCGGAGATGAGAGTGTGACTTGGGCATCAGGAATCCCGAGCACAATGATAGTTAGAAATCAACTGTATTATGCAAATGTCACCCATGGCAGCTTACCCAAGGAGAAAAAGCTTTTCAATGCAATAGAGGAATTACTGATTTTTGGAAGTACGAAAAGGTTACAAAACAGCTTGCCAAAAACGCGCGGGGAGGAGCAGTATTTTGAGCCTACGGAAACAGAAATATTTGACATCAGTGAAGAGAATCTCATTACTACAATCCTGGGAATAGAAGAAAGCGAAGAGGTATGGCAAGATGAAAAGCCTATCAATGTATATGTGAGCCATGGGGATTTGAAATATGCTAAATACCCAGTATTGGCAGGGCATTTCGAGCATGATGCCATTCTCAATGCCGAGTATGCGATAGATAAGCAGTTGGGCTGGGAGCTAAGCCGTCTGTATCGCCTAGGTCTATATCCAGGCAAAATCGGTTCCAACCAAATTGTCTTGAATGAAGACTTCCGTAACTCCTCATTTCCAGGCGGAATAATAGTTGGGCTTGGAGTACAGGGAGAATTGTCAAGCTTTTTGTTGATCAATTCTGTAGAAAAAGGTGTAGCGCGATACCTGACTATCAAAAGAGACAATGAGCAAGCCTCCTCTTCTGGTGATTCTTTTCATCTCAATGGAATCTCCGTTATCGCCATAGCCAATACTTTTGGAGGACTGTCCTCTGAAAGTTCTGTCCGGGCAATCATGTCAGGAGTACAGCGCGCCAATAGGAACGTAAGGGAAATTTATAAAGGGGAAATCCGGGGGATAGAGGAAGTAGAAATCATAGAGCTATACAATGATCGGGCGCTTTCTATTCTCAAAACAATTCAGAGATTAGGCTCAGATGATAATAAGGAGTTTAATATCCTATTCAAGGAAAATGGGCTGATGTACACCCTGGGAAGACGTTGGAGAATTCCTTATGATAACTCTTCAGATTGGTGGACTAGAGTCAATGTGGCTCACCAAATGAAATTTGCTTCAGAGAATGACTTCAGCGAAGTAATACGCATGGCCATTGCCACTAATGGTGCCAGCGAAAAAGTGGAGTTTATACCCTCCAGTGATCAGACCTTGGATGTGCTACTTAATGAGATGACTGTACAAAATCAGTATTCTCCGGAAATAGCTACGGCCATGTATGAACTGTTGGTTCCTTACAACTTCAAAGAGGAGATCAAAAGGTTGAACAATATTTGGTGGATCCTGGATATTTCATCCGCATCCTATCCGTGGGAGATGGTACAGGAGAGCGTAGATGCAGAACCGCTTTGCATTAATATTGGAATGGTAAGGCAGTTGGCTACGGGTGAGTCCAGGCAGAAGATAGCTAAGGTGGCTGAAGAGACGGCGCTTGTAGTAGGAGACCCCATGCTGAGTGACTATATGCCACAATTATCTGGAGCAAAGAAAGAAGCTGAGCTGGTAGCAAATTTGCTCAGGGCCAATGATTTTCAGACTCAAAGTCTAATCAATAGCACATCATCTACCATTATTCTAAGTTTATTTTCGAAAAACCATAAGATTATCCACCTGGCTGGACACGGGGTATTCAACTACGGAGTGAAGAAATCCACCGGTATGGTCATTGGGAAAAATACATTTTTAACGCCTGGACAAATAGCGGGCATGAGTTCATCCGCCGAGCTGGTATTTGTAAACTGCTGCTACTTGGGTCAAATGGATAAAGCCTCTGAACTCATGAGCCAACAGAGCAATAAATTCGCTGCAAATATTGGTACACAATTAATTAATAATGGAGCACGCGCTGTGATAGTAGCTGGCTGGGCTGTAGATGATGCAGCTGCATTAGAGTTTTCCAAACAGTTTTATACTAATATGTTCAGAGGTTTGGGATTTGGTGAAGCAGTGAAAAGAGCAAGAAAAAAGATCTATGATGCTTTTGGCAAAACGACAAATACTTGGGGTGCCTTCCAATGCTATGGAGATCCGTTTTACACGCTCAATGAATATGGTAAAGATGCCAGCGATGAGGATGACTTATGTTTAGAGGAAATTCAAATTGAACTTGAAAACCTCTTGGAATCCATGTCCGCCAATGAATACAATTATGAACACGCATGTAAGAAAATAGATCGTATTCATTCCATTTCAGAAAAGAGAGGTAGGAGCAATGATAAAATTATAGAATTGATCGCTACCACTTACAGTGGGTTGCAGCACTATGCCAAGTCTTGCGAATGCTTCGAACAATTGTTCGCTTCCGAAAAAGCAAGCTATTCTTTGAAGTCCTTTGAGCAATATGGCAATGTCCAAGCCAAATTATATGTGCAGGAATTCCTTGCAAGACGAATCGAGAAAAAGGAAGCCCTAAAAAAAATAGATCAGGTATTAGAAAATTTAAAAGGTGTCAATAACTTATTTGGGCAGAGTTTTGAGCGATTGTCTTTAATGGGAAGTACGTATAAGAGAAAGCTGCAAATGTTAGCAGACAGCCCGGTAAATGACATGACGGACACGCTGGCTAAGGCAGTGGAAGCTTATCAGCTTGCCTCAGAGAAATGCGCAAATACTAATCCCTATCCATTGACCAATTGGATGAGTTTGCTTCAGATACAATCATGGATAGATGGCAAGACCTATTTAAATAAAGCCCAGAAGGACGGAAGATCTGCGCTGGATAAACTCTTTATCTCTCAGGAAAAGGGACTGAATACAGCTGATGATTTCTGGGGATTATCCCATGTAGCCAGCCTTAGCTTGACGCAATTTCTTCTTGGGAATACTAAAATTACGTATAAGCAAGTCGGGGATTCCTATTTGAAACTTTGGAAAAAAGCGGGAAATAAAGCGAATAAAGTAGCTGAAATAGAGCATTTGGAAATACTCAGTACACTACTATCCAAAATAGACAAGGAAAAGGTCAAAACAATTAATGCCGATCTCACAAAACTCATGAATACTTTGAAGGAGAAAATTTAATAAATGCTGCCACTTCTGCTAGTGCAAGAAGGGAAAACAGCCTTGCTATTTGCCTAATAGTAAGCAGAGAGGGTACAATTCATTTCTGCTATCCAATCCCAGATTACTATTCGCTGGCCACCATAGAATACAAAGGGAAACCAACATCTTTGAGGCAGCAACCCTTATGACTCTATCACCCTGCACGGCTCCCTTAGCTCTCATCTTTTCGTTCAACTCAGCGTATGCCTAAGTTTGAAATAGAAATTCTAATTCATAACTCTGGGTTGATTAGGGCGCTTTTTTCCTTCGAGCTGCCGTGCTGGGTGTAAGCTGTCTTCTCTTATTATTTATTACCTCAGGCTTTTCCTCAGAATCTGAATGCCGCGATACTTAGGTAGTAATTTTTGGTAGTCTAAATGGTAAGTAAACAGCCATTCAAATCCCATTTTTCTGTAGAAGCGCTGTGCTTGTAGCTGCGTGTCCATCACTTCGAGCCACATGTAGTTTAAACCTCGCTCTCTAGCGGTGGACTCCACCATTTGCATGAGTTGGGCGGCAATTCCTTTGCCTTGAAATTCTTTACTGATATAAATTCTGTGCAGATGCAGAGAGTTTGGAAAATCAATCAAAGCAGGAGACTCAGGGTAAGTGTACTTCAAAATGCCAATTTTCCACCCATCGAAAAGCACAAAATAATAATGGCTTTTTGGGTTGTCCAGATCCTTTTGAAAGGCTTCTGGATTATACATTTTCTGCAAATACCATTCGCCTGAGTCAGACCAAATATGCTGGTATGAAGGAATGTAGATTTCCCGCATCAAATCAATAAGTTCGGGCTGGTCAGCGATGCTGAGTTTTTGGATACTGATATCTTTTGAGAGATTAATCATTGTAATAGGCGAAGGTAGGGGTGAGTGAGAACGAAGCAAATTTGTGGATTTAATCTCAGTTAATTCTTGACCAAAGAAATGTATTTCAATTGTCTTGCCAAAATAAATGTTAAGAGATTTTGGGCTCATTGCGAAACAAATTAAAAAGTAAAAACCATAGCATTATTTGGGGCGGTTGTACTATGAATGAAGTGCGCTGTACTGCTCCTTCGGAGGCAAATATTAGGATCGTCCTATTATTCTCGGCAATTCTTTCCGAACCCCCTTTTGACAAGCTGAAAGTCTGGCAGATTTGCATTATTGGATCATTTGGTTGACACCATTGATGGAATTTTGCGATTTACCAAATCCTTTAAAAATAGGATTAAATCACAAAAAGCAAAAAAAAATATGCGTACTGCATAAAAGTGTTATTAAAAAATAAAATTATTTATTACTTATGTAAGTAAATACAATTTATGATTCTAGTTAAGCCATTGAAGACTAGTGTTTTTTAGTAAGTAAATGTAGTCAGCAGCTTGGTTGGGATTTTTTAAAAAAACAGCTTATGAAAAATTTGTACAAACCCTCAGTTTTTGCAGCATTCTGCTTGGTATTCCTACTTTTTTTAGGAAATACTTTTACTGTAAATGCCCAAAGTGGCACAGCCACAGTTACCACAGATAAGGATGACTATGCTCCTGGGGAGTACGTGATCATTACCGGCTCAGGTTGGGAGCCTGGTGAGCGTGTTGATTTCATCTTTGAAGAAACTCCCAAACCCGAAACCTGTGTAAACTCCCACGATAATTTTGCCATAGCAGATGCTAATGGCGATATCTTATATGATGGGTTTTTGATTAAACCCGGATTATGCATTAGAATAATTAAAAGGGGGGCTTAGATTCTGAATTTGGGAGAAGATGCCATCCATCCAGGGTCTTTTTTTGACTGGTAAAGAGATTTTCAAGACCTGTTT
>NZ_JAYEEY010000047.1:0-17182 GCF_035156415.1 Algoriphagus persicinus
TGGTTCGCTCCTGTTACCCGGTTGCCTGTGAACCGTAACGCCCCCTCTACCTCATCTACATAATATCCGTCGGAACTCCCGGATGAAGCTCCCAATAAAACCACCCGGTTGTCAGTGACTTGAGCCTCAAATAAATTACTTATTTGTACGCCTCGATAATATTGGTCTAGCATTTGGTTCTGGGCAAATACAAAACCTAAAGCTCTTGATCCACTAGATCCATTAGTTCCTTGATAAAAAATCCCGTAAGAACCTCCTGAAATCGTATTATTTATAAATCTAACATCTGATGAGGTAGAAGCTGTAATAATCACATTCCCTCTATCTCCACTTATACTGGCAGTGATGGGAGACTCGAATACATTTCCTTCAAAAAGAATATTATGAAGTTCCACTTGTCCCCTAATAGTGCGGCTATAAGCGGTTCCTGTTGCCTTTATAGTTAGATTTTTTACAATAAAATGAGAAGCATTTTCGAGAAGAATAATATAATTATCATTTACTCCAACTGCAGCATGAGTTAAAATAACATCAGCCGCACTCCCCGACTGACTCTGAAATGTAATGGTATTGGTTTCTGATGCGCCAGTGATAGCATTTAGGACAAGCTGCTCGGTATAGGTTCCACTATGAACCACAAAAATTACCGGGCTAGATATTCCATTCACATTTAGCGCTGATACCGCATCGTTAAAAGTTACATAATCTCCTGTTGCTCCTATAGTATAAGTTCCGGTGAGTTCCTGGGCTTTGACTTGTTGACCGCCCAGGAACTGTAAAAAAATACCTGCTATTACCGGAAATAAAAAACGCTTTGTCGTTGTGTAAAAATTTCTCATCGCTTTGAATGTTTAGATTTTCTAGTCTTTCGGGGACTTTCTTAATTTCCATAGCGGAAAAGAGCAAGGGTTCCCAAAGCAAAAATCAAAATCTCCCCCCCAGAAGAATATCAGAGATGTATCAAAGAGTAACACGCATGTAACATTCCGTAAAAAATAATGCCCGAAGGATCTCTTCAGGCTTATTTGGATTTATATGTGAATTTTTGAAAATCAATAATACGTCCCAATCCAACCCATTTTGGAGGGGTCTTTTAAATTGCTGACAGTTACTTTGGAAGGAAAAGATGCCCGTATATCAGGGTCTGTTTCATACACTTCATGAATGGTATATTCCACCCAATTGAAGCCTGTTTTCAGTTCAATATCAAAACTGTATTCAGTTTCCACTTCGGTATTTTCATCAGCATTGACACTGCTCTTACAAGTCATTTTGACATCAAAATCTTCCTCTACATACATCACTTCGTAAAATGACCCTTCAATTGCATTGTTGTAACCGGAATCTTCCAACCAAGGCCTAAGCCCTTCATCAGATACCAGAAATACAGTACCAGCCCAATCTCCTTTTTTAGTCAATCTTACATAATCCTGGCTTGCGGCGGGTTTATCGAAGTTTTCACCAAAGGCTCTCTTGTCATTACATTTGAAATAAAAATTAAAATAGAGTTCAACAATGGACATGGATTTGTTTTCGGCTGTGATATCGTCCAAACTAATATTATCCAGATTTGCGGTAAACTGACCTTTTTTATCCACCGTGCCGATGGATATCGGATTTTCCATCCCAAAAAGTATAAGAACCAATTCCATTTGAGAATTTGGATGATTTTCAATTTTTCCCTTAATCTCCTGTGCGTTTGCGCAGAGAACAAAACATGCTAAACAGAAAGTTAAAATTAGCTTCATAAAAATGATTGATGATTGATTAACAGTAAGTAAGTATGTGTCAAAAGTATTTTTAATACCATCATTCCACTGTCAAGGATGTACCAAAGAATATCACTGATGTAACAAGCCTTTGGAATTTGGCATAAGCCCGATTGTGATAATAATTCATGGAGGAATGGGCTAAAGCCGCATTTCTATTTTTGGAAAAGAATCCAAACAGATTTCCCTCATCAATCCACTCCAGCTTCACCTAAAGGCTTGAATAATTACCACCTCATTTCTTTCCTTACCTGTCTGACAAAGGCCCAAAGCTCATTCATCTCGATTCCATGACCTTTGAAAATAAAATGGTAACGCTTTTCCATGACAAACTCGATCTCCGCAAGGTGCTCTTCAGAATTTAACTTTTCCCAAACTCGAACTCCTTCGCGCTCATAAATTCGGGAGTATCCAGAACTCATTTTTTCATAATAATCCAAAATCAACTTTTGAATAATCGACTTTAGCATGACAGACCCTGTAGCTCCTGCACCGTCCAAAACTTCCAAGGAAATTTGTTTGTCATCCTGTCCATTTTCTTGGTAGGTAGCGATGGCCCCGCCCATTCCCATTCCTTGTTTATGCCCCACTATCAATTTCTGCTGTTCCATTAGCCCGACTTTTTCTGGAATCCAGTTTTTGAGCTGATCGTTGCTCATAGGAATCTGTATTTCTAGACCTTGAGCCGAATTTGATCCAATCTTTTCAGAGGAGTCCGAAAATCCTGCTCCTCCGGGCCAACTATTGGCTTTAGAGCTCGGATTTTTTTCTTTTCCACAGGAAAAGAAAAAAAGAAAAAGAATAAAGAAAAGGCTGTTTCGGATCATTGATGTACAGTGCTGCCAGTTTTTTGAGGAGTTTTGGGAATGCGAACAGCAATGCATCGCAAGAAATAATTAACCACCTGGGAAAAACTGAATATACTTTTATTCAAGCAAAGCTATTTCGGTTAATTGGTATAGAATCAATGTCATGTATCAAAAAATAGCACTGGGGTAACCTCTCTGGAAATTCATTTTGAAAACCTATGCGTTCTGAAGGTAAAAGACAACCTCAGTTCCTCGCTCAGAATTACTTCCCTCATGATCAAGAATCTCAAAATGATAATTGAATTTTTCGCTTTCATTAAAAAACTTAAGTCTGTCAGAAGAAAGGGAAATTCCTATCGATTGTTTCTGAATTGTTTGATTCGACTTCTTTTTCATGGATTCTTTCCTTCCTACCCCATTGTCCCGAATGGAAACTGTCACTCCCTCGTGGCTTTGATAAATATGGATTAAAATAGATTTTGGTCCTTTTTTAGACATCAAACCATGCCAAACAGCATTTTCCAAAAATGGCTGAAAAACCAATGGCGGAACTTTTGTATCTCTGAGATTGATGCCACGCTCAACATTAATCTTAAAATCTATTCCCTCGTCAAACCTGATCGTTTCAAGGCTAAGATATAATTTTGCTATGTCCAACTCCTCACCAAGCGAAATCTTAAACTCTCTGGAACTTTCCAGCACCATCCGGATCAGCTTCGCAAACTTATTGAGGTATAAGACTGCATTTTCTTTATCGCTCTCAATGAGAAAAACCTTGATGGAATTAAGCGCATTGAAGATGAAATGGGGATTCATCTGACTTCTGAGTGACTGAAGATGGAGTGAGGTGATTTGTTTTTCATAGTCAGCACTCAGTTTGGCGACTCGCTGCTCTTCATAATCAGCCTCCAAAAAGGATATTTTCCTTTCCTTCAGCTTCAATTCATCCTTGAGGTTTACATTCAACTTTTCACGTAAGTCTTCATTTTCCTGAAGCTTTTCTACCAACAAAGCCTGAATATGAAATTTATCCTCATACACCTCGCGCTGCTTAATAGCCAATGCATAAGTGTAAAGGAAGTTTTCCGCCATAACAGCCAAATAATAGATGTAGAAGTATTTATTAGCCATTGATACATCTTTTCCCATCACAAGAAATGCAAGAATGAATGAAGATATCCCAAGGATCAGGTAACCGGTAAGTATATAATACCGGACTTTCTCTCCTGTCTTTATTGTTAAATAGATCCCATAAATCAAAAAAATGAAGGTACAAGGCATGAAGACATATATATAATAGTCTTTCATCCAGTCATATCCATCCCATATATATCTCCCTAAAACTAAGACTCCAAATATGGAACTGGTGATCAAGGCATAGTAGGAAAAGAAGCGAGTGAACTTTGGAAAATGCTTCCTGAAATTGAGAATCTCAATCAGGAAAAACGAAAAAATCAGGTAGCTGGCAAATTGAATAGGGAAGTTTAAATGGATAAAAAACTCCGGGAATTCGTCGTAAATAGTTTCGACAAAGCCTCCCTTCACTCGCTTGATGAGGTTGACTGCATTAATCAGTGCATATAGACTGTAAAACAGGTAGAATTTCTCTTTGCTTTTGACAAAAAGTACAAAATGGTAGAGAGACAGGTAAAAAAGCACACTGGTAACAGCCCAGCCCAAGCCGTTATAATTGCTGTTTTCGAGTATACTTATAAGGGGATATTTTTCAAAAAAATCCATTCGGGCTTAATTTCAAGGATTCTGTAAAACCAGACTTTTTCAATCGGGAGACTGGAAGTAATACCCCATTTATGAGTCTGACTTTTCCAGAAGTTTTCTCATAAGATTTCACCATTTCAAGGTTGACCAAATAGGAATGATGGATCCGATAAAATCGGAATTTGGAAAGTAGATCACCAAGTAATTTTAGCCGTTTAGAAACTAAGATTTTTCCATCATTTCTTGTATGGATGTAGGAATAACTTCCCTCACTTTCGCAATAAATCACGTCATCAGGATCAACCAAAATCAGTTGTTGATCTGTGTTAATCGCTATTTTCTCCTTTTCACTTGCTTGATTGGTAAAAAAGCTGGCTGTTTGTTCATTTCGTTTCTTGCTGAT
This sequence comes from Algoriphagus persicinus, assembly GCF_035156415.1. Classification (NCBI taxonomy): domain Bacteria; kingdom Pseudomonadati; phylum Bacteroidota; class Cytophagia; order Cytophagales; family Cyclobacteriaceae; genus Algoriphagus; species Algoriphagus persicinus. The sequence goes on from NZ_JAYEEY010000047.1 coordinate 4,701, forward strand.
TCTATCCAATAAACCTTCTAATTCGGTTTGATCCACTGGTTTAAGCAAGTAATCAAAAGCTCTTTCCCGAATTGCCTGAATCGCATGCCCTGCATGGGCTGTCACAAAAATCACCTCAAATTTTCGATCGGGGAAATGCTCCAAAAATTTAAATCCATCCAATCCCGGCATCTCAATATCCAAAAAAATACAATCGGGATTTAGCTTACTCAATTGATTCAGCGCTTCTTCTGCCTCTCTAAATTTACCTATGACCTCTACCGGATTTACCATTTGATTTAGCTCCCACTCAAGCGAGATGATGGCCTTCGGTTCATCATCTATAATCACAACACGAATCATAAATTTCCTTAAACTTGATCAAACGAATAATTTATTTTCCTCAAAATCACAGTATTAAAATATTGAATAGATTCCAAAAAACTACCTGAATTCAAAATTTTTATAAAAAATAGTCTCTTTTTTCCATTGAATATTCTTAAAATCCAGATTTTGGTCAGTTTGCAACTTTACCAACTATGAAAAATCCGATACATCTAGCAGTATCAGCTTAAATTTTAAGTTACTTGAAAAATCAACAATCAGAATTTTTCCATGCCATTTTCAACTAATTCTCCGATTTGGAAAGTTGGATTTCCTGTAGCACTTCTTCTGTATGCTTTAATCAGATTTCCTGTATTCCCACAGGAAAATTTTTCCTTCCGACAACTTTCCGTCAATGATGGGCTATCTCAAAATAGTGCAGTATCAGTAACTCAAGACCAAGATGGGTTTCTGTGGATTGCCACCCAAGAAGGATTGAATAGATATGATGGCAAGAATTTTAGAATATTTGATAAGAAGTTTTTAGACATCACCGAATCAAGTCGCCTACTGCTAGGAAAAGTATATGCTGACAGCAAAAATCGAATTTGGATCATCCCGGAAAGTTCAATTCCCGAACTTTATGATCGGGAGAAAGAAGTCTTTGAGCCAATCCAAGGAATCAGTTCCGCAAATACCATAATTGAAGATCCACATGGGAAAATTTGGTTTGGAACCTTAGCTGGCCAACTATATTTCTGGAATGATGAAGTTAAAAAGGCCGAAATGATTTGGTCTGATCCAAACAAAGAGATCGTCAATCTTGACATTTTTGATGAAGAACACCTCATTTTAACCTTCAGTGATGAGGTAGTTTTATGGAATAAAAGTTCGGGCATTTCTAGCAAGCTTTGGAAGCCTGGATCAGGAATAATTCTAGCTGTTACTATAGTGGATCCCAACGGAAGGTTTTGGTTTGGCACCTTAAATCAAGGACTCTGGACAAGTGCAAATTCTAGCGAACAAGTCGTTTCCTCGGATACCTATTTGGATCAACCGGAAGATTCCGGACAGGATGTGATGGTTTTGGATTTGTTAGTAGATTCCAAAAACCGACTTTGGGAGACGACCTATGGCAATGGCATCAAGCAAATTGATTTGGATACCAAAACTTTGAGGCGGTTTTCCTACACCAAGCAAAACCCTAGATCCATTCATTACAATGACATCCTGTCTATTTTCGAGGATTATACCGGAACACTTTGGTTTGGATCGGATGGTGCTGGCTTGAGTTTTTACGATTCTTATTTAGAAAAATTTAACTTCTTACACAATCAAGAAGTCCCTGAAAACATCAATATCGATGTAATTAGAGCGATATATGTAGATGAATTTGAAAATGTCTGGCTAGGAACTTCTGGAAAAGGACTGACTAGATTTAATCCAAAGACTAAAACTTGGAAGACATTTGTTCATGACCCCAAAAATCGAAATAGCCTGGAAAGCAACAGAGTAATGAGTCTTATGGGAGACAAAAATGGAAAACTGTGGATAGGCTATCAAGATGAGGGATTGAGCATTCTTGATCTTGACTCTGAGCAGTTCCGGCATTTTAACACCAATAGCTACGTGAAGCAGCCAGGAGCTACGGTATGGAAAATCTTTCAAGACAGCAAGGCTAGATTTTGGCTTTGTACCAGAAATGATGGCTTGATTATGTTTGACCCTGAAAAAGGCGTCATAAAGCAATTTGTGCATGATCCTCAACGAGAAACCAGTATTCCTGACAACAATATTCGCACGATGTTAGAAGATCCGGCCGGTAAGTTTTGGATAGGAGCTGAAAACCATGGTATCGCCAAATTGGATTTGGATACAGAAAAATTTGAAACAATAATCAACGACCCTGATGAAGCAAATTCGATCAGTAGCAATGGCATCAAATCCCTACATCTAGAAAATAATCAACTGTGGATCGGGACGAATGGTGGAGGTCTAAATCGAATGGAACTTGGCACCGGGATAATCAAAATACTTACAATTGAAACTGGACTTTCTAATAATGTCATCTATTCCATTTTGAATGATCAGCATGGTAATCTATGGCTAAGCTCTAATAAAGGAATCACCAAAATAGGAATCCAGGAAGGATTGGATGGGAAGTTTCCGATCACCAATTATTCCAATTACGATGGGCTTGCCACAGAATTCAATACTGGGGCATATTTCAAAAATAATGACGGAACACTCTATTTTGGGAGTTTAGATGGCTTTTATTGGTTCAACCCAGAAGACATTTCCCTGAATATGACCCCTCCAAAAATTGCGATTACAGAGGTTTCAGTTTTTGATCAAAAGGTAAAACTGAAACAAAACCTTCAGCTAAAACACAACCAAAACACACTCACATTCAACATGGCGAGTTTGGTTTTTTCCTCACCCGGAAAGAATCAGTTTGAATACATGCTGGAAAACCATGATGAAAGTTGGGTTTCTAACGGTCATAATCATCAAGCACGCTACACGAATCTTGCTCCGGGAAGCTATCGCTTTTTGGCTCGGGCTAGTAACTATGATGGAATCTGGGTCGAAGAACCTGTGGCTTTGGAGTTCAGCATTTTGACGCCTTGGTATTTCGGTAATTTGGCCAAGGTAATTTATGTGATCTTTCTAGCGCTTATCGTTTTATGGATTTACCAATATCTCAAATGGAAATGGCACATCCAATTTTCACTTAACATGAAGGATAGGGAGACGCAAACGCTAAAGGAGATTGACGACTTTAAAACTCAGCTTTTCACCAATATTTCTCATGAGTTTAGAACTCCTCTTACGCTTATTTCTGGACCGATCGATCGAGTCATCAATCAATCAGATAATCCTGTCATAAAATCTCAACTGAATTTGGTGAAAACCAATTCTCAACGATTGCTTACGCTCGTTGATCAGCTTTTGGAAGTTGCCAAAATCAAGGCTGGCAAAAACCAGTTGACTATCCGAAAAGGAAATTTGGGATTACTGCTCCAATCCATCATTGCCAATTATTTCTATCAAGCATCAGAAAAAGGAGTAAGACTTACCAGTAATATCCCGCTGATGACAGAGGTTTGGTTTGATTCAGACAAGGTGGAAAAAATTGTGAAAAACCTGATCCAAAACGCGATTAAATACGCCAAAAAAGACTCTGAGATAAAGTTAGATTCCTTTATTTCTGAAGGAAATTTCCACTTAGGTATACGAAATGAAAGTCTAGAACAGTACAACAAAGAGGAATTGATTAAACTTTTTCAAAAAATGCAAAAATCCAATGGAGACAATAAAGGATTTGGGCTCGGCTTATCTCTAATCAAAGAAATGATTCATCTCTATCATGGTGAAATAACTGTCAACTTTAAAGAATCCCGATGGTTTGACGTTTCGATTCTTCTATCTGTCGACAAATATGCTTTCCATCCGGATGAAGTTATCGATGAGGAAAGTGAAGAATTTGACTTACCAGGATTACCCTTAGCTGATCTAGAAAAAAGGGACAAACTTCCTTTTATTCTAATTGTGGAAGATAATACCAAAGTCAGGGAATTTATTGTAAGAGAATTGAGCCCATATTTTCAAACCTTGGAAGCTACAAATGGGAAAGAAGGCCTTTTTGTAGCACTGAAGAAAATCCCAGATTTGATCATTTCAGATGTGATGATGCCAGAAATGGATGGTTTTGAATTTTGTAAGAAAGTGAAAGAAAATGAATTAACCTCTCACATCCCTGTAATCCTATTAACTGCCAAAGCAGATGAAGAAGGTCACTTGGAAGGAATCAGATCCGGGGCTGATGACTTTATACTGAAACCATTTAAAACCAATCAATTACTTGCTCGAGCAGAAAAGTTAATTGAGCTTAGAGCGCAACTCCGAGTTAGGTATTCGAATAGAAGTTTTATTTCCCCAAAAGACATAGCGATTACATCCACCGATGAGCGGTTTTTGGAAAAAATCCAGGATATCGTGGACAATGATCTTTCAGACAGCAATTTCACCGTAGATGAATTCAGCAAGAAACTTGGAATGAGCCGAATGCAATTACACAGGAAACTGACCGCATTGACTGGACTTTCGACGTCTGCCTACATCAGAGACCAAAGGTTGAGAATGGCTCTTCAACGGCTAGAAAAATCTGGTGAAAATATATCTGAAATTGCCTATGCTGTTGGGTTCAGTTCCCCATCCTACTTTATCAAAACTTTTAAAGAAACTTACTCCATGACACCGGCAGAATACCAGGAAAATAAATCAAAAACATAACCCATGAATTATTCATGGGTTATGTTTAGTCTCATTGGATTTATAGATTTTTTTTGAACGATCAATCTATGTATTTCAAAAAATCCGCTATTAAAATTCTATGTTTTGAAATAGAAGTATAGGACCTTTCTTGGTATTGTTTATCCCTTTTTCATCTTTTCTCGTGGAGCCACTTGTTGTTGTAGCTGATTCTGTCAAAATTTCGTCTAAGCCAAGTATCAAAACTGCATCAGCTCCTCTTTTTTGGGCTTCTTCTACCATTTTTTCCTGAAGCTTATTGGTAGAAATGATTATTTATAATAAATTGATTGTAAACGCTTACATCTTTTAAAGATTAAACGTGATTATCCGTAATCATGCCAGTAACCATATTTTCTTTGCTTTCTTGGCGGAAAGACCGATGACGGGTGACCGAAGTAGCCCCAATTCAAGGTTTACCATATAATAAGTCGCTTTTGGTTTTTTACTGGTACAATTGCGGAAATACATAAAGATTAAATATAGGTTCTGACAAAAATAGATTCATGCATAAATAAAATCATGAAAGTAAAAAAGTCATTAATAATAACAGTACTAGTTATTATTCAGGATTGAACCAATACAAATACTTTTCAAACTACGATTTTTTTACCTATCACCATAATGTTCCATATAGTATTTCTGATAAGCTCCAGAAGTGACATGATCTAGCCAATCTTGATTATTGAGATACCAGTCTATGGTGATTTCTATTCCTTCTTCAAATTGGAGACTTGGCTCCCAGCCTAACTCTTTTTGAATCTTAGTAGCATCGATCGCATAGCGCAAGTCATGTCCGGCACGATCTTTTACATATGTGATCAGTTTCTCAGAATTCCCAGCTTCTCTACCCAGTTTCTCATCCATTTTAATACAAAGAAGCTTAACAATATCAATGTTTTTCCACTCGTTGAAGCCACCTATATTGTAGGTTTCACCTTCTTTCCCTTTATGGAAAACTTTATCAATCGCTCTAGCATGATCTTTCACAAATAGCCAATCACGAACGTTTTCGCCTTTTCCATAGACTGGTAGAGGTTTGTTGTTTTTGATATTGTGAATACAAAGAGGAATCAATTTTTCAGGAAAATGATTTGGCCCGTAATTATTTGAACAGTTCGAAATCACCGTTTTCATCTTGTAAGTATTAGCATAAGCCCGTACAAAATGATCCGAGGAAGCCTTAGATGCTGAATAGGGTGATTGTGGGTCATACGCCGTAGTTTCCAAAAAGAATCCCCCATCATGCAAGGAACCATAAACTTCATCCGTAGAAACGTGATAAAACAAATGCTCAGAAAGATTGTCTTTCCAAAATTCCTTAGCCGCGTTTAGTAGATTCACAGTACCAAATACATTTGTCTTCACAAATGCCAATGGATCTGTAATCGATCTATCTACATGAGATTCTGCAGCGAGATGTATCACATCGGTGATTTTATGCTTCGCAAAAATCAAATCCAGTGCTTCAGCATCTTGAATATCTGCTTTTGCAAAAACGTAATTTGGTGCATCCTGTACAGATTTCAAGTTTTCCAGATTGCCTGCATAGGTCAAGGCATCTAAATTGACAATTTTATATTCCGGATACTTTTCCACGAATAACTGCACCACATGGCAACCAATAAACCCGGCGCCACCTGTAATCAAAATTGATTTATTCATGTGTTATTATTTTTTTTCAAAGGCCATAACCTGTCCCGTGACGAAGGAAAAGGGATGGAATCTCGCATATTTGATAATCATCCCTCTGTGTGACGCTTGAGTCATGCTCGATTTCATCTTATTTATTGTAGTAGTCTAAATACCAATCTGTAAAAGATTTGACCCCGTGGTCAATCGGTGTAGCTGGTTTATACCCTGTATCTCTTACCAAATCAGATACCTCAGCATGCGATGCTGGCACATCTCCCGGTTGCAAAGGAAGCAAATTCATTTGCGCTTCTTTTCCTAGCCCCTTTTCTACCGCATGTATATAATCCATCAATAAAACTGGAGCGGAGTTCCCTATATTGTAAATTTTGTAAGGGGCTTTAGAGCTTCCCGGATCAGGGTTCTGTGTATCAAATTCAGCATTTGGACTTGCCGGTCTATCTGCTACTTTGATCACCCCCATGACGATATCATCTATATAAGTGAAGTCACGCTTCATATTTCCATGGTTAAACACTTGTATAGGCTCTCCCTTCAAGATGGCTTCTGTAAACAGAAACAATGCCATGTCTGGTCTGCCCCATGGGCCATAAACTGTGAAGAATCTCAAACCCGTAGTAGGTATTTCAAAAAGATGACTGTAGGTATGAGCCATCAGTTCATTTGATTTCTTAGATGCAGCATACAAACTGATCGGATGATCTACTGAATCAGAAGTAGAAAACGGCATCTTCTCATTCGATCCATACACGGAGCTAGAGGAAGCATATACCAAATGCTTGACAGGGTGAAAACGACAGCTCTCCAGAATGTTCAGGAAGGCTACGATGTTGCTCTCGATATAAACCTCAGGATTTGTCAAAGAATAACGAACGCCAGCCTGAGCAGCGAGATGAATCACTACATCAAATTTCTCCTGTGAAAAAAGCGCTAGCAATGGTTCTTTGATCGATAGGTCCAATTGAATGAATCTATAGCCTGAAACACTATCAGATTGGACTAGTAGACCATTCTTTACCTGATCTCTCTGAATCCCCATATAGGCCAAACGGGCATATTTCAGATTGATGTCGTAATAATCATTGACTATATCCAGCCCAACTACCTCATCTCCCCTCTCCAACAGCTTCTTCGCAACGTGAAATCCAATAAATCCGGCAGTTCCGGTAACCAGGTACTTCATAGACAAAAATTCAAGTTTTATTGATGCCCAAATATAGGCTATTCCGCGCTACCGGCCTCCTTCAATACAAGCTGGTATTGAGTAAAAATTTCATTCTGTACCTTAGTTCTTTCATAATTCTCACAAACTTCCTTATATAAGGTGCCTGCTAACTCAGCCATTTTATCACGTTTCACGAAAGCAAATTCCATTGCTTCTTTCAATACTTCTGCATTTTTGACAGGGAAGATCAGTCCAGTTTTCTGCTGGGTAATCACATCTATATTACCAATAATATCAGAACAAATAACAGGTACTTCCATTGCTCCTGCTTCCAAAAGCACATTTGGAAAGCCCTCGCGGTGTGAAGGATGAACAAGCACATCTGCAAGCGCAAGGTAGTGAGCCACATGATCCGACCAATCGATTTGAACTATTCGTGGGTGATCAGTAATAATCTTAATGGTTTCTGGATCAAGAGGGTTTAGGTCTTGTTCAAAGCTCCCAAGCAAAACGAGCTTTGATTTGCCTACGATCTTAGAACTCAAAAAGGCATCCACCAATTCCTGTATTCCTTTGTCTTTGACTAATCTGCCAACGGATAATATAATAAAATCATCTTCGCCGGGAAGAATACGCATAGTGGCAGCCACCAGATGATTTTCCTTTAAAACACCTCGATTGAATTTCTCGAGATCCACACCATTTGAAGAGCCTTTTCCAATAACTTTCAGTTTCTCTGAAAGGCATAGATTATTTTCTATTACAAAGTTTTTTAGTCCATTGGAATTTGGCCAAACATGCGTAGCATAGCTGTAGGTGACTTTTTCCATTTTCTCCAAAAGCCCTTTCTTTCTTCCTTCAGCAGACATAAAAGGAATACCTGCCAAGGTGTGGATTCTCACACGCACTCCAGCCAATTTCGCAGCAATCATCCCCAAAAGTCCCGCTTTTGGGGTATGGGTATGCACAATATCAGGCTGCTCTTTCTTGATCAGCTGATACAAGTGCCACAGGCATTTCAAATCTTGAAAAGGTGTGATCTTACGTGTAAATGGAATCACTTCATGCCTTGCTCCTTCTGCCTTGATCACTTGAGGTAACTCTCTACCATCAGCGCTGACCATCAATACCTCCCACCCTTGCTCCCTCATAAATTTCATTTGCCCTGCAAGCAATAATTTGAGGGAAATTGGGACGGTGGTGATTCGAATAAGTTTGGGCATTAAAAAGGAATTCTATATAAAAGATCGAAGGTAAGACTTTTGAGCCTTTGATCGCTTCAAAAGTGCAAATGCTATTCCAAAAAAAGGCTTGTAAAGCTATTTACCCAATTGACACTGCTCAACCCTATCATATTATCAACCAAACCTTTTTACTTCAGTCATTTTAGAATATCCCGCACAACTCTATGATGCAAATGAAAAAGCTCATCTGAATTGTTAAGATAAATCAAAACCCAATTCAAGATTTGTTTAAAATAAAAACTATTCTACATTTGTAGAATCACATTAACATCTGTAGAAATGAAATTATCAAAATCCGAAGAAAAACTCATGGAATTGATCTGGTCAAATCAAACCATTTTCATGAAAGATATTCTCGAAATTCACCCTGATCCAAAGCCAGCTTCGAGCACTGTTGCCACTCTTCTCAAGCGGATGCAAGAAAAAGGGTATGTGGGATACAAAATCTTTGGCAACTCCCGACAATATTATCCTTTGGTGGAAAAACCAGACTATTTCATTGGGAAATTCAAAACAATAATTAAAGACTTCTTCTCTGATTCACCTTTGAAATTTGCTTCATTTTTTACCAAGCAGGCGGATCTGTCTACAAAGGAGCTGGAAGAAATTAAGGAATTGGTAGAAATGGAAATTAAACGACGTAAAGAATGATACTCTATCTGCTAAAATTTATTTTGTGCTCTGCGGCTCTTTTTACCCTGTTTAAAATATTCTTGTCAAGGGAAAAAAGTTTTCAGTTTAACCGGTTGGTATTGTTACTGATTATTCCGCTGTCGGCAATAGCACCACTTTTATCAGTTCCAATTGAGACTAGCTACTCTATTGAACCTGTTGAACATTCCTTTTTTTTGGAACAACCACTCAGCCCAATCGCTTCAAGTCAAATTTCAGAACCTTTTATTGCTGCGAAAGAAACTCCAAACATCAATTGGATATTTCTAGCCTATATGAGTATAGTTGTAATACTCCTTATTTCGAAATCACATTCAATTGTAACTCTTATGAGATGGAGAAATCATGGAGAGAAACTGAATATAGATAGTGCAACTATTATTATTTCAGATAAGGCTAAAACTCCATTTAGCTTTCTGAATACCATTTTTATAAACAGACAAGACTACGAGAAAGGATATGACCTGGGAGTAATAGTCAGTCATGAAATGGTCCATATTTCCCAGAAGCATTACGTAGATCTATTATTCCTGGAATTTATGAATGTCGTATTCTGGTTTAATCCAATCTGCTCCTGCATCAAATACCAGGCTCAGATCAATCATGAATATTTGTATCCCTCCGAGCATCCCATATAGTTTGGGCTAGGAATTGTAAGGAATTCAGTTAATCCTGTGCTGCTGCCAGTTTGAGGGCAGAAGTTGGTATAGGTCTTTTTGCTTATGGCTCTGGATTCTTTCAAACACATCCTTGAGCCATTCAAATTCATTGATTTTGTTCTTTTTGCAGCTGGCCATAAAGGAGTACATTCCGGCAGCCATCTCAGCTGCCTGATGTGATCCTGCAAAAAGGAATGCCTTTCTTCCGATCGCCAGGGGTCTCACTGCATTTTCAATTAAATTATTGTCTATCTCCATTTGGCCATGGAGCTCGTACGCACTCAGTCCCGTCCATCTGGGCAGTGTGTAGTCAATAGCTTTTCCCATTGGACTTTGGGGTCTGTATCGGTACTGGTTCTCCTTGAGCCATTTCTCCAGTCGTTCCAGAACTGGACGTGCGTGTTTCTTTCTTTCCTCTGTCCGTTTCTCCCAACCCAGTTCCTGTTCTCTCATCCGCTGTTCCAGGGCATACAGCAGCTGCATTTCATCCAGGACATAGTCGGCCTGCTTCTCATCATCGCCGACCGCATTGACGAAGTAGCGTCTTGCATGGGCCATACAGTAAGTCAGCAGGATATCCGGATGGTTCCCGTAAAGTGATTCATATACTTTATAGCCATCGGTCTGGAGAATCCCCTTAAATCCGGCAAGCATTTCCCTGGGACCGGAACTGTCCCGGCCTTTTCGGTAGTCAAACAGGACAAGCCTGTCCACGGGAGCATGGTATAGCCACATGTATCCCTGGTGGATGCCGTTTTTATGGTCCCTGTCCAGCACCTTTATGGGGCTTTCATCCGCCTGGAGATATTTTTGGGAGAAGACCATCAGGCGGAGCAGCTCCCAGAGCGGCTTGAGTTGTTCCCATCCGCCCATCAACCAGTCCGATGCGCTGGAAGCAGGGATGCGGACTCCCATTTTACTGTACTTGTCAATCTGCCGGTGCAGCGGCATCCCGTAAACGTATTTGTCAACGGTGAGCTGGGCGATGACCGATTCGGAAGGGATACCCTTTTCGATGACCCGGTCAGGAAGCATACCGATCAGGATGCCTTCTCCGTTTGGTCTGGCATACTTTGGGCGCACATACCGTTTTACATAGAAAAAAGCGGGTTCAATCTCCAATACCTCGGTCACTTCTTCCCCGATCTTCACACAGCCTTCAGTGGATTCGGATGGCTCTATCACGATCTCTTCTCTGGTCAGCTCTTCAGGCAGACTCATACGGCCAGTTCCTTTGGCCCGTTTCTTCGGGGCTGGTTTCTGCTGCTCCACCGAGCAGGACAGCTCTTCCTGTACTGACTGGGTCACACCGAGTTCAAAAAGCCCCATCTGGTTGTCCCCTGTATTGCCGTTGCGTTTCTCGCTTTTAAACCCGAAAATATACCTGCGGAGTTTATCCAGCTCAAAACCCAGATTGGCGATCACATGGTCTTTTTCAGCAAGAATCCCTTCTTTTTCAGCAAGAGCCTCTTCTTTTTCGGACAGCACCAACAAGGTCTCTTCATACAGTTTCTTGTAGTCCGTCTCCTTGTTTTCCATGACCTAAATATAGGTAAAAAAGTGCCTTAATAAGTATTTAAAGCCACTTTTAGCTCAAAATAAACANTCCCTTCTTTTTCAGCAAGAGCCTCTTCTTTTTCGGACAGCACCAACAAGGTCTCTTCATACAGTTTCTTGTAGTCCGTCTCCTTGTTTTCCATGACCTAAATATAGGTAAAAAAGTGCCTTAATAAGTATTTAAAGCCACTTTTAGCTCAAAATAAACAGACTATTTTCAGTCTCTTTTTAAGGGGTCATAACGCTTTCTGAAGCTCACCGAAACTAGCCTTACCCCCTGTAACAGCAGACTGAGCTGACTGCTTGTGACAGCGTTTCCCGATAGTGCAGGACGTTCAAAAGTACCCTGTTCAAGCTTTTTGATGTACATGGCAAAACCGTCCCGGTCCCACTGCAGAAAGCGGATCTGGTTGGATCGCTTGCCGATAAAAACAAATACGTCTCCGTTCATCGGGTCAAAACCAAGTTTATTTCGGACAAGCCCGGCAAGCGAGTTGATCCCAAAACGCATGTCAGTTGGCTCATGGTACATGAAGTACCTCACAGAGCTGGACAGGGCCAGCATCAGCCCACCAGCTCACGGACAGTTACCACGTCCACAACCCCAAACAGTTCCACACTGACTCCGGAGGGATAACTGATCCTGGCGACAGGACTTGCCGTGATATGATCCATCGGAATAATCGAAAACGGGGAAGGGGAAGCTGTAGTGACCGAATCGGCGTCAAACTTCTTACACCAATAATAGAAGGTTGCTTTCGGGATGCCTTCCGATGCGGCAAAGGTTGCCTTGCTCTGACCGGATTCCTGCCATTTACAATACAGGGAATAATACGCTTCGTTGCTTATCTTTTTCATCCTGCAACATTATATATTTAGAACTCCTATATCAATATGGTTTTGTCGGACGCATAC
>NZ_JAYEEY010000048.1:0-15913 GCF_035156415.1 Algoriphagus persicinus
ACTACATTTAAGTCTTGTTTTTCCACACCTCAAAGTACATATTTTGAGTAAAACAAGAAAGGCTAGCCGAGTAATCGACTAGCCTTTTAAACTATCTACTTTTGAGACAGCCTCTTTTTTTGTTTTAATCTCTCCCCATTTCATTTAAACAAGGTTTTTTTGATGGTTGCAGCTTTTTTCCAAGACACAACTACGCAAAAACCCCCAGAAAGAGTCAAATGTTTATAGTAATCAGAAACCAGGAAATGGTACGATCCGCCTCGGCGAGATCGAATGAAGCATTCACAAATTCTGAGCTATAAACATGCAATTCCTTCGGGATTATTAGGAATTACTCTAGTCAGCTTGACCTGATAATCCATACATTCCCATTTTAGACTTTAGGACTAATTGGTTTAAATAATTCCCATCCTGTGGATTTTTTTGGTTAGTTCAAATCCGGCAACTTATATAGCAAAGTGAGATCATTCTCCATTTTTTCCTTCAAAATTTCATCATAAACTGATTTTAAGAGATTTTTTTCCCGATTTAGGCAGGTATCTCTTATTCGGATTGACTATTGATTCTAAATCCATCAAGGTAATAACAACCTGACCTGAAGAAAAATACCATCAAATTCAGAATCAATTTTGCAGAAAGAACGAATCATAGCCGGACTAAAGGCGAAAGACCGAATGACCACCGAGTATTTTTATGAAAAATACTCACGTCCACTCTTTGCTGTAATTTGTAGAATCATATCGGATCGAGAAGTTGCCGAAGAAGTTTTTTATACTTCTTTCATCAAAATCATGACGGATATAGAGAGTTATGAATATTCTAAAAATGGTCCCTTCTATGCCTGGATGGCTGGGATTTGCCGAAGAGCTTCTAGTGGTGTAATTGCCAAATAACCTAACTTGTTTTTGAAAGCCTCCATTTTTAAAGGGACGAGATCACTTTTTAAATTCATAATTAGCAAGCCGCCCTGCCATCAATTAAAAGGAAGCAAAATCAATATTTTTCATGTCTTTGCCTAAATAATTGATTTTCAATCTCTTTCAACATCAAAAACTCCCTACTCCGGTTGCAACTATCGTTGATAGGGGGAGCAGAAAAAGCCTCATTTAGTAAGATTTGAGGTTTTTTTTGGTTTACAGCTACCCTCTACGTAAACTGATGGGCGTGTTGTTGGCATCTTACCTTTACTCTAGGTGATCGTTTCTCTTCGTACTGGACAGTGGCATGAAATCCTAAGTTGGTCGTGGCAGTAAGAAGGCTTATCCCAATCCATTAAACGAACAGAAAACTACAATCATATTATAACAATGAATCTGAACCCAAAACTATTTTTAATACTAACATATCTTTTCATCTCCTTTTCAGCATCTAGCCAAGAGCAAACTGGATTACTGGTGATATCAAAATTCGTAGATGGAGACACCTTTTGGGTTACAAATGAAGATGGCCTTGATGAGAAGATCCGTTTGATTGGAATTGACACACCAGAAGCGAGAAGAACAGGCCGAACCGAAGTGGAATTCTTTGGCAAAGAGGCTTCTGAATATGTGAAGGAATTTCTATGTGGTAGAAAAGTGCGACTCGTCTTTGATGTAGGAAAATATGACAGATACAAAAGAACGCTGGCTTACGTCTATCTGGATGACGGCACATTCCTAAATGCCCATCTGATAGAAAAAGGCTATGCCTCCGCTGCCACTTTTCCCCCAAATGTGAAGTATGCTGAGTATTTCAAAAAGCTAGAAAGAGAAGCCCGGAAGAAAGAAATAGGCATGTGGGGTGAGGAGAATTGGTTGTAAGTCGATAATATTTCAAAAAATCATCTAATGATTTCCAATTCCCATCATTCCTCCTAAATTCCAGTTCCAATTAAATCGCTATACCTTGAAATCTTTCCTGCTACTTCTAGTCATTATTCTCCCGCTTTTCTCCCAGGCTCAAACAGTCTGCTCACTTGAAAGTCGACAAAAGCTGGAAGACTTGCTTAGCCAACTTTCAGAGACAGATCTTGGCGGAAAGTCTGCAAATGAGCTAGTGATCACCATTGGAAAGGAGTTTCTACAAACTCCATACGTGGAAAAAACACTGGAACTCCCCGGTGAAGAGAAACTGGTAATCAATTTAACCGGAGTGGATTGCACTACTTACCTGGAAACTGTGGCGACCCTGGTCAGGCTGGCAGAGCCGGGCACCTTTACTTTTGAAGCTTTTGAAAAAGAGCTGGAGAACCTTCGCTATCGTGACAGCGAAAATCAAGGATACTCCTCTCGCCTCCATTATTTTTCCGATTGGATTTATGAAAATGAGCAGAAGGGAATTATTGAAGATATTACTGCTGAAATCGGAGGATCTCCATATCCAAATGCCCCAACTTTCATGTCTGAAAATCCCAGATTCTATGCGCAGCTAACCGATCCTGCCAACCTATCTAAAATCAAAATCACAGAATCTATCATCAAAGAAAGAAGGTACTTCCACATTCCGAAAACCGAAATCAGCAAGCTGGAAAAGAATATCCAATCAGGAGATCTGATCGCCATCACCACTTCCATGCCCAATCTGGACATAGTTCATACGGGTTTTGCTCTAGAGAAAAACGGGAGAATACACCTACTTCACGCCAGTTCCAAAAACGGAGAAGTTGAAATTTCTTCCATGCCCCTAAGTGATTACCTCCAAGGGAATAAATCCCAATCTGGCATCATGGTGGCCAGACTTACTGGAAAATAAAAACGTAAAAGCCTGGATTTTACTCGATTAGAAACTGTAAATGAGTTTTTCCAGCCACACTACTTTATGATCATTATTACATTTTGGTTAATTTTTTATTCTGTAATAATTAAATAACACAGAATAAAACATTTATTATTTTACTTTTGGGGCATGGTAAAAAGTGGAATGAAATTTAAGTGGAAAGTAGCTTTTCTAATAACTATTGCAGCTCCGGTAGTGGGATTATTCTGGAAGCAAAGCCAACCAATACTTGAAAATTTCGGGACGGTGGATCAATTGGTCTATGCAGATATCGCTTGGCTGCTCACGGCATCTTGTCTGGTCTTGCTCATGACTCCTGGGCTTTCCCTGTTTTATGGGGGAATGGTAGGCAAGAAAAACCTCATTTCCACCATGCTTCAAAGCTTTATTTCACTGGGAGTAGTCACCATGCTGTGGGTAGTGGTAGGCTTTAGCATTGCTTTTGGAGATCCTATCGGCATCACCATCGATGGTGTCAAATACGGGATTTTTGGAAATCCATTTCAGTACCTATTCTTTGATCAGGTAGCAGAAATACCCCACAAAACACTCGGCCCCACGATTCCATTTATCCTATTTGCCTTATTCCAGATGAAATTTGCAGTAATCACGCCTGCGATCATCACCGGATCTTTTGCGGAGCGGGTAAGATTTATAGGTTACCTTTTCTTCATTGGAATATTTTGCATTTTCGTCTATGCTCCTCTTGCTCACATGGTTTGGCATCCCAACGGGCTTATTGGCTCCTATTTCGGAGTACTTGATTTTGCCGGGGGCACAGTAGTACACATCAGTGCAGGTCTGGCTTCCTTGGCTGGTGCCATATTTTTAGGCAAAAGAAACAAGCCGCACCACGAGCCTTCTAATATCACGTATGTGCTCCTAGGGACCGGAATGCTATGGTTTGGCTGGTTTGGATTTAATGCCGGCTCCTCTTTTGGTGCAAATGCAACTGCTGCTTTAGCTTTTGCGACGACAACAATAAGTTCAGCCACCGCGATGATGACCTGGGTGCTATTTGATAGAATACAAGGAAGGAAAATCTCCGCACTGCAAGCATGCATAGGAGCGGTAGTAGGTCTAGTAGTCATCACACCTGCTGCAGGTTATATTACTATTCCGCAAAGTTTCTTTTTTGGCGCAGTTGGTGCAATTGTATCCAATCTGGCCATGAACGCCAAGTTTTTGAAGAAAATAGACGATACGCTTGACGTATTTGCTTGCCATGGTATTGGCGGAATCATGGGAATGATCTTAACAGCAATTTTTGCCGGGAAGGAAGGCTCTAGTCTGCTTCATGGTGGCTGGGCTATATTTGGATCACATATGCTTGTCCTGATAGGAGTATCCCTTTTCTCCTTTGGGATGGCTTATGCTATTTTCTTTCTTCTCAACAAGTTTGTGACCCTGCGGGTACGGGAGGAATATGAAGAAATCGGTTTGGATATTTCACAGCATGGGGAGACGATCTAAGCCCCTTCTTACCCAACTCAAAAGCCTCAAATTTGACTAAGTGAGGCTTCCTTTTTTTCCGCCAAATCCAACACAGAAACCACCTTAATCAAAAAGCTGCAACATGGATTCCCCATTCATGCCAGTCAGAAACCCATCTCCTTCAGAGATTACTTCTTTGGCGAGTTTCAATTTGGACTTTTACATCTCCATGATTTTTTCTTCCACAGTATCCTTGCAAATCATCCTATAGGCAACCACTTTTTTATCTTGCCCCATTCGATAGCATCGATCAATCGCCTGATTTTCCACGGCAGGATTCCACCAGGGATCGAGAATATATACATAATCTGCTGCCGTCAGATTTAGCCCGGTTCCTCCTGCCAGGCAGATGGAATCTCGCTTGGTTGATAATTATTCCCCTGTGTGTCGTCCGCTCGTCATGCGCGATTTCTTCCCTGTGCAACCCAACGGTCCAGTATATGTCTAGTGCGGGATTTCGGAGCTACGTAATTAGCCACTGAGACAAAGTTTGCCAAGAACCCGAAACATAGGAAACCAGGATCGTGCTTTTATCAACTCATGTTGCCCACGCTACTATTTCGTTACCCTATTTCTATATTAAGATGTTTTCCAAGCCCAATCTCAATCAGTTTGTAATAGGTTGAAATTTGAATATCGCTCAATCCACGTTCAATTCGCGAGATATAGCTTTTTTTCGTTCCTGTTTTTTCGGCAAGTTCTTCTTGTGTCAATTTCGCCTCTTTTCGAGCTTCTTTTAGCATAATGCCAAGCCTGAATGCAAGAGAATCCGCATCACTGACATCATTGCTGTGAATCAGAATTAACGTTAATAAACTCTCATAATCTTCACCGGCCACATCAAACCTGATTTCACAAGAGGAGTTTTCGCTTGGTAAAAAG
This sequence comes from Algoriphagus persicinus, assembly GCF_035156415.1. Lineage (NCBI taxonomy): Bacteria > Pseudomonadati > Bacteroidota > Cytophagia > Cytophagales > Cyclobacteriaceae > Algoriphagus > Algoriphagus persicinus. Next base: position 5,131 of record NZ_JAYEEY010000048.1, read on the forward strand.
GCATGGTGGTAAAGGTGGTTTTCTCTGCGCCCGGCTGTGCATCTCCTATCAATCGGTTCACCCAAGAATTGGCGACTTTGACTTCCAATAGATTTTCACCGGATTTTAATCCCTCAGTTATGTCTAGTCGGAATGGAGTTTTCCAGACAATCCCCTGTTTCTTGCCATTTAGCCATACTTCAGCCATCACCTTTACTTCGCCTAAGTCAAGTTCATAGGCACTGCTTTGATCTATGCTTGCCAGATTAAAGCTTGTTTTATAAGTAGCAGTTCCAGAGAAATATTTCACCTCCGCATCAGCACTTTCATGCCAAGAACTTAAAGTCGGAGGAGAAATCGTTTTCCCGGCAATAGCAACATTCCAATCGCCTTTCAATTCAACTTCCAGGGCTTCCGTTTTAGCTTTCACTTCATAAGAATTCTGTGCAGCCTCTCCTTCGAATACAATAAAGTACGCGTCCCAAGACTCAAAACTTAAAGGAATAACTGTGCGCCCGTCTTTGATCTCATAGGAAACTTCTTTCACATTTCCGGTAATGGGATTCAAAAGCTTGGGAACTTTGCCCGATACCCTAAAATCCACCGCAGCGGTAGTTGGATCTATGCTTCTATTGTTTAACCAATAAATGTCCCGATCTGCTGATCGACGATGTTTGAATAATATTTCATGATCCGTATTTGTGATTAGCAGGTCTGCCTGTACTGCAATATCCGGAGATGTGCCCACATTTGATTTACCCCAAATTTCATTTGCCAGCATCTGAAATTCCTGATTATCATCCGCTAGACTTGGGGATTTAACTGGCTTTTTCCCTATTATTCTCACGCCAGCATCAGCAAGCTTTTTGATTTTTTGAAGAACTGAAAATGTCATCAGAGAGGTACTTTCGTCCAGCATCAAAGCTTCATAGGTATTCCCGCTCGGAGCTTTCAACTTGTTTCCTTCAACTTCAATATCCTCGATTAGAATGGTAGAATTCACATAGTCAAATTCATATCCTTCTGGAATTTCAGGAAGCTGATCGCGTGAAACCCACGTAATATTTGTGTTTTGACCATAGAGATAGAGAATGTCGGCAACATTCTTGCCTTGCTGCAATAAATAGGAACTTCGCGCCAAATAATCCATCCAAGGTCTAGCCATTTCAGCCCAAGTTTCCTGTCTGGTAAAGTATTGACCAAAGGGTCCAAGTGAAAATCCAGGCTTCTTATCCTCCAAAGGCTGGTGAACCGACGTATGGATCACAAAGCGATTTACTCCTGAAGCCATTTCCAAATCTGCTGTTCTCTTCAAAACCTCCGGGTATTCCTGAAAGGGCTTACCCACAGAGGTCATCGATTCTGCTGCGACAAAGGGCTTCCCATAAATATTGGCAACGGATGCCGACTCTCGGATATCTGCTTCGCTACGAACTTCTTCATCAGTACCGCCTGCAAGACTGCCAGGTGTCCACATGGCTGACATAGGAATATCCGCATTTCGCTTTACATCCATCCCATCTGCCAAGTAGATTCGTTTGTTTTCATGGGATTCAGTATAGCGCTTCATCCCACGCTTTTTGAGCTCCTCACCTATCACATTATAATGATTGTCAGCGATCATTTCACCGATTGTTTTCCGGAAATCCCACAGGAATTTCTCACTTTTCTCAGCTGATCCCACTACTCTACCTGTGAGAGCAGGCAAATAAGAAATAAGTGAGTATCCTCTTCTTTTTTGAAATTCAGCCGGGAAATTCTCAGTCCAGTTCATATGACCGGCTTCATAGCTATCCAGAATCATATACTGCAAGCCCTCCTTTCCAAGCTTGTCTCCAGTAGCATCTTTATACAAATCCAAATAATGATTGATGTACCTTTTGACGGCCTCTGCATCTAGTTTGTCCACTTCCAGTCCTGTGGCTTCAGGAGAAGCCGGGTGGTTTTGGCGACCTGTCAATGAATAGCCAAATCGCATAATCATCCAATCCCCATCAGGTGCATCCCAAATTAGAGACCCGTCAGGCTTCATCTGATCACTTAAGTCGATTACTTGATTCAAAGCAATAGCATCTGAAGACCCGTTTTCAAAATCCTTTGATGCTAATTCTCCATTTTCACTCCAAGGTGAAAAACCAGCCTTGTCCTCAATTTGATCAATTCTGGAGGTGGTATATAGGACAAATTCCGCAACATTTACACCGTCAGGTTTAGGCTCTTCCATAGGCGCACCTGACAATGCTGCGAATAAATTGGGAATTGGAGGTAAGGTTTCAAAGGACATTCTCCAGAATTTGGCAGTAGTTGGAGGAAAAGAAACCGTATTAAACGGCACAGTACTGCCTGATACCCGAGCTATCGTGCGGAAGCTCAGCCCATCATCGCTCACCTTTAGTGACCTGTTTTCAGGACCTCCATTAAATTCAGATAGCNTGATACCCGAGCTATCGTGCGGAAGCTCAGCCCATCATCGCTCACCTTTAGTGACCTGTTTTCAGGACCTCCATTAAATTCAGATAGCGCACTGAAAGTAGCTCCGGACACACCCAACGCCCGAAAGGTCTGAGCTTCCTCAAAAGAATATTGAATCCACATGTCCTCTCCCACTTCCATTGGAGGAAGGAAAAAATGCTCATCTATCTCTCCATCGAGCAGCCCAGATGCATCAAAAGCTCCTCCACTCAGGGATATTTTGGGGTTCAATTCTTGAAGGGAGATTTCTGTTTCCGGAAGCTTATATGCGATCACAAAAGCATCTTGGTAGTATTCGGGCAGCTTTCCAATAAATCCACCTGAAATCCCCCCTCCCTCAATTTTTGCTTCTTGGTATTTACCTGTTACGTCAGGAGGCTGTGGCAAAGTGCCCTGAAAAGTCTTTCCTCCAGTGATTTGAGTTTCCGACCACACATATTTTTTCATACCATCTTTTGGCTCAACCCATGGACCGCCAGTCACAGACCAACCTGGAGATCCTGCTATTGCCATTTCCAACCCCTTCTCTCCTGCCAAATCCGTAGCCAGCTTGAAAGCTTCTTTCCATTCAGGAGTCATAAACACCAGTTTTTTCTCCACCACAACAGGTGTAAACAGATTAGCGTCGAAATTTTGAAAACCTCCTATTCCAGAGCGTACCATCCAATCTAAATCCTTTCGGATACCATCCTGGGTAATATTTCCATTCATCCAATGCCACCAGACCCGCGGTTTTGCCGCATTAGGTGGAGCTAAAAAACTGGAATACAACTGATCATTGGATGGAATTTGCTGAGCAATAGAATTAAAAGCAAAAAATACAAGTAGGAGAAGTGAGGATAGTTTTTTCATGTTATGTCTATTGGATTGAATTCTCTTCTAACCTAATGTTTCATTTTGACTCAAGCATCCTGTGCAGTATGGTATGCAAGTGAAATATCGAATGAACTGCCTCTAAATACTAAGCATTTTCGGAAAATATAATGGCCAAACCAACCAAGTTTACCCCACCAACTCCTTCTCTATCTCTTCCAAAGACTTCCCCTTAGTCTCAGGCAAGACAAAGTAAATCACCAAGAAACCAAAGGCACAAATTACACCGTACAGCCAAAAATTATTTGCCCAACCTAGATTCTCCCGAATCGCTGGAAAGAAATAGGTCAAGGTAAAATTCCCAACCCAATGTGCTAAGGCACCGATAGAAATTGCCGCTCCACGGATACGTGTTGGGAAAATTTCCGAAAGCACCACCCAAAGTAATGGTGCCAAAGTGAAGGAATAGAACATCACATTGGCCAATACAGCTAATACAACCAAGTCGCCTCCCAGGTCGATTAAGAAAAAGTATCCTATCAATCCATAAAGCAAAGCCATTGCTGATGTTCCTATCAACAAAAGCTTCTTTCTACCAAATCTGTCCACCGTGAAAATGGTAATGAATACCGATAGCACCATCACTCCCCCTATTACCACTATGTTCAACATCATTTGCTTTAGATTGTAACCTGCCGCTTGGAAGATATCTGCCGCATAATAGATCACCACATTGATCCCGCTCCATTGCTGGAGAAAAGCTAAGAAAATACCAATTCCGAGCAACTTCATGATCCTTTTCTGAAACAATTCCTTGAGATGTACCTGGCCAAAATCGCCTTCCTTCAAAGTGGTTTTGACTTCGAAAATAGAGTCTTCCGCATACTCCTCGCCTCCGATTTTTACAAGAATTTTTCTCGCTCGGTCCTCTTCCCTATTCTTGATTAGCCAAGGAACAGATTCAGGCACGAAAAACATCAATACAAAAAATAAAAGTGCCGGAACTGCTTCTGCCGCAAACATCCATCTCCAGCCATTTTGCCCACTCCAACTCGCTGCTATCATCTCAAAGCTTGCATCATCGGCCAGCTGGGTATCGGCAAGCGATATTTGCCAATTCACCAACTGAGCCAAAAGCACACCGATCATAATCAGAAGTTGATTGATCGTAACCATTTTGCCTCGCTTTTCTGGAGGAGAAAGTTCGGCGATGTAAAGCGGTGAGAGGTTCAAAGCCACTCCCATGGCCACACCGCCAATGATTCTAAAGAAATTGAATTCCCAAAAAGTACCTGACAGAGCGGTTCCAATAGCCGATAAGGAGAAGAGCAATCCGGAGACAATAAGTAATCTTTTCCTTCCGAGCTTATCACTGATGAGTATGCAAATCCCTGCGCCAATCATACAGCCAACCAATGCTGAGCTCGTCCCCCAGCCCTGATCTCCGACTGAGGTAATATTGAAAAAGGGCTCGTAAAATGGCTTAGCCCCACCAATTACTACCCAGTCATAGCCAAACAAAAATCCTCCTAAAGCGGCCGTGAGGGTAATGAGCCAAATGTAAGTTTGATTATAGGCATAGGTCGACTTCATGAGTTCAGGGTTAGGTTAGGAAAACAGCTCTAAATCAAAGCGATAAAATAACTGTATTATTATCGCCAGCTATCCTGTGGTTTCCAAAAAGCTTTGTTTTCTTATTCTGTACATTATTTCCATTGTTGAATTCGGACAAAGACCTTCAGCTCAGGAGCCATTCTCCAATACTACAAAAAAGCATAAAATACCCTGCATAGGGTATGAATTACAACTTAAAACTTACTTTCTTGTATAAAGGAATCTTCAGGGGATGAAAACTGAGATTTCAGGAAGAATTAAATAGGTATTTTTAAAATAAATGCAAGTTACTGAGCACACAGACAGTAGAAGTTTGCTCAAATAAACCTTTTACTTATGAATCAGACACTGACTAGATTATCACTACTCATATTACTTTTTATTCCAATAAGTACCATCCAAGCTCAAATTGAGAAACAGAAACAAGTTGACGAACTTTTCACGAAATGGGATACGGATAATACGCCAGGAGCTGCGGTGGCAATCGTTAAAGATGGGGCAATCATTTATAAGAAAGGCTATGGCATTGCCAATTTAGAATACGACATCCCGATAACCCCATCTTCAGTATTTCACATTGCCTCTGTATCAAAACAGTTTACTGTTTTTTCGATTTTATTATTAGAAAAACAAGGCAAACTAAGCTTAGATGATGATATAAGAAAATTCATTCCTGAAGTACCAGACTTTGGCAAGACCATTACACTAAGACATTTAGCTTCTCATACTAGTGGGTTAAGAGATCAATGGAATTTATTATCAATGGCTGGTTGGAGAATGGATGATGTCATTACCAAAGAGCACGTTTTAAAACTTGTGAGTAAGCAAAAGGAACTAAACTTTAATCCAGGTGAGGAATATGCCTATTGTAATACGGGCTTTACGCTTTTGGCTGAAGTAGTTTCCAGAGTTTCTGACGTGTCTTTTGCTGAATTTACCAAGACGAACATCTTTGAACCTTTAGAAATGAATAACACCCTTTTTTACGATGATCATGAGAAAATTGTAAAGAATAGAGCGTACTCCTATCAACCTGATTCTGCTGGATATAAAAAAAGTGTTTTGAATTATGCGAATGTTGGAGCAACAAGTCTTTTTACTACTGTTGAGGATTTGAGTCTGTGGGCAATGAATTTTACGGACTTAAAAGTAGGAGATTCAACTATTGTAAATAAAATGAATACCCTTGCTGTACTCAACAACGGTGAAACTTTCGGAGGAGCTCTTGGTCAATTTGTTGGTGACTACAAAGGAATAAACCAAATAGAACATGGTGGTGCAGACGCTGGTTATCGTTCTTATTTATCTCGATATCCTAGCGAAAATTTTGCCGTAATTGTTTTTAGTAATTCAGCCGAATTCAACACAGGCGGTATAGCTCATCAAATTGTAGATATCTATCTAAAAGATAAACTGAAACCAGAAGACAAACCGAAAGAAGCCAGCAGCTCTGAAGCAGTTACTGTTGATGAAGATGTATTAAATAGCTATGTGGGTGATTTTGAATTACAACCTGGATTCGTAATTAGTATTAGTTTAAATGATGGCAAACTATCAGGCAAAGCGACAGGACAAGCAGAGCTTCCATTGACACCAATCTCAACCACCGAATTTAATGTCGAAGGCGTTGAAGCTAAAATTGAGTTTATTCCTAATGAAGGAGAAAACATAAAACTTATAAAACTTCATCAGGGAGGTCAAATAATGGATGCACCAAGAGTAACTGAATCCAACAAGTCTGATGTGAATCTTGCTGACTATTCTGGAGAATATTATAGCGAAGAACTATCTACCACTTACACATTCACTGTTGTCGGTGATAGCCTAATTGCAAAACACAGCCGATTAAGTGATTTCAAGTTGAATCACATAAAGGACGATATGTTTTTCGGTGAAGCTTGGTTTTTTGGACAAGTCGAGTTCATCAGAGATGAAAATAATCTAATCACAGGTTGTATAGTGTCTAATGGTCGAGTCCGAAACTTATTTTTTGAAAAGATAAAATAAACTGTACGCAACGAAGGGGTTAAACTATTAAAACGATTCATATACAAACCCAATTTGTTAAAACTGAAAACAAGTACAATGCTGCCGTGAGGCTAATCAGCCAAAGGTAAGTTTGGTTGTAGCTATAGATCAACTTCATGAGATCAGGTTAGGGTTTGGGGAAAGGCATAAAATACCCTGTATAGGGTATGAATTACAACTTAAAACTTCCTTTCTTGAACGACGGAATCTTCAAGGGAGGAACATTGAGATTTTGGGGAGAATAAAAGATGTTTAGAAAATATAAGTGATTAGCTGCGTATACGCAGATGTTGGGGGTAATTAAAAAAATAAACATAAATGAATAGACTTTTAAAAATTGGAATTCTGTTGATCTGCGTATTGATTGGCTATTCCATTGGCAATTATCTGCCAATTGAGGCTTTCAAACCTAGTTTTACAGATGATTCTCTCTCCAAAGGAGAATATTACAGGTTAGTTGTTTCAATAATTTCTGCTTCAATTACTTTTCTTGCGCTTGTCATAGCCTTATTTAAAGACGACATTAGAGAACAATGGAAAAGACCTCGTATATCATTTACCCTTCCTGAAAAACACACGGTAGAAGACACAGACTCTGCCTTAGATTCAGAGTCAGGAGCAGAAACGATAAAGGCTAAACGATATGTAACAAAAATTGAAATAACTAACTCAGGAAACCTTCCTGCTTTAAGTTGTGAAATGTATTTAGACAAACTAGAGTTTATCCCTAAAGACACTTCCATTTCTCAACACATTGAATGTTCAAGCGCACCCTTAGAATGGAACGGTACTGAATCCTCTACAATAATAATTCCGCCTGGAGGAAAGAAACTTCTAGATATTGTAGAAGTAACTGCACCAGAAAAAGTATCAACTCCCGATTCGGAAAAAACAAACAATAAGACACAGTTACTTATCGGGACAATACCAAATAGCAAAGACCAACCAAAAGGTAAATGGAAAGCTAAATTTAGTCTGTATGCCCAAAATCATACTCCGGTTAGTTTCGAGATAGAAGTTGAATGGAATGGTGTATGGAAGAATCGATTAACAGAATTTAAAAGTCAATTTCAAATCAAAAAGGCCTAAAATGAAAAAGACATATTTAATACAAACAAGTATAAAAGAAAACGAGGCCTTTAATGATAGAATAAAATCTTTAGGCACTTGGCTCAAATACTTTTCAGACAATTGGATAGTAGAATCTACATTTTCTTCAAAAGAGATTTATGATAAACTATCAAGCGGACACGATAAGGAAAGCATTTTCATTATCGAACTTAATGTTCAAAATTATTGGGGCCGAATGAATACAACCGTGTGGGAATATTTGAAGGAAAGAAAAAAATAACTACCCCCAAAAACGCATATAGCTTATGGCGGGTGAACGGCTATCAGCAGGGTTTCGCTCCATAGCCAAATTTGGTTTCGGTGGACAGGAAAGTGCTTCGAAACCGCCACAAGCCATATGCAACCCGATATCACCAATTAAAAAGAGACTAAATGATAATAGGCACTATTCTTAGAAATTTTAAAACCTACAATGGTATAAATTATGTTCCAATTTCTCATGGACCTAATTTCTGCGGCCTTGTTGGAAACAACGGAATTGGAAAAAGTTCAGTACTAGAAGCTCTGGACAGTTTTTTTAATGGTAAAACTTGGAATTATAATATCGTAACTAGAAAAAGTGGGTTTACAACTACAAGACCCCATATTGTTCCAATTTTCTTGATCGAGAAAACCTCAATTAATCAAGAAAATATTGATGTAGCAGAGTTATTAAGTGGATATACCTGGGAAGTGGAGGAGTCAGATATCCTTTCACAAAACAGAGACCAGTTTAAGACATTTTCGATTCAACGTGAAATCTTAAAACGTGATTTTGATAGTGACAAATATTTTCTTTTACCATTAGGAAATGCTTATGACAATGTACCCAGTTTAAGTTTTTTTAATACGAAAAAATTGGGCGAACTAGTTATCACTGATTTTGATAAAACTCTTCAACAAATACCAGATGAAGATTTGAGTGTCTATCAAAGCTTACTCGGTGAACTTAAAGTATTATTTGAATTTATATATATTCCAAAAGATATTGACCCCGAAAATTTTACTCAATTAGAAACAAGAGAAATACAGTCTCTAATGGGTGAAACATTAAATGAAATAGTTGAAAAATGCGTTCCACAGAATAAAATTCAAGAAATAAATTTTAGTTTAAATAAATTCATTGATTCAGTTTCGGACATTTTAGAAGAATATGCATTTCGAACAGGTGGTGAAAGACAAGTAAATCTTAGGAAACATGATGTTTACAAGCTTATTGTTGAAGCATATTTTAAAATAAGAAAACTTCATAAAAAGGAAGGAGCACATTGGCTAGAAATGTCTTCGTTAAGTTCGGGTGAAAAACAAAAAGCCATAATTGAATTGGCATATCATTTTTTGAAAAGCTATAGAACTGATACTCAACATATAATTCTTGGAATTGATGAGCCCGAATCTTCACTTCATATGTCAGCTTGTTATGACCAATTCAATAAACTTTTTGAAGTTAGTTTATTATGTAAACAATTAATTTTCACTACACACTGGTATGGTTTTATTCCTACAGTAGAAGATGGGTGCGTGAGTGTCATTTCCAAGAATGAGAAAGAACATATTTTCGATTTGGTTGACATTTGTAGCTATAGAGAAACTGTTAAGCAATCAATAAAAACTTCCAAAGGCAAATTGCCATATGACATTAGATTAAAAAGTATTAATGATTTTACTCAATCTGTTGTAACTAGTATCTTAACAGATGAACCATACAACTGGCTAATTTGCGAAGGTAGTTCTGAAAAGATTTACTTTGAAAGCTATTTCGCAGATATAAAAAAAGAGAAAAAATTGAGAATTATTCCAGTTGGAGGTGCTACTGAAATAAAGAGAATATATAATAATCTACAAGTTGCATATGAAGACTTCAAAAAAGAGATTCAGGGTAAAGTTGTTTTAATATCCGATACTGATGCCGAGTTGGTTCAATATCCAACACGAGATGAATTGAAAAACTTGATGTGCTATAGAATTGTAAATGTTGAATCAGAAAGAAAAACTAAGCTTGTTAAAATTGAATCAAATCCTGTTTCTCCTAAAACTGAAATTGAAGATTCCTTAAACGGTAAATTATTTTATGAGACACTTTTAGAATTTAAAGATGACTTCCCCGAATTGGCAAATGTCTTAAATGATATCACTGATCCCTCTCAAGAATCTGTTTATTTCGCTCTGGACTTATCCCCAAGTAAATTAAAATTACTTGATAACTTCTTTAACGCAGGTAATAATAAATTTGATTTCGCCAAAAAGTACGTTTCGAAAATCGGTGAGGGCTATGAAGTGCCAGACTGGATTGATAACATCAAAAATATATATTGAAAAGGTCATAGCACTATATGAAATCATAGCACCCTGCGGGATGCCGCGGTTCATATACTAAACTTTAGCCTAAATCCCCCCGCCACAGGATTCAATTCCGTATCGATCACTTCACCGATCTTCGCTCCCGGACACCAGGTATTCCAATCATGGATCTGATTATCATTCTCAGGATTTTTGAGTTTGGCGGTAGCATCCATGTAAATCACCATTATAACCTTTCGCATCTGTTCCGTCTGATTAGCTCCGCCACGATGGAAAACCCAGCCTGAGTGGAAGCTCACCTCTCCCAAATCAAATGCTTCGATCACATGATCAAAGTTGTTGATTCGTATCCCTCCGAGCATCCCATATAGTTTGGGCTAGGAATTGTAAGGAATTCAGTTAATCCTGTGCTGCTGCCAGTTTGAGGGCAGAAGTTGGTATAGGTCTTTTTGCTTATGGCTCTGGA
>NZ_JAYEEY010000049.1:0-12666 GCF_035156415.1 Algoriphagus persicinus
AAACGCCTATTGCTAAAGAGTTAAACAGTAGTCAAAAAAATAGAGACCGATTTCAGGAAATCGGCCTCTATTGAATAAAAAAGGCTGTCTCCAATAATGAAAATCAATATGAGACAGCCACATTGCATTAGTTTAGTGCTGATGATGTCCATCTGGGCCGTGTGCATGCCCGTGTTCGAGTTCCTCAGGAAGCGCCTCCCGCACAGCTATGATTTTGCCTTCAAAGAATAAATCATATCCGGCCAGTGGAGGGTTAAAGTCCATGTGAACTCCAGTGTAGTCGATTTTGGTAATCTCTCCACGAATCTGCCCTCCTTTATTATCCTGCATAGGAATCACATTTCCTACACGAAGCATTTCCTTATTTACTTTTCCTTTTTCTTTAAAATTGGCCTTTGGAATGATGGTTTTTTTCTCCTCCATATAGTCTCCATACGCATCATCAAAACCCAAAAGTGCAGAAAACTCATCTCCGGCAGACTTGCCTAGCAATGCTTCTTCGNATGATGGTTTTTTTCTCCTCCATATAGTCTCCATACGCATCATCAAAACCCAAAAGTGCAGAAAACTCATCTCCGGCAGACTTGCCTAGCAATGCTTCTTCGAATTTGGGAAATACTTCTCCTGCGTTAAATAAAAAGTAAAAGGGTTTATCCTCAGGCACAGATTCATAAGGAAGCATTCCGGTGTCGCCATCATCCACTTTCAGGTTATAGCATACTGCTACCACTTTATTCTTTTCTACTTTCATGTGTTTATAATTTTCTTTTAACGGTCATAACCTGTCCCGTGACGAAGGAAACGGGATGGCCTGTCCCGTCCGCCGTGGCGGATCGGGAGAATCTCGCATGGTAGATAATCATCCCTGTGTGTGACGCTTGAGTCATGCTCGATTTCATATTGCCATCGAATCTAACTTCTATTGGAAAATATATGCTAATCCGACCTGACCCACAAAGTTCTTGCGATCATAGCCAGGCACAAAATACTGGTCTGGATTATTTTCTAAATACCACTTGTAGTTCAAGGTATTCACATATTGCAAACGGGCATTGAACAATAAATTGCCAAACTTCCAATCACCAATCAGGGAAGGGACAAGATCCACATATTTGTTTCTCCAGTCCTTAGATGCCTCGTATCGATAATAATAGTAATCGTTATTATAGACAATCCGCTCCATTTGGAAACCAATTCGGTTCATCTTATTCACCCAGGCTAATTCCAAAAAGATCACATTACTTCCTGGCCCATTTCCAGCTCCAAGCACCTGGCCATTTTGTGTATAGCCTTCGACTACATAGTCGTGAATGTACCAAGTCTTGAGTGATCTGATATCGTCTCTAATGGTCTGTCCGGTTTGTGTCATTTCAGAACTAATTTGGAAATAATGTCCAGATTTTTTAAGACTCATTAAATGCGAAAATCCAAAAGTGAAAGCTCTTCCAGACTCAGGAGTAATCATGAAATCGTTTAGTTTCATACTATTCCCTCTGGTACCATACTCGCCATAAAATTCAAAATGCCCTGTAGCACTTAACCACCGAAAGTACCCAGAACTAAACTGCTGCCTCTTTGCAATGGTATTGTCAATAATGTTGTCCGGTTTTTTTCTTCCATTGAAAATCGGTAAAACATCTCCTAAACCACTGATGTCTTCTCTGTAAACGTGATTGACAGAGCCATAACCCAGAAATAATCCAGGCACCCATTTAGGCTGATAAGTCAAAACCAACCCAGTCAAGAAACGCTTATTATTTTCAGGTTTAGGGATATACACGTTATTTTCCTGAATTCTATAATCAGACCATGGGGGTAAGAAGCCTGAGGAGCTTAAGAAACCACCGATGACCTGCCCTTCAAAAGATCCGATTTTTGTCCGCACCGGCTTACGTGTATTTGCTGTCAAATGAACAAAGCCCGGCGCATTATTTCCTAGCAAGAGTGAGTTCCTCTTTCCAGGCCCCCACCATAGATTTTCGGAAGAAATACCAATAGAATATTCTTGGAAATTATAACGAATGCTAGATTGTCCCAAGTAGGCGTGAGTATATGATTCCTCTCCAAATCGCTCCGGCATATCAATGCGATTCATGTACTCATAATAGAATAATATCGAGGCCTGGTGCTCTATAGGGAAGCCTTTATAATCTTTGTTTTGAGCCATCAGCAGTTCTGGCTGCAATTGCAGACTGAATGAGCCATATTCCAAAAATGCCCCTGCGCTCAGGATACTCTGAATTCCACGGTTTGGGATAAATGCCCCGTCATTGACACCAAAGGCATAGGTAGAATTATATTGAAATTTAGCCACTGCAGGCATCAACAAAAACTTGCCCTTCTTATCCTTCCCAAAAAACTTATTGATGGGGGAGAGATCCATATCTACTATAGTACTATCGAGGTCAAAAGCGTATTTTATCCCAAATGCGTTCACCGGATAAAGAGGCCTGATCATAAATGATGAGGTGGAATCAACGTCACCAAGCAACTGAGCTCTTCTCAGATAATCATCTAATACGGGCGTACCTACCGGCACTGTCTGAGCCAATGAATTCTTGTTGATTAGAAGAATTAGCAACAAAAACCCCAGAAAGCATCTCATAATTTTCCCTGTCTTCATGATCATTTCAAGGTAAGGGCTTCTACAGTGACAGCAGCTAGAGACCAAGATTCGTCACACAGAGGGTCCGGTGAATTATCAGCCACCAATGCTGAATTCATATAAATTCTAGTACTGGAAGTACTATGCTCAATTATTTTAGAAATACTATATCGAGTCGTGTAATTTGCGAAAGCTCCGTACAAACATAAACCCGGCATATTGGCTTGAATCGCTCCGGATTTCGGTCTGTTTTGTCTAAAATAAGTATCAGGATAGGATTGATATAGACAATAAGTGGACTCGCAGGGTGAGTTTGAGAAGGTTGTCCGGAATATTTCCTCGGTATCTACCCCAAAAAACCATTGATCTGGACCTCCCCCAGTATCAGATGGATTGCCGTCCCAGGTGTCATGCACTAGTATCTCAAGAGTCACCTTCAACATGTTATGGGAAGGAAGCCCTGTAAGATTGACTGCTATTTCTTCATTATGATAGTAGCCTACTACGGTATCCTGTTCAAATATCATAAGTCTGGCATTTTCAAATCCTGCCAAATCCAAATCAGAGAAGTCGTTAGTATAAACAACCACCTCAGATTCTAACGTATCAATACAAGAGAAAAATGTAAGTGCGGCCACGAGCAGTAAAAGGGCTTTCACTCCTTTTGACCAAATATTGCAATTCATCAAATACAGTTAGTTAAGAAAATATAACCCTGCAAAGAAACAAAAAAGGAGCCAAAACAGACTTACCAAAAGAACGCTAATTTTAGCCAATGCCTCCAAAAGGATTTACTATTTTTGGACTGAATATCACGACAAGAGATGGCTAGTTTTACTATTGTCGCAGGTGCGCGACCCAATTTTATGAAAATCGCACCCATCCTTCATCAATTTATCAAAAAGCAAGCGCAAGGAATTGATGTCCATTTCCGGCTCGTTCACACGGGTCAGCACTACGATAAAAAGATGTCAGGAGACTTTTTTGAGCAATTATCTATTCCCGAACCCGACGCCAATCTTGGCGGAGGTGGAGGAAGCCAAGCAGAGCAAACTGCCACTATCATGATTGCTTTTGAAAAGGAATTGATGGAAAACCGACCGGACTTAGTAATAGTAGTCGGTGATGTCACAAGTACGCTAGCATGCTCCATAGCTGCTAAGAAACTTCAGATTGATGTGGCACACGTGGAGGGCGGCATTCGCTCGGGTGATTTATCCATGCCTGAAGAAATCAATCGAATGGTCACTGACTCGATCACAGATCACTTTTTCACCACTTCAGAAATCGCGAACTCAAACCTGCGAAAAGCTGGCGTACCTGAAGAAAAGATCCATTTCGTAGGCAATACCATGATAGACACACTGATGGCTCAAATGCCAAGATTTCAAAAGCCTGCAGGTCAGATTTTTGAAAATCTAGTATCAGGGCAATACTTCGTCATGACTATGCACCGACCTGCAAATGTAGATCAGGAGCAATCCCTCAAGGCGATGATAGATGCGATCTTGGAAGGGACTAAAGGTCTTCCTATCATTTTCCCGGTTCATCCGAGAACCGCCAAAAATCTACAAGGCCTAGGAATCGTTGCTCCAAATCTGCACATGAGCGAACCTTTGGGGTATTTGGAATTTAATTATCTGGTAAAAAATTCAAAAGGTGTAATTACCGATTCGGGGGGAATAACGGAAGAAGCATCGGTCATGAACGTGCCATGCATCACTTTGAGGGACAATACAGAGCGAGCCGAAACAATACATCTTGGCACCAACGAATTGGTAGGAACTGATCCAAAAAAACTAAAGCCCTATCTCGAAAAAATCATGAAAGGGGAGTGGAAACAATACCAAGGAATACCACTTTGGGATGGAAAAACCGCTGCGCGCATTGTCGATATTTTAATAGATTCTTATCCAGCAGGCAAAAATGGAGGCACAAGATAGAATAGCTTATTTGGTAGAGAAATTGGAGCTCAGTCCTCATCCATAAATTGACATAAAAAAAGAAGCTGTCTCAAAACTTAAATCATCAAGCTGAGATTTAAGTATTTGGAATTTATCTCAGATACCTACCCGTACAAATTAGAGGCTGTCCCTACTTATGAGACAGCCTCTTTTTCATTTGTGGCAGTAGTAGTTTAGAATGAGAATGAAACTCTCAAGTTGATTTTTGCTCCTGGAGAAAGACTACTGAAGATCTGATCTTCGGCTTGGTAGGAACTATAAACGTACTCCCTTTTAGAATTCAGGATATTTTGAACACCTAAACCTGCCTGAAGACGCTCATCAGCTCCGAAAGTTTTATTGATATTCAAGTTCAAGCTATTGAATGGTACAGAATAGGTATCCGTCCTGTTGCCGAAACCTACATATTGTAAAGAGGATCCTTGTACGTTGTAGAAAATACCAGCTTCCCAGCCCGTTAGGTAGGAGTTATAACTTAAACCTGTATTAATCAAGTAAGGAGCCTGACCAGCCATATCACGCGTATCCTCGATCACTTGTCCTTCTCTAGCGGTCAATGACCTAGATCTGAACTCAGATTCAGACATTTTGATCTGAGATCTAGTGATCGTCACGTTCGTATTCCAACTGAAATTCTCAAAGCTTGGAGCAATGAATTTCAATGATTTTCTAAATTCAAACTCTAAACCTGCGACAGTACCGTTACCTACGTTTCTTGGCTGGAAAGTACCCGGATCAGCAAGGAACTGAACCATTTCAATAGGCTTCTCGAACGTTTTGTAGAAGGCACTTACTGAAAGCATTTGACCTTTTTCCTGGAAAGCTTCCCATCGTAAATCAAAGTTATTCACATGAGTAGAAACCAAGTTGCCATCCCAAAGGACTTCTTTACCACCATTGGTAGTTTCTGGATATAGACCGCCGATGAAAGTTCTACCTGTGATTGGATCAAGTATCTCTGCATAAGAAAGCTCCTTGAAAGAAGGTCTAGCGATAGTTCTAGATGCGGAAGCGCGAAGGTTTTGATTGTCTTTCAGGTTGAAAATCAAGTTGACAGTAGGGAAGAAATCCAAGTCATCCAACACCTCTACCAAATCATAATCTATTGTTCCTGTCTGGTTGGTTCCAGTATAGTACTGATTGAATTTCTCTACTCTCAAGCCAACGATAGCTTTCAATTTTTCTGCTGGATTGGCTTCCAAAGAAACATAACCGCCCATGTTTGTAGCGATAGAGTTATAGGCATTGGCATTTATCGGGATAAAATCGGCATTGTACCTTACTCCATTTCTATTCTCAGCTGAGAATAGATTCTGGTCAAGCAGAATCTCGTTCGGATCTCCTGTAAATTCTGAGTTTCCTGTCGCAAACTGGAAGCTTTGTATAGTAAAGTCTCGTTGTTTGAATACATAGTTTCCTCCAAACTTCACTTTGCCTTCTCTTGAGAAAAGCGTCATTTTTTTGGTTATATCTCCTTTGCCCACCAAACTATATTCTTCCAGATCTCTCCAGATCCTAGCTGGTAAACCTACTTCTGAAGAAACGGTATTTGCAGGCTCTCTGAATCGGGTAAATCTAATATCAGGATCGCTGATGGTAGATCTGGTTGGTGCAAGTTTCCAATTGAATTCCCAATCATTTCCATTGATATAATGAGTACCAGCAAGTAAGATGCTAGTCAAACCTCTCTGGCTATATTCCAAATTGTACTGCTTGGCTTCGAAGTTTGCTCCCAAGTTGGTATTGATAAAGCTAAATTCACCTGCTTTTGATTCACCATTCTGCAAGTGCATCAAGTTCAATTTGAATTTAGAATGATCCGTCTTCAAGGCGATACCAGCTAATCCTCCTAGCAATACATTATTGACTCCGAAGTCACCGCGCTGTCTTTCTAAAGGCTCTAATTCTGTTTGGTTAAGGTCTCTAGGCTTAGCAAACAAGTTATATTCAGCATCCTGATAGAATTCAGTTTCGTTCTTGTAGGTCAAAGCAAAGTTATAACCCCAGGTAGCTTTTGATCTAGTAAATTGATTGCCAAGCGAGAAGCTAACACCTACATCCATAAGGCTATTGGTTCTGTAGCCACCCAGAGTTTTATTGAAGTTTCCAAGAATATCCTGGTATTCCATTCCTCTTTGGCCATTTGGATTGCCCACAGCATCACCATACTGGGGAATGTCAATTCTTCCGTCTGTAGGAATAGCTCTAGTGCCATCATCATATCCTAAAAAGTCTGTATTGCCACCATCATATTTCAGGTAGTTTGAGTTGAAGTGCATCGATGGGTTGATTCCCCCACTGAGGCTCAAGCGCATGGTTTTTTCTTCAGGAAAATCCTTGGTTTCAATATCTACGACACCACCGGTGAAATCAGCGGCTAGATCCGCGGTGAATGATTTAGAAACGATAATGTTGTCGATCACATTGGTAGGAAATATATCCATCTGGATGGTATTCCTATCTGGATCAAGACCTGGGATATCCACGCCATTCAAAACCGTTTTGGTGTATCTGTCACCGAGCCCTCTCACGAAGATGTATTTACCTCCTTCGATAGATACCCCAGTTACTCGCTTTACAGCAGAAGCTGCATCTCCATCACCAATCTGGCGGAAAGTACTTGCCGAGATACCATCGATCAAGTTGGCAGCATTTCTTTTTACTGAAAGCAGCGCAGACTCTGTGGTTCTAATCGCTGAAGCAGAGACAGTCACAGTCTCAAGATCGGAAGCTTCCTCAGCCATCAATAGATCGCTGATGACGTTCACCTCACCTGCTTTTACCACTACCTCGGTAAGGTTGATAGAAGCGTATGAAATGTAAGAAACCTGAAGCGAATAGGTTCCCGGTGTGACTTTTATTTCGAATTTACCGTCGAAGTCAGTGACTGCACCGGTGGATGTTTCTTTCACTAAGACAGAGACACCAAATAGAGGCTCACCCGTACCTTCTTCGAAGATGGTACCACGAATGGTACCATTTTGGGCAAATGCAAAGCCTGCAAACACTTGTGAAAGTATCAGCAGAAGTAAAACCAGGAATCCCTTCATAAGTGGATTTGTAGATTGATTCTTCATACAGCAGTTAGAATAAATTTTGAAAGAAGGGAGAAAGTGACCTTGCAAGTTCTTTCTCCCTTCTTTCAAAAGTGAGAGTTTATTTTAGATCAGAAATAGCTCCTGAAGCTGAAGTCCAGGACCAAGTGCTAGCAAATGCTGTTTTGTCAGCACCTACTGTGTTAGCACCAGCTGCTACATTTGTAGCAAATGCATCAGTTCCATTTTTAAATACTTTGGAAAGTTCAACGCCATCAGCTAGAGTAATTTCAAGATTCATAAATTTCAATGTCCCACCAGAGAATGTTGCCAATGTTTTTTCTCCGCTTAGGGAAAGGTCACCACGACCTTCAGTGTCAGCAGGATTAGCAAAATTGAAGAAGTAAATGTTTTCGAAAGTACCTCTTGCTCCGTCCCTGAAATCACCTAGTTCGGCAACATTATTTCCTTTGATAGTACCGTTTTTCAAGGTATGTCCAGCATTGAATGATCCTTCTGGACCATCAATCTCCAGTGCGTGGTCAGTTGAACCACCGGCAACTAAGATGAAGTTATCCATCGTACCTGACCAAGCCTGATCTGTATCTAGCAGGTCATCACCTACATTCCAGATAATTGCATTTGTTACGTTTACAGTACCACCGAACCACTCGATTCCATCATCTTGGTTACCGATCACTTCTATGTTTTCAATTACCGTTCCTGATCCAACAGCACCTAAAGTGAGCCCGTTGATCTCGTTGCCTTCACCGATATTAGCACCACCGTGACGGATTGAAATATATTTGATGATACCAGAATTGTCTGCATCATCAGTTCCACCATATAGACCATTGGTATCGGAAGGTGGGATACCTTCGATTTGTGTTTCAGTGACGTCACCAGCTAGAGAAGCATTGGCTTTACCTAGAATGATCAATCCTCCCCAAAGACCGGAAAGTTCAGGCTCAAGATTAGGGGATGCAATCTCTCCAGGAGTGATCTCGTCAGCAAAAGTGGTGAAGATGATCGGAGATGTAGCTGTTCCTTGCGCATCAAGTTTTGCTCCTCTGGCGATGAGCAATGCAGTCGCATTAGATCCTGATCCAACTTCACCTTTTACGATTACACCGGGCTGAATTGTAAGTGTAGTACCTGCAGTGACAGCAATTCTACCACCCAGGACATACGTTTTACCAGTTTCCCAAGTAGTATTGGCCGTAATGTTTGAATTTATTAGCAATACATCCTCAGTCTCTGGGACTACAGGAACTACAGGTTTATCATTGCCTTCAATACAGCTCGAGAATCCGAGCGCAACGGCTGAAAACAGGATGAATAGAGAATTGAACTTTTTCATTGAGATTTATAATTGATTATGGTTTGCCTTATTTGATGATGCAAAGCTGTCTCAATTTTCTACCTCAAGAGAATTTTTTGAATTATGCTTTTTTTAATAAAAGATGCAGAATTTAATATTGGAATAATAAAAAGCGCATAAAAAAAGGCTTCTCTCTCGAAAAGCCTTTTTTTAGTGAAATAGCTATTATTTCAATGTTACCGATTTGTTAATAGGAACTTTCTCCATGAGAATTTTTACCAGATCCCGGGTATTAATTCCATCAGCTTCTGCCTCATAATTGAGAATGATGCGGTGATTTAACACATCTTCTGCTATTTCTTTGATGTCTTCAGGCAATACGTAATCCCTTCCATCCATGAATGCAACTGCCTTGGAGGCTAAGTTCAAATTGATACTTGCACGTGGAGATACGCCAAACTGAATGTACTTAGCTTCTTCTTTAAGCCCATATTGTACCGGGAATCGGGTCGCAAATACCAACTCAATAATATAGTGCTCTAGTGGCTCAGCTATCTTTACTGCATTGATCTGATTGCGGATCTCAAAAATCTCCTCTTTGGAAAGTATTGCATTCACTTCCGAGCTAAATGACATATTCGCCATCCTGCGCATTACTTCCATTTCATCCGCCTTGCTTGGATAGTCGATGTGTACTTTCATCATGAATCTATCCACTTGTGCTTCTGGAAGTGGGTATGTGCCTTCCTGATCCACCGGGTTTTGCGTAGCTAGTACCAAGAAGGGTCTATCCAGCATATAGGTAGTATCACCTATGGTCACCTGCTTTTCCTGCATGGCTTCCAGAAGTGCTGACTGGACCTTGGCTGGAGATCGGTTGACCTCATCTGCCAAGATCACATTGGAGAAAATTGGTCCTTTTTTTACTTCAAAGCTCGCTGCCTGCTGATTGTAGATCATCGTACCGATCAAATCTGAGGGAAGTAAATCCGGTGTAAACTGGATTCTATTGAAATCAAGATGAAGAACTTTAGCTAGTGTATTGACCGTCAAGGTCTTGGCCAGGCCCGGCACCCCTTCCAAAAGAATGTGGCCATTGGTAAAAAGTCCAATCAGAAGTCTGTTGACCATTCTATCCTGGCCTACTACTACTTTCTTAACTTCCTGTATTACGTCTGCTATTTTTTCCTGATGCATGGAATCTGAATCTTTGAGTGCGAGTAAAGGGAGCCTAAAATAAAGGTTTTTGTCCCAAAGGACAATCTTAAATCTTAGAAGCGGTAAACCATGAATAAGAAAGGGATTTTATGATTTTTTAAGATGCTTATTTCTCGTAGGGGCGCGGCGGCGTAGCGATTTTAATAGTGAAATTATTTCCATTCAAATCTTTTATTGGAGGACAAGACAAAATTGCGCTGGGTAACTCTTCTTAATGTTGCCTCACAATCTCTTTAAACAAAGCCAAAATCATAAAAGTAAAAGGGAAGCCAAACCACTTTCGCCAATCTAACGTCGCGCCGCCGCGAGAGTCAAAAGGTCTTACCTCCCTGAACTCCTCGTTTCACTTGTCTTCTTAAAACCAGTCAAGCCTAATTTGTGATAAATCGTTTTTTCATCGATCTCTTGTACTTCCCCTACTTTAAAATTAGCTATCGACAATTTCTCCATAGACCAGCGTACAAGTCTCAGCGTAGGATGTCCGATCGCAGCAGTCATCTTGCGCACCTGTCGATTTTTGCCCTCTATCAAAGTCAAAGAAATCCAGGTATCGGGAATCGAAGCTCGATAGCGTATAGGAGGATCACGATCCGGAAGAGAAGGAACTGGGTCCAAGGTTTTGGCTATCGCAGGCTTGGTTTTATAATCTCTCCCCTCCACATGGATCATCACACCCTGCATCAACTCTTTTAAAGATGCTGGTTCGGGAGCGCCTTCCACCTGAGCATAGTAAGTTCGCTGGTGTCCAAAGCGAGGGTTCAACAGGTGATGATTTAAAGATTTGTCGTCTGTAATAATCAGGAGTCCTTCCGAATCCTTATCCAGTCTGCCTACAGGATATACCTCCTTGGGAAAATCAAAAAGAGAGGCAAGTGTCTGTCCCTCTCCCGAAAATTGACATAAAACCCCAAAGGGCTTGTAAATGATATAGTAGCTAGCCAAAGTCAGTGTATTAACTTCCGCAACCTACGCAGTCTATGCTGGAATCTGTAGGTTTAACTCCGTCACGCTCCATCTTAAGGTTGTGGATCTTGTCACGAATCTCCATGTCTGCAAACATATCGCCAGTGATTTGTGCTTCCAAAGCTTGGATTTGCTCGTTGTAGTTTTGAATTTGTGCCTCGCTCATAAAAGTTATCGTTGTAGGGTTGAAATGATATTCTAAAATAGCCAGCGATCTTGGATAGTTCCTGATCGAAGGCTCATTTTTTCTTCAAAAATGATTCCATCTGAGCAGTAGAAACTTACCTTTCGAAAATTTATTAGAAAAATGCCTCTTTCAGAACTCATATATCTCCGTCAACTCCTACATCAAAACCCAGAGATTGCCGGCGAAGAAAGTGCTACCGTGGAGAAAATTTTAGCCTTTTTTGCAAAGCTCAATCCAGATCAAACCATTCAGAATCTAGGCGGAAATGGGCTTGCTTTCATTTTCAAGGGGAAAAGGGCAGGCCCAAGAAGTTTGTTTCGAGCCGAGCTGGATGCACTTCCTATTCAAGAATCGGGAGATCTCAGCTATATCAGCCAGACTTCGGGAAAGGCACATTTATGTGGTCATGATGGACATATGACTATCATCTGTGGATTGGGAGAGAAATTAGCTGCTCAAAGACCTGAAAATGGTGAGGTAGTTTTGCTTTTCCAGCCAGCTGAAGAAACTGGGGAAGGCGCAAAGAGAATTCTAGAGGATCCTCAATTCCAGCAAATCAAACCGGATTTTGCATTTGCACTACACAATCTACCAGGCTTTCCACTCTATCAAGTGGTGGTCAGGCAAGGATCATTTGCGGCAGGAAGTACGGGATTGACGATTTCGCTTTCCGGGAAGACTTCCCATGCAGCACACCCAGATGCCGGGATCAACCCAGCTCAGGCCATCGCTCAATTGATTCAAATTCTTCCTACACTTCCTGATAAGCTGAAAAACTTTGCGTTGGTCACTGTCATTCACGCAGAGATAGGAAGCTTGGCTTTTGGAACCAGTGCCGGCAAAGGAAGTTTGAGTCTGACTATTCGTGCTTATGACCAGAATGATCTGGATAGTTTGATCGAAATGGTTACTGAGGAAGCTAGAAAAATTGCGACAGCCGAAAAGCTTGGCTGTGAATTCAGTTTGGTGGAAAAATTCGCTGTTTCCAAAAATAATCCAATAGCCGCCGAAATTGCGGAAGGAGTAATGAAGGATCTAGGGCTGAATCTAGTAGAAAAATCAGAACCTTTTCGTTGGTCAGAAGATTTTGGCTTATTCAGTCAGAGTTGTCCTGCTTATATATTTGGATTGGGTGCCGGTGAGAGCTGTCCTCAACTCCACGAGCCTACCTATGACTTCCCCGATGAGTTGATTGAAACGGGAGTGAAAGTCTTTGAAAGAATAGTAGAGAAGGTAAATGGATAAAAAAAACGTGGCTGTCTCATATTGATTTTCATTATTGGAGACAGCCTTTTTTATTCAATAGAGGCCGATTTCAGGAAATCGGTCTCTATTTTTTTGACTACTGTTTAACTCTTTAGCAATAGGCGTTT
>NZ_JAYEEY010000005.1:0-211414 GCF_035156415.1 Algoriphagus persicinus
TCCTTTTTTATAAATCCATTACCCTAAACACCCGAAATAAACAGAGCAAGTCGGAAAACGCCTATTGCTAAAGAGTTAAACAGTAGTCAAAAAAATAGAGACCGATTTCAGGAAATCGGCCCCTATTGAATAAAAAAGGCTGTCTCCAATAATGAAAATCAATATGAGACAGCCACTTTTTTGTTGTGATTTTATTTGCCAGCTGCGACCAGAGAATAACTAAACAACTGCGACCTCTGCGAAAGCTCTGTGCCCTCTGTGGTTAAAAAACTGCGGTTAAAAAAACCTTACCAAGGATTCTTCAAATCCTCAGCTTTGAATTGCTTATTGACCTCTTTATATGCAGTACTGACCGGTCTTTTAATTAGTAATGGATCTGATTTTGAGAAAAAATTAGCTAAAAAAGCGATAGGAGTAAGGAACAAATAGAAAATAGCGCCAAGCAGGATATTGGGCACTATCATACTCAACAGCTTGGTTAATTGAAACCAAACCCATTCAATCTTTTTACTGATCCATTCAGATAGAATACTTAGGATACCTATCGCAAATGCTACGAAGAGAATCCATTTTAAAGAGAAAATAAAGTAAACTAAAATTAACCCAGTACAAATGACCAAAACCGTTTTGCTGGGATCGCTTTTTAATGCTTTCATTAAGCTGTTGAATTAAAACAAGGTGTAGATAAAAGGTGCCAATGCACTGCCTCCACCAAAAATGATTAATACGCCTAATAATAAAAGAACGAAGATTACCGGCGCTAGCCAGAACTTTTTTCTTTCTTTCATAAAGGCCCAAATGTCTTTCAGGAAATCCATCTTAATTGGTAAAATATGTTTGTTGAATAGTGTTAGAAATCAGATCCGTACTCAATGAGATCCCGCCTTTATTGAAGTGGCAATCGTCATAAAAGTAGTCCTTGGTTTTTGGAATTAAGCGTTCCAAATCTAATAAGTCCAAAGAATCTTTCACAGCAAGCTTATGGATAGATTGGTTCATCTCGGTTAATTTCTCAGCCAATGCGGCTTCAGGATAGCGCTTGTCACCAATTCCCACCATCCAATGCGAATTGGAGAGATTGTTTTCCTCTTGACTATTCCAAGTGAATGTCTGTGTCAAAAGTAACAAGTCTATATTCTGGCTGGTACATATTCCAATAAAACTTTCGATGTTTCTTTCATAGATAGAAATATCAATGTCCGGCAAGGAAGATTCAAGAGGTAAACGCTGCACTTCCTGTACTTTGTCTTTATAATTTGTACTCAGAAAAATAGTCTTTCTGGCACTTTCCTCTTCGGTATTTAGCACATTGATCAGCCTTCGGATCAGTTGAAAATTGCTGAGGAAAAACTTAAGATCAACTAGCCAATTTCGTTCTAACTCTGTTGATTTGACAGGATAATGCAGGTAATCGTATCCAGCTGCAAGTCTGTTAAGATCATTAATTCCGGGGAAGAGTATGAGCAAATCTGGCTCTAAATGCACCAGTCTATGGCCTAGCATGGCCAAGTGATCCGGACTGGCATCACCCGATTTCCCGGCATTATATACTTTAATGCTTTTATCCGGATTTTCAGTTTGTAGCTTCTCCTGTATCTGCCTTTCAAAACCTAGCGCATCGTCAATAAACAGATTTTCCGTAGTACTTCCTCCTACTAAGAAAATCCGGTATTCGTCCATGGGCTTGGGAGAAATCAATGAATCTCCCCGAAATCCCATATTATTGGTAGAAAAGGTTGCGGAAGAATCCATCAAGGGTAAGTCCGATTCAATTTCAAACGTATAGGATACCTTTTTAGGAAATTGAGATTCTATATACTGATTGTTGATCGGAGCTGTATTTTTATACTTTGCAAATGGATCTTCCACCGGAGCTACTTTCCAAAGGATAATTTCGACAAGCACCACCATGATCAATAGCATGGGGACTGTGATCGTAAAGAAAGATTTGATATCGCTTTTAGAAATCAAGCCCATGATCAATCCTTTTTAAAGGTTACCATCCATTTTTCTTTGTTTTCCCAATCAGGCTGATCCGTCTTGAAAAACACATATTCGTTGATTACCAACACATCCATTTCCGTGCTCATAAAGCAGCGGTAGGCATCATGTGGAGTACAAACGATAGGCTCACCTCGCACATTAAAACTCGTATTCACTACAAGTCCATAAGACGTTTGGCGTTGGAATTCTTTGATTAAGTAATAATACCTAGGGTTGGTGTTTTCATGTACTGTTTGGATTCTCGCAGAGAAGTCCAAATGGGTAACTGATTGTATATCACTACGTTCCTGATACAGTCTTTCCCAAAGCCCCATGTTATTGTAATCAGTAGGAAGTTCTTTTCTCCTAGATTCTTTTACAGGTGCTACTAATAGCATATACGGAGAAGGCTCGTCTAGATCAAAATAGGTGGATACGTCCTCAGCCAAAACAGAAGGAGCAAAAGGCCTAAATCCTTCTCTGTATTTGATTTTTAAATTGAGCTTCTTTTGCATTTCAGGATTTCTGGCATCTCCCAGAATACTCCTGTTGCCAAGTGCTCTAGGTCCAAATTCCATTCTACCCTGAAACCAACCTACTACCTTGCCTTCTGAAAGCTCTTTAGCTACCACCTGATACATGGCAGCTAGCTCCTCGTATTTAGTGTAGCTGCCTTTTACTTTACGGCTCATCAGCTCTATTTCCTTGCTGGAATAGGAGGGGCCTAAGTAGGAACCCAACATAGAATCCGGCTGATCTGCCTTTATCCTTTCCTGTGCGAATGAAATATAGGATGCTGCCAATGCAGCTCCTAAAGCTCCACCAGCATCACCTGCTGCAGGCTGTATGTATAAGTTTTTAAAAATCCCTGATTTTTGAAGTTTCCCATTGGCCACACAATTCAGTGCAACCCCACCGGCCATCACCAGATTCTCCGAATTGGTAAGTCTTTTGGCTTCCATCGCCATTTTAAGGACAATATCTTCAGTTACTCTTTGTATAGCCAATGCTAGGTTACAGTGGATTTGTTCCAATTCACTCTCTTCACCCCTGCGTTCGATTCCAAAAAGATCCTTCCACTTATTGTCATGGACCATTCTCAAGCCAGTGGCGTAATTGAAATACCTTTGATCTAACCAAATAGATCCATCAGGGTAGATTTCAATTAAGTTTTCCTTGATTAATTTTTCAAATCTGGAAGTTTCTTCAGAGTCAGGGTTTCCGTAAGGAGCCAAACCCATTAGTTTATACTCTCCGGAATTCACTGTAAAACCCAGGTAATAGGTAAATGCACTATATAACAGACCCACTGAATGTGGGAAATTTAATTCCTTCAGCACCTCTATGGAAGCGCCTTTTCCATGTCCGATGATTGCGGTACTCCACTCACCCACACCATCAATGGTCAATATAGCCGCATCTTCATAGGGAGAAGGATAGTATGCGCTGGCGGCATGAGATAAATGATGCTCAGGAAAGAGCATGGTCAAGTTTGCTGCCTTGTAATCCTCTACCTCTTTCAGGCCTTCTCTAATCAATTTTTTAAGGAACATTTTTTCATTTAACCATACTGGCATGGCCTTGGCAAATGAAAGGAAGCCCTTAGGTGCAAACTTATAATAGGTCTCCAACAGTCTCTCAAATTTTAAGAGGGGCTTATCATAGAAAACTACCGCATCCAATTCATCAATTGAAAATCCAGCTTCTTCCAAGCAATACCGAATGGCATTTACCGGGAAATCCGGTGTATGTTTATCCCGTGTGAAGCGTTCCTCCTGTGCTGCTGCGATGATTTTTCCGTTTTCACAAATTGCTGCTGCAGAATCATGATAAAAAGCTGAAATGCCAAGGATTTTAATAGACTTGTCTTGCATGGATAGTTTTTAACCTTTTTTGGGTGATCAGGCTTGTTGATTGTTCATCAAGCTTAATTGCTCAATGGTATCAATTGTAAACCATTTCTCAGGAAATACAGAGGAGCAAAATAATTGTTTTTTGGAAATCAATTCTTTCCAGATATCCCCGAAATCCTCTACGGGAGACATGAGCTGATTGATTTTACGCGGATTTATGATTTGTATTCCTGAGCAATAAGATTCAGCGGGATCATTTCTGTCAAGTTTGATCACATGATTATTTTCATGATGAATAAAATCCCCAACTAAGCCGGGAATTGGTAATACCGGGACTACCATGCAGGCAGGACTATTCAACCGCTCATATTCTGAAAGCAGAGATTCGATTTTGAGATCAGTGACATTATCTGAAGTCAAAACCAAAACAGGCTCATCCAAATTGGCCATCAGGGTATTAAATATCCACCAGGAATTACCTTTGCCTTCGGTGTTGAAGACAGAGTGAACACCTAGCTCTATGACATGTTTGGCAAGTTCCGCCCCTTTATAGCCCACTGTAATATGAAGGTTTGGCACATGCAGAACCAATTTTTTGATCCCATTAGCAATCAGGGTAGAACCCCAAAGTGGGGCCATTGGCTTGGGGATTATATTGGTGAGAGGAGCCATGCGAGTGCCCCTTCCTGCAGCCATGATTAAAGCATGGTTTATCTTATTCATGTTTTATTGCTCCTCAATAGGAGGGTTGTTGATGATACTTACTATCTCCTCTCGGGATAACTTCTCGGTATTTGCTGAGGAAAGTCCAAAGGAAATAGGATTGGCAACTTTATCGTTGAAAGAAATCAAATAATGCTTAATCCCATCAAACTCCAGTTCTTCGGTATAAGCAAGTTCCAAATCTCCAATTAAAAACTCATCATCCCGCTCTCCTGGTCTGCCCTCTATTTTCTCCCATTTACCTCCTTTTTCCTCAATCCAAGTCTGAAGTATATCCTGCATCTGGGCAGCTTTCATGTGCCGTGAAAGCACTTTTCCTCTCGCTATATCAATGTTGTCCATAGCTGTCACTACCAAGTCCACAGCTTCATCTACAGAAAAGAAAAATCTTCTCATTTCAGGGCCTGTAGTTCCAATTACTCCGGTTTCCTCCAGCATTTTCTTCCAGATAGTCAACACAGATCCAGTTGACCAGGCCACATTACCATACCGTACAGCTGTGAATTTTGTGGCAGATTTGTCGTCCATAGCGCAGAAAATACGCTCCATGATACTCTTGGACATTCCGTAAATGTTTCTTACCGGAGGAGCAGCCTTATCTGTGGAGATTCCTATTACCACAGGGATTTCTCTTTCTACGGCTACTCTTGCTACATTCTGTGAACCCAGCACATTGACATCCACACATTCCATCGGATATTTCTCTGCCAAATCCACAAACTTGGTGGCGGCAGCATGAATTACTATGTCCGGCTTGAATTCTACAAAAACATCCCTCACTGATTCAATATTACTTATATCGAGTGGTGCTACCTGGCAGCCAGTGTATTTGGATGCAAAAAGATTTTGTTTATTATTTCTACCTGTTAATATTACTTGGTAGTCGTTTTTTAGCTTTAAAGCTAGGTTTCTACCCAAAAAACCGGTACCTCCGGTTATCAAAATTGTCTTCATCCTATGAATTACATTGAATTTTACGTCCGCAAATCTAAGTAATCCTTATTTGTTTCCGTTTTTTTTCTTACAAATAATGCCAATTGTAGATAATGGCTTTTTATTCTTTCTTTGATTAATGAAAAAATACTTAAAACAAAAGCTGTCTAGTATTCTTCTGAAATTAGTGGATTCCAGTTTTTCTTGGAGTTTTTATAAACCTTTTGCTGAAATGAATGCTGAGATTTATGTCAAGAAAAAGCAAGAGGAAAATTCTAGAGCCCAGATACAGTTTTTTGAAGAATATAGGTATTTGATTTCAGATTCGGTAAAGAACGGCCCTTTCAAAGGCTTAAAGTATCCTTTCCTAAGCTCTTTACATTCTACGCTATTCCCTAAATTATTGGGATGCTATGAATTTGAACTTCATGAGATCCTCGATAAGGTGTTTCAAAAGACATATTGCTCTATTCTGGACATAGGCTGCGCAGAAGGCTATTATGCAGTGGGGCTTGCCAGAAAATTTCCTGACTCCATAATCTATGCGGCTGATATTAATCCAGAGGCAAGAGAAAAAACCAGAGTTATGGCTAGTTCAAACGGAGTATTGATGAGTGATAGATTTCGGATTCTTGAAGAAGTGACAACCGACTTTCTTTTGCAACTGGATCCCGCGCAGAGACATTTGATCTTTTCGGACTGCGAAGGGTACGAGGCTAGTCTGATTTCAGATGAAGTGATTGCCCATCTTAGTAAATCGGACTTTATTGTGGAAATGCATGATTTTATTTCCCCAGGTATTTCGGATGTATTGACAAAGCGCTTCGAACACACGCATTCTATTCAGCTAATAAAAAGTATAGATGATGTGTATCGATATAGGGAAATTCAAAATCCTGAAATCCTGAAACTCCCTATAAAAGATCAAATAAATATTCTTGCTGAGAAGAGACCTACTCAAATGGAATGGATCTTTTGTGAGCCCAAAATTTGAAGTAGGTTTTAAAATTCATAGATATTTCGAGGTTTCATGGCAAAGTGGTTCTATTTTTGACCTAAATTGAATTATTGAATAATTCATTGATTACCCATAACTAGTGCCGGTATTTAACTAATACCACAAGAATTACTTATGAGCAAAAATTCGTACTCAAAACTTTTGATTTTTTTGCTAATAATGCTTTCGAGCTTGGGGGCAATTTTCGCCATCTCCCCATTTAGAACTAATGACGATAGGCTAAGCCAATTGTCTGAAAGGCTTGAGGCTTTATCTAAAATTGCCTCAGATACAATTCCCGGATCTGGTAATGCACGCACCTTGGCTGATATAGTAATTCCCATTCGGGAAGGTTTTCCTTTTTGTGAAACTTTTACCAGCCCTGACTTAAGAGAGAATATTGAATTTGGAGGAACTAATAATAAGGTAAAATTGACAGGGAGTGCCTTGCAATTAACCTCAAATGGCCAAAATGAAAATGGTTATATGTTCGTTGATATACCCTTTTCATCTGAATTTGGCTTAAAAGTATCCTTCGAATATTCCTCATTTGGTGGCATACCAGATATGCTTGGCAGAAGAGCAGATGGCGTTAGTTTTTTTATGTTTGATGGCACTATTACAGCTTCAGAATTTATTATTGGAGGTACTGGCGGAGCATTGGGATATACCGCAGTGAGAGCTACTTTAAATGAAAATACCTTGATAAGTGAAGGATTAAAGGGCGCTTACATAGGCATTGGGTTTGACGAGTTGGGGAATTTCGGGAACTCTAGAACTGGGAAGTTTGGAGGTTTTGAAGATCCAAATAACGATGATGCTCTTGACAATACTCCATTATTTCCACACTCTGTGGTAGTAAGGGGACCCGTTGATGGCCCGCCCCCAACTGCACCTTCAACTCCTTTTAAGGATTGGGATAGAGTTAATAATTCTCGGAATTTCACGACAGCATCAATAACTGAGCCTCGTTTTGAGTCTTATAAGTTTATTGACGGGCGAATCTTTGACCCAGCTAGTGTAGGAATAGCTAGTACTTTCCCTCCTGTTTCTGTTGCTCAATACCTTCATGACCCGGAAAGATTTGAATTTGATACGGATTCATTTGCAGTAGATTGCTTAGATGAAGGATATCGAAAGGTCTTTTTGGATTTGAGGCCGATAACCCTTCCCGATGGGCGCAATGTATATACCGTTGAAATATTAATGTTGGTTAATGATGCTGCATTAGGAGGATTAAAGTTGATAAATGTTTTTGATGGCCCAATTCCATACGATTTTGAGGCTCCAAAACTTTTAAAAGTTGGATTTGCTGCGGCTACGGGAGATGGTACTAACTTTCATAATATTAGGAATGTTACCGTACAGGTTTCTGACGAAGATGGATTGGAAAAACCACTGGTTGACCGCTTAGATGAAGAGGTTTGCGAAGGGGAGTCCAATACCTTTGAACTGGATGTAGAGTTAAAAAATGACGTCGACAATGCCTTTATAAGATGTCTTCAATTATATTACACAGAAGCAGAGGCAGAACAAGTGGTTTTAGACGATGCTATTAGTATTCCATTTCCAAGTACTCCCCCAGCCCCTGCATCAACTTATTGCCCACCTGGCAACTGCGCAGATCTTCTTTGTAGTCCTGAAAGAATCTCCAGGCCTGCCTATGATAATGTGACAGACGAGCTTGCAGGACAGTTTCAAGTCCTGTTGGTCCTGGAGGGAGGGATAGAGGTACCTAAGGTGAGGTTTACCCCTCAGCCAGGATACGCTGGAGTGACCACGATCTTTTATACTGCCACGGACAACTTCGGTCAGGTCTCCGATCCTAAACCTATTACCATCACTATTAATCCTCAGCCTGATCCTATAGTCACCACCCTTGATCCTTTGGTTTGGGAGCAGCAAGAGACAGCTGCAATCAAGGTGCTATTTAACATTGAGCCTGTAGAATCAGGAGATACATATAAGTGGTTTGAAGATGGCCAGGTGATCCCGGGACAAACTGGCACAAGTTATACTGCTACCTCTGCTGGTGATTATACTGTAGAAGTTACCTCGGCCTTTGGTTGTGTTGGCACTTCTGCACAAGCAGTAAAGCTGCTCATAGTTCCTGATTTAAATCCTGATTTTAATAATACACCTATTCGTGAAACCTGTCAGGAATTAGGGAAAATATCAGTCAGTATTAATGGTGCGGCGGTGACAGGAATAGATTCAGATGGAAATCCAGGAAATGAAAAGTGGAGAATAGTTGACTTAGGAGGAAATATAGTCTTTGACTCGGGTAATATAGCAGGAGAGGGTTGGACATTTTTAGCATCCGGACAAAATTCTATCGATTATGCTGGTCTTCCTGCCGGTGATTATATTTTCCAACTTGGGGATGAGTTTCGGTCCGGTCAACCTGGGTCTGATGGCCAACCACTTTTTAGACATGTAATGCCTTTTACCATTTTGCCGATTGAGAATCCTCTTCAGATTACTTCGGTAGTAGCGGTGGATGAGCTTTGTTTTGGAGAGGGCGGAAGTATTACAGTGGAAGGTGCAGGTGGCGATGGCCCAGCTACTTATGTTTTTTCTATTACGAATGCCGCTACAAGTATTTCTTATACTCCTTCCTCCGTGACTGGTTCGAAAGCACTATTTGAAAACTTACCTCAAGGAAATTATAACATTGACCTGAGTAGTGGTACACGCTGCCAGATAACTGATTCGGGGACTGTTTCCGGGCCTACTTCACCTCTTTCTATTAGCTTGATAGATTCAGATGGTACCTCATGTGGCGTCTCTACCAGTGCTTTTGCTACTTGGGAAGTGATAGGTGGTACCCCTGGGTATACGTTAGTGAGCCTAACCAAAGATGGTGCTCCAGTTCCTAGCCCAAGTTTAGCTCAAAATGCAGGTGTATTCGCTTTCACCAACCTGACTATAGGCACCTATATACTCACTGTAAAAGACGCGAATGGTTGTGAAATTACTTCCCAGCCTATTCAATTAAATGATATTCCGGCTCCTGTGTTCGAAGTTTCTGATGCCGTAGCCTGTGAAGGTCAGGTAGTAACCTTATTACCCACTATTATAGACATCAGCAATTCCTCTCCTGTCTTTACCTGGAAAACCCCAACAGGGACAGTGATCACCAATGGTTCTACCATAGCAGGAGTTACCTATACTTATTCAGATCATGACTCTAATACGGCTACGCCAGATCAATTAAGCATTTCCGGTTTATCTGCTGGAGTTTTCCCTTATACTTTATCAGTTACGGGAGACTATACCTGTAATTTCCCCGATCTGGTAGCTACAGTTACTGTATCTGAATACCCACCGGTACAGGAGGTTTTGACCAAAAACTTGGATTGCTTTGAGGATAATTCTGGTGAAATGGAAGTTGTAATGGAGGCTGGAGCTGACCCTACTGCTTTTTCCTATGAAATTGTTGGGGTTCAACCGATTCAGGATAGCCCTGTTTTCACCGGCTTGCCTGCCGGTACTTTTCAAATACGGGTCATCAATAAAGTTACTTTATGCGAGACGATTATTGATGATGTAGAAATTACCCAGCCGGATTTGTTAGAAATTCTTGACTTGGATTTCACTAACCCAACTTGCTCCTCTCCAAATGGTACGATCACCTTTACATTAAATGGAGGTACTCCAGCTTACGTAGTTGAAGTGAACGGGAATCCACTTTCAGATTATACTAACACAGTAACTGGTACTAACTACCTACTTGAAGATTTGGTACCAGGTGATTATAGCATTGTGGTGATAGATGGGCGGCTATGTCAGACTACTTCGCCTACAGTTACTTTGGTAAATGATGATTTGGACGCCATATCCACGGTTGATTTGGATGAGGGAATTTGCTTTGGTACCGATGTGACTTTGACTCCTCAAATCAGTACTCCCGGAGCTTATACTGTTACTTGGTTCAAAGATTCAGCTGGGTCTATACCTATTACAAATACTCCAGCACCTGATGCTGACGGGTTGACTTATCAGATAAATTCTGCAGATTTCAGCCTGACTATCTCTGGACTAAAAGAAGGAGCTTTTGCTTATTACTATAGAGTAGAAGGGGCTCAATTATGTCCTGATTACATTTTTGAGGCGAAAGTCTCTGTTTTCCCAGAATTGGAAGCTACGCTATTGCCTACCAATGAAATATGCTATGAGCTATCTGATGGGACTATTACTGTAGAAGCAAGCGGTGCCAACGGGGATTATGAATATAGTCTAAATGGAGGCGTCTTTGTCAGCAATAATGTTTTTGGGAGTTTGAGTCCCGGTGATTATGCCATTGAAATAAGAAGTACAAATGGCTGTTCCATAATTGAAAATGTCACCATTGAAGGGCCTTCAGCTCCGATTACTATCAATACTCCGGATATCTTAAGAGCTAATTGTGATTTGCCTAATGGAATTATCCAGAATCTCAACATTTCAGGAGGATGGGGAACTTACCAAGTAGAATGGAGAAAAGGATCTGCCACAGGAGCTATTGTCCCTGGAGATGAGACAGGAGCTTCGGATTTATTTCCGGATACTTATTTCCTTATAGTATCGGATTTAAATGGATGTACTGAGATTTTTGATTTTGAGGTTGAAGAATCATCGGATCCGGTTTATCAGCTAACCCAACCTCAAGAGAGTTGTGAAGGAGATGATATTTCCATTTCTCCTGTTCATTTAGCACCTGATCCTACTTTACCTCCTGCAGCAGCTACGGAAGTGAAATGGTATAAAAATTCCGGACAAAATAACGAGATATTCACAGGCACAGATCCTCAAAATCCAGCCGTTTCTTACCTCATTGATGATAGCGACTGGCTAAATCCTAAGATTACAATTTCGGGACTTGAAGCGGGTACTTATACCTACTATTTCTATGTAGTATGTACCGGAGCAGAATTGGAAGTGGACGTTACGGTTTTTCCTACACCAAGAGTCACGTTCGATGTGCTTTCTATCAGCTGTTTCGGCTCTCAGGATGGTAGGATTTCAATAACTTCAGGAGAGGATCCTAATTTTGTTTACTCTATAAACGGTGGTGGATCTATAGATCAAGCTACCTTAGAATCCACTTTATTTGACGCAGGTACTTATACGATTTTAGTGGAGCAAAATGGAGTTGGATGCCCGTCTGAGTTATACACAGTAGAGGTTTTAAGTCCAGATGAGGCATTGGCATTTGAAAAAATTGTTCCGGTTGACCCAAGTTGTGGATCGCCTACAGGTATATTATCAGGTAAGGTTATTGGAGGATGGGCTCCATACTCGATTACCTTGACTGAGGGAAGCACTATATTAGCTACCCAAACATCCACAGATGGCCTGTTTAAATTCGAAAATCTATTGGAGGGTGATTTTGATTTGGAAGTGACAGATGACAGAGGCTGCGTTATCACTTCTCAGGTAGTTACACTTACCTTTGGGCCTACCAGAGTGGATGTGGAGGATACCACCATTTGTGAAGGTGAAATTGCCATTCTAACGCCTACCATGGCACCTTTCAATTCAGCAGGGGTGTTTAAATGGTATTTTGACAGCAATAAAACAACAGAGATTATTTCCTCTCCAAATCCTACTGCAGATGGTAAAATTTACCAGATTTCCGCACAGGGAGTACTGACCATTGAAGGTGTCACACCAGCTGATACGCCTATCAATTACTATGTGGAAGTAATAGGAACGGATATATGCGAAGGATTCTTGGCCTCCCCAGAAGTAATCATGGTCAACAAGCCACTGATTACCCCTCAGGTTCACAATGAAGCTTGCTTTGGGGATAAAGGGACTATCATCCTTTCCGCCATATTAGGCAATGGAACCTATACCTATAGCCTTGATGGGGTTAATTATCAGTCAAGCAATTCCTTTGAAGTTTCGCCAGGAAACTATTCAGTCTATGTAGAAAGCGCAGGCTGTATTTCCCAGCTGGATGATATTGAAGTTCTAGGTCCGGATTCCGCCTTAGCTATAGAAAATCTAACTCCGGCAGATCCTACCTGTAATACTGCTTCAGGAAGTATAACTGTAGAGTATTCAGGAGGCTATACGAGTGGCTATACGTTGAGTTTGAAAAATCAAGGTCAAGTCATTGCTACACAAACTTCAGCTTCTCCAGTGGTATTCAGTGATCTGCCTGCTGGTACCTATACAGTAGAAATTTCAGATGGGTCATGTACTATCTTGAGTGACTCTATAGAACTGACTTCTCAGGACACTCCAATCCTAGCGGATGATGTTGTCATCTGTGAAGGAGAAGATGCTTTGCTGGTGCCTTCTACCACCCAAGTAGCAGGATCACCTCAATTTGTCTGGTATTTTGATGCTGACGGAACTCAAGCGATTCCATCTGGTGCTGCTATTGATGGTGTTCTTTATCAAATCAATACTACCGGAGAGTTGAACATTTCTGGATTACTAGCCAATAACACCGCCTACACTTATTATGTGACGGTGACAGGAGATGGTATCTGTCCTCCTGATTTATTGCCTGTAAATGTAAAGGTAAATGCAATTGCTAATCTGAGAGTTTCGAATCCTTCAATCGTATGTGACCCCAATGAAACAGTAGATTTAAGGAATTATATAGAAGGCTTCAATAATGCAGGATACGACTACATGATAGTAAACCCTTCGGGTAAACTGTTACGACTGGAGGATATTAATGCGGTGAGCCAAACAGGAGATTATGTAGTGCAAACAAGCCTGAAAGGCACTGGCTGCTGGTCTCCACAGCAAAGAATTCGAGTAATCGTATCGGATGAATTATTGGTTCCTGATTTTGAGTACGAAGCGGATTTAGGAGGAGGTGTCATTATTCCTAATGCAGAAATCCAAATTCTTGAAGACGTTCTCTTTAATGATCTCTCCACGGGCAAAGTGGTCATTTGGAACTGGGACTTCGGTGACGGCACGACTAGTTCAGCACAAAATCCTACGCATCAATACCAACAAAAAGGTGCTTACACGATCACCTTGACTACTATAGATCAGTTTGGATGTATGGCAGAGATTCAAAAAGTGATTCAGGCATTTGATGATTATTTAGTGATTGTTCCCAATGCATTTACTCCTACAGGAGCAAAAAACCTGTTCTTTAAGCCAGTCTATAGAGGAATAGTCAGCATGGAATTCTATATTTTCAGTACTTGGGGCGAATTGATCTACCAAACGGAGCAACTTGAAACAACAGGATGGGATGGAACTGTAAACGGAAAAGCAGCACCAAATGGCAACTACGTTTACAAAGGTATATTTGGAACTAAATCAGGTGAGGAAGTTCAAAAATCTGGTACTTTTGTTCTAATCAGGTGATCTAAAGCGACAGCATCAAGTTTGAATTTATGTTTCTTAATTATTTTATTGTTTTTTTATCTCTGTTGCTTTTGGCGTTGATTTACTACAGACTTGCGCTTAAGTTCGATATAGTAGATAAACCCAATCATCGCAGTTCTCATATTCATGCTACTGTAAGGGGAGGTGGGATTTTATTCCCTATCGCCATCATCTTTTGGTGGATGTCTTTTGATTTTCACCACACCTGGATGATAATTGGTGTCTTCTCGGTTGCTGCTGTTAGTCTGCTGGATGATATTTATTCAATCTCTAGTAAAATCCGATTTGCCATACAGTTTTTGGCGCTGACCATGGCATTCTATGATTTGGAAGTCTTCTCACAAATCCACTGGATAGCACTCCCTGTGCTGTATTTTGTCTCCTTGGCAGTCATCAATGGGATTAATTTCATGGATGGCATCAATGGTGTCACGGGATTATATGGTTTGGTATTTCTAGGCAGCATACTCGCGGTGAATGCCTATTCCGGAATATTTGATCAGTTCTTGATTCGATACGAGATTCTGGCCATTTGTGTGTTTCTCCTTTTCAACCTGCGAAAAAAAGCACTTATGTTCGCAGGTGACATAGGAAGCATATCTCTTGCCTATTTGATGATATACCTCCTGATCCAATGGTACCTACACTCAGGATCCTGGACGGTAATACTTTTCCTTCTCATTTATGGGCTAGATACTGCAATTACTATTTTTGACCGGATTAGAAAGGGAGAGAAAATATCTGAACCACATCGATCTCATCTGTACCAAATACTGGCTAACCAAGGGAAAAAGCCTCATGTCAATATTGCTTTGATTTACACATTCCTACAGTTAGGAATCAACTTTACTTTTTTTATCTATCCTAAAACTACCCCTAACTCTTATGTAGGGCTAGGGATCATAGTAGGGTCAGGCTTAATCTACATAGGCCTGAAAACTTTCCTCCTGCGAAGGTATTCACAGACGGATCTGTAAACTCACACCTGCTTGCCCGACCGAAGGTGTCTCTAAGCCGAAGGCGCACAGGCGGGTCAGAACCAACACCTTAACCCATTTAGTATAAAAAGACCCGGAGAAGCTCCGGGTCATTTTGTTTGGCTACTGCCTACGTTAAAACTTAACACTAGTCCAAAGTTGAGGGCTAATATTCAAAATAAAAATACCCTATATAGGGTATTTTTAGCATGATTTAGGCTATTTTAGATCAGTTTCACTACAAAGTCATTTTTGTGAAAATCCGTGGATCACTTATTGATATAGTGTTTTCGGTAGTAAACCTATTGGAAAAGCTATGAAGAAACCGCTCCCCAGACGCATAAACCACTTATAGGACATTTGAAATTATTAACAAAAAGCATTTTTGATTTGGAATAGCATTTGCGAGTTAATCGTATGATTTTATTTACTTTGTACCCAAATCAAAAAGTAAGGCAAGTCCCTCTTTTAGAATTTAAAAAAAACTCATCATCTTAATCAAATCCCCAAAATGAAGCAAAAATTGTACTCTATTTCGGTTAACCGCTCACTTATGATTGCACTAGTAGCCATGCTTGCCATGGGTGCATGTAAGAGCAAAAAGAAAGCTGCTCAGCAACCTGCACCTCCTGCACCTGTTGAGCAAGTTCAACAGGCAGCCCCAGCACCTGCACCAGTATCTTCTGCAGAGGAAATTGCTGTTGGTAAATTGGAAAATTATTTTAATAGTGTAGCTGCAGCAGGTAATTCATCTAATGCAAACCAAACTATCCAAGAGGTACTTGGTATGTTCTCAAACCAAGAAACGCCAGTTTTGATCGTGATTCATGAAGAAAATGGCATTAAGGATTACGATGAGCCTACTACCATCAAGAAGTACTTGGAGTACTTGAAGGACACCAAAAAGAACTTGAATTACATCAGCGATATCCGCATGGATGCCAATGGTAAAGTCTCTGAATTGGAGCTTAGAAGAAAATAATCGCCCATCTGAAAAAATAATTTACACATGAAAAATATAATAATCCTTTTCCTGGGTCTTTTCCTCGCTACTTCAGTAAGCGCACTAGCTCAGTCAGAAACAATTAGCCCGGCCAGAAAGCAAGCCATAGACTCCCTTGCACTTGAAAAAGTAAAAGATTTAAGTAAGTACATCAGCATCATCGGGAGCAAAGAGACTCAATTCTCTGAAGCCAATCGAGTGATGGATCGTGCCGAAGAACTTTTCTCTCCAGGAGCTGAGATGGGTGTTTCCAGCATCAATACCAACGAAATCGCCTATTACAAAGTAAGACGTTATTTTGAGCGTTTGATGGCTTTGAATTACGATAGAGTAAACATCACTTGGTACGATATCCAGTATATCTCCGATTTAGAAAGACAGCCTGACGGTAGATACGTGGGCGTTGTCACGGTATTCCAACGTTTTGAAGGAACTTCCATAGAGACAGGTATGAATTACAAAGACACAACTAAGAAAGACATCACTATCTACGTAGAGAAAAAGCAAACCCAAATTGCTGGTAGAACCATCGAATTCTGGGACGTCATGCTAGGTGACGTGAGAGTGACAGAAACCTCCGCATGAGAATAGTAATCTTAATCTTTGCGATAGTCATCGCAAGCATCTCAATTGTCTCGGGGCAGGGCATAGGCAGCCCCGGGACAATTAAAGATGATGGCAGATTTGCTGCCTCCACCAAACAACTAAACCAATTCTTCAGAAGATTTAATGCCGAGGAATCCCCCACTGACGGCAACATCCGCTATTATCCGGGCGATACGGCCTATCATAGTACGGCATTGCGAAAAGGATTTATTCAAATCCTCTTTGACAATCAAACTTCCTCAGTAAGCCAAAACTTGAAAACAGAGTTTATTAACTCCGTGCTTTCCCCTTCTTATCCGCAATACCTAAACTTCCACCGTGAAGGCTGGCTTGCTGAAGTACAAGCTGAATTTATATACAAAGGCAAACGAGAAACTGCCACCTTGATCTTAAAACTTCAACCCGAAAGATTGGGGTATGAATGGGTCATAGATGAGGTGTCATTTCCCCCCTTCAAAAATATATTTAATAAGCCGGTAGGAGATAGGAAGGATTTTCTACACCCACTTAGTCATGAGCTGGGCTTTATGAATCTTAGAAGGGCTTTCCAAGACTCAGAGTCGCCTGAAGCCTTTACCGAGTCTAGTTTTAAGCCAGATTACCTGACCTTATTTTTGTACGAAATGAAGCAAAATAACATCCGTTATGAGACCGTAACTGATGTTAAATTTCACTTCTTCCAAATTGAAGGCTGGTATTTTGAAGTGCATCAATTCAACCGCCCCGGTTTTAATACAGGCTGGCTGATTTCAGACCTTGTCAAACTTAACCCTGGTGACAAGGATACTATCCAGAAATACATTTATGATCAGAACTAAGTCTATATATCTAACTTTATTCCTTTTCTGCTTGAGCTTCTCCGGAATAGCTCAGACCATAAAAGGTTATACCAAAGCTGAAATAGATGATTACTCAGCCAAGGTAGAAGATCAAATCCGCTTTTTGGAATACCTGCTCAATACTATTGGATCTGCAGAGACTCAGGCCAGGGATAAGGATGTGGTGATCCGCGAAAGCTATTTGAAGATTTTTCGAGATGGAGAAGTACAAGTAGAAGACGACCTGCTGCTAGACAGGAAAGTAGTGACTAACAAGAATGTAACTGCCTACTTGAAAGACATTGAGTTTTTCTACAAGGATGTCAACTTCAAATTCAAAATAAGAGAAGTAAAAGCTAATCAGAAAGAGAATGGTGACGTTTTTTTTACTGCTTCACTCGATAGAACCATTACAGCTATCGGGATTAACAATGAAAAAGTCACCAATACAAAACCACGTTTTGTTGAGGTAAACTTGGATAGTAAATCTCAGGAACTCAAAATAGCCAGTGTATATACGACCAAAGTAAGCCGTGATGAAGAACTCACAGAATGGTGGGGAGTCCTTGACCCTCATTGGCAAGCCTATTTCAGGAATCGCTTTGCCTTAGGCCAATTTGATTCCATAAATGTTGACCTGATCTACAAGTTTGTAGAGGTGGATTCTCTGGATATTTCTGGGACAGTTGCCCTCCTGGATCTTAGTCCTATGGAAGCTATGCGCAATCTGAAGTATGTCAACCTCAGCAATACACAGATCACTGAACTCGGTCCTATTTCCAATGTGACCTTCTTGGAATATCTGGATGTGTCTAATACCCCCACTTCTGATATTCAGTTTATTAAATATTCAGATCGCCTCCAGCACCTGGATATTTCCAATACACAGATCACAGATATTAGCGAACTGGTCAATCTCAACGCAATAAGATCCCTGCGTGTGGAGGAAACGCCGATTATGAGCTTTGCTGTGCTCAATGAATTTGACAGTCTTAAAAGCCTCTATATCTCTAAAAGTGGCTTCAATAATGCAGAGAATATCAAGAACCTGTCAAAATTGGAGAATCTTGACCTGAGTAATAATTACTTAATCAATTTCAGCCAATTATCAGATTTGGCTTCCCTGAGGAATTTGAATTTGGCAAATACCAATATCCAGGATCTTACTCCGCTGTCAGGACTCAAAAATCTCGAAGTTTTGGATATTACAGGTACGGAAGTTTCCGATATCTCAGCACTCAATGGTAAAAGCGAGTTGACTAAGGTATTGGCTGATGAGACTAAGCTATCTGTCACCGCTTCAGATAATTTTACCCGAAACAATCCCAAGGTATTGTTGATTCACCATGTAAAAGATCTTGAGAGCTGGTGGGCTGTACTGTCTGATGAGTGGAAAGCTAGTATGAAAAAGGCCAACCCAAGGATTACTTCCGATAGCCCAAGCGTGGAAACCCTCACTAGCACCATCGGAATGGAAGAACTGGATTTGAGCGGCACCGGAATAGAAACCCTAAATCCGATTACAAGATTCGCCAAACTCACCAAAGTTGATTTTTCTGATAATCCTATCACCGATGTAATTTCCCTGAGCGTGGTAAAGACGCTGAATGAAATCATCGGTAGAAATACCCAAGTCAAAGATATCGCTCCCTTGAAGTCAAATGAGGAATTGGTAAAATTAGATCTAAATGGAAGTCCGGTAAGTAGCATTATGGACGTGCTAAATCTTCCTAATCTGACCTATTTGAATGTTAATGGTTCTGAAATATTCCATGAGGAAGTTCCGGAAATAGTGATTCAAAAGCCAAATTTGACTATTGTTTACAGAACTGATGAGCTAAACACGTGGTGGGCGGAACTGGATGCTACATGGAAAGAAATTTTCAGAAATCAGTTTTCTTTGCCAGAAAACCCGAGTACCGAGCAGCTTCATGCGCTGGCACAGAGGTCTTCATTGACATTCGAGCGCGTATCTGTTGACGATATGCATGCACTTACAGCTTTTGTGAATTTACGTTCCTTGGTCATTTTTGATGCACCTATCGGATATCTTGCCCCAATTGCTGAACTCAAACTTTTGGAGAAATTGAAAATATCTCAAGTGCCGGTGGTAGATTTCTCACCCTTGCAAGGTCTGTCCAAATTGGTAGAACTCGATATCAGCAATTCCGGAATCGAGGATCTAGATCCGCTTGCTAGACTGATGAATCTGAGGGTCTTGAATATTTCCGGGACTAACTTGAAAACGCTAAAAGGACTGGAAGGAATGATAAATTTGGTGGAATTGGATGTAGCGAGTACCAATCTTCGTTCCCTAAGGCCTATAGAAGGACTTCCAAAATTGAAAAAACTATCCTGCTTCAATACCAGACTGAACAGCAGAGCGGTCGATAGATTCAAAAGTTCTAATCCTGACTGTGAAGTAAGGTTCTATTAAAAAAGTAGCAAGTATAAGGTTTCAGGTAACGACTGCTGGTCGGGATTTGC
The DNA here is from genome assembly GCF_035156415.1 of Algoriphagus persicinus. Classification (NCBI taxonomy): domain Bacteria; kingdom Pseudomonadati; phylum Bacteroidota; class Cytophagia; order Cytophagales; family Cyclobacteriaceae; genus Algoriphagus; species Algoriphagus persicinus. Next base: position 19,728 of record NZ_JAYEEY010000005.1, read on the forward strand.
AATCCCAAATCGAGAAATCTAATATCTTGAATCTTAAATCTCAAAAAAAAAAGTAAAAGGGATAAAAAAATGTTGTAAAAAATCCCTTTAAAATATTCTTAGAAAAAGTAGTGTTGGAAAAGTTGCTTAATCACCCTGACATAAAGGTATAGAGTCGATCTCAGAAAAAAATACCCTATACAGGGTATTTTTCTGTTTAGAACTGATAAAGTTTTCCACATAATTGGATTTTTAAATGTTTTGATATACTTATTCTTGTTTTGCTAATAAAAAGTTAGATTTTTGAAGTTCAATAATTCCCACTCATTTTGAGTAAAACGCTCGCTACCTGCACAGTTCTGTCACTTTCACTGATTCTTTTCGGAATCAATCGTGGATTTGATATTTCTGATGAGGGACTTTACATGCTTCTAGCAAATCCTGACCAAGAAAATATTGCTGGTATTTTCAACTACGATTTGTTCTTCAAACTTTTCTATAAGCTAATCGGAATTGAGTTTGGGATAGTGGGGATGAGATTCCTTAGACTTCTGTCTTGCCTTATTGGTGCTATTTCACTTACAATTTTTTGGAGAAATTTGAATGGAGCAAACAAGTTGTCCGTCAACCTATTTTTATTGTCCCTATTAGGCCTTTTCGCCGGTTACGGTTTTTTGCCGCAAAGCCTATCCTATAATTCCTTGACTGTGGTGCTTGCCTGTTTTTGGTTGGCCCTGATTTCACTCCATGATAAAAGCCACATTCAGTACATGCTTATTGGAGTACTCCTTGCCTGTGTGGCCTATACTAAAATCACCACGACTTTTGGGCTTGGTATCATTACATTAGCCTGTATGCTTTTCCAAAAGGATTTTAAGTGGGTGAATCTGCTTGCTTTGCTCCTTCCTTTTGTAATGCTTGAGCTATTGATGTATCTGAGCATAGGTGATTTTGCCCTTTGGAGAATGATAGATGCAGGCAAAATGATGGGGAATCGGACTGAATACTCCTTTTTATTGGTTGTTAAATACTCGGCTGTAGGCTTTTTTTGGCTTGCTTTGACTTCAATTCCTTTTTTGATTTCCTCATCTATTGATGCTTCACAGGCAAAATTGAAGTTTTCGATGCTAGGTTTAGGACTTCTAGGTCTAGTGTGCATTTCCTATTATACGGCCATCACGCAAGACTGGAACCATATTGTCCTGCTTCTGACAGCAGCTTTTTTTGGGTATTTCCTTCCAAAGGTGCCATTCAAGGCTATCTCCCTTGAGCAGCGCTTTTTCTTGCTGGTTCTTTTGATTTTACCTTTTGTACTGCATTTCGGAAGCAACGTTTATTGGCTTCGGCTGAGTATCCACTACTGGGTTTTTTGGATGCTTGCTATCTTATATGTAGCTAATTCCATTCAAGCTCCATTCATGAAGCTGATTAGAGCTGTAATGGGCTTAGTTATTTTACTGGTGGTGGCAAATGGAATCTGGATTCATCCATTTGAGCAGGAGCCACTTTGGCAAGCCACTCAGAAATGGAGCTATGGGGATGGAAACCAGATTTTGCTTTCAGAACAGCAGGTGGTGGTCTTGAGTGCCATAGAACCATTTGTCAAGGATCAGGAGCAACTTCTTGCTTTTTATAGGATTCCGGGTATCCCTTATCTTTTGGGTAAGACATCTCCCAGGTCAGCTGGTTTTTGGACAAAAGATCAAACGGAGTATTTTTTTCCTTCCGATTATCCAACTGAGCTGTTAATCTATTACTCTCAGGATTCCTTACCTTCCTTTGTGAAAGGTGATTTTTCTAAGAAGCATATCCAGCTTCCCTTTGGGGAAGAAATCCAGATTTTATGGAGAAAATAAAGTCTAATTTCTTTCTGGTATTTTGGATCTTACTCGCTTTGGGAGCCATGATTACCATCTGGTTTCTGCCTTGGCGATTTCAGACCAATGATGATGAAATCATGATGTGGCTAGTATCCGGAGCATACACTGGAACTCCGGAATCGTATGCGGTTTTTATCCATCCCATTCTTTCATGGTTTTTCGCCCAGCTCTATACCTTTTTTCCTGATATTACCTGGTACCCTTTGTCCTGGTTTGTGGTTATTTTCCTCAGTTATCTGGGCTTGGTTTTATCATTGAGGCAAATCAAAATTGACTTTAGTGGCAAAAATATCCTTTCCCTATTTTGTCTTTGTCTTTTTCTTCACTTTGGGCTATTTCTTCAATTTACCCTGGTGGCAGGGATAGCCGGGTTTTCTGCCCTACTACTCCTTTACACTGTAGGTGGTAGGAGAACAGGGGTATTTTATCTATTTTCTTTAGTGCTTTTCGCTTGCTCTATCATGATCCGTTGGGAGTCCTTTATCTTGATTTCATTAGGTCTTGGCTTCTATTTCTTGAGCTTTAAACCAGTACATGAGACGCTGAAGTATTCCAAGCGTATTTTAATTCCACTACTTGTGCTAGCCGTTCTAGTAGGATCAAAAATATATTGGGAAAATCAATCCCAATATGCTGATTTTGTGCGCTATAACGAAGCAAGGGCGGCAGTATCTGATCATCCGGTTTCTTATAAACTTATATCTGAAGATAAACTGGATTCAGATTCAAAATGGTTCTTTTTTTCTCAGTGGATGTTGGAGGGGGACTATCTTTCAATTAAAGAGCTTAGGGAGAGAAAATCTGAATTGGATGCTGATTTATTAGCTGTCGATCAGCTATTCCACTCCCTACATAGATTGATTTTGGTGACGAGGGCAGAAGCATTCAAATCTATTTTTTCCTTGATTCTTATCGGGCTTTATCTGTATAGATTTAAAGCCTCCGCGAAGTCCTTGATTTTTCTAGTTTCTTGGATGGCCTTCTTTCTGGTATTTAACCTTTTTTTTATACTAAATGGAAGAGTAGTTATCTTATTCTTCCTACCGTTTTTATTCCCTTTAGTCTTAGAACCTGTCCAGAAGTTTGAAGGGAGAAAATCAGCCCAAGCTTTAGCTACACTGATAGTGCTGTTATTTGGATATCATTTGTTCAATTTTTTCGGAGAAGCACGAGCCAGGGAAATCATGCGAGAAGAATTCTTATCTCTTACAGCAAAACTACCCAAGGGATCTTTACTCGTGATGGAAGGATACAAGGAAAATTACCTTGGTATCAACTATTCGATGAATTATCCCGTGCCACTTCTTTGTTTGGGTTGGATCTCCCAAAGCCCATTTCAGCAAAAAAAACTTCAGAAGTTGGATCTTATGCAAGTTGCAGATGCGAAGGAGTACTACCTGCTAGGAGTAGATGCGAATGAAGAGTTCTTCTTCCCAGATTACATGAACTATCTAGGTGAGAATTATTACTTAGAGAAGAAAACAGAAGAAGCCAATTTTATACTTTTTCACTATACCCGTAACCCCTGAAACGCGTCGGTATTCTATAGGAAGTCGTGCAGAATGAAATGCCTATTTATTAACCTCATTTGTAAAAACCATTTACCCGAGTAAATTTGTTACTCAGTGAGTAAGTTTATTACTCGTCAGCTAGTTTCTGCAATGGGAGTGAGAGAGCGAAGCCTTCATTGGTTGTTGGTTATGTACCTGAGACTAGTTGTTAGTTTTCAAGTTCTCCAACTAGTTTTCACATATTCTCCAAATGAATGGATTTTACCACCATAGAGCGAGAGTCACATTCTGAGATGATTATATTCGGGCAAACACCGCATCAGCAGATTTGCTTGTTGTTAGGGCGCGTTGGGTTGACGCAGCAGCGAGCCAGGCGGCTGGCCTTCGGGTTGAAGCTTTGCTGGCGTCTTGACTTTTTGGTTCTTTTGCGTCAAGGCAAGAGAACAGAGAAATCGAGCAAAAACTTATAATCATGTGAAATCGAGCCTGCCTGATGCAGACAGGCATAACTCAAAGTCACACACTTGGACGATTATAATTCATGCGAATATATGACATCAATTTTATAAGATCTGCTGCCGTATCCTTCAATTATATTGGTATTAACCGAATTAGAGGATCTTCTTAGTTGGCTACCAACTCGTATAACTCGTATTTAGACAGTTTTAATGAAAATGGGTGCGTTTTTAAAAATAGATTAAAGCTGATTTTATAAATGTCCAAATCTTTGTAGGTACTTATAATGAAGATGATTTAAGTTAAAATAAATAGTTAATAATACTGACCTATTAAGTTAATCACATTTATCAACCAACAACCAACAACTTACTACTTACAACCAGTATTTCCTTGCTCGAATCCTTAGTCACTTCCAAAACCCGCATCAAACTTCTCCTGAAGTTCTTTTCGCATGCCAATTCAAGTTACCTGCGATCCCTGGCCAAAGAGTTTGATGAGTCCACCAATTCCGTAAGGGTCGAGTTGAATCGCTTGACAGAAGCTGGCTTGCTAGTGTCAGAAGACGAGGGCAAAACCAAAATGTATAAAGCAAATACCAATCACCCTTTCTTCTACGAAATCAAAGGTATGGTTTCCAAATTCCTAGGCTTGGATGATTTGATGGAGCGAATAGTCAAAAGAATGGGAGAGGTGGAAATGGCCTATATAGTCGGAGACTATGCCAAGGGAATAGATTCAGGAACTATCCAAATGATTCTAATTGGGAAAGAGCTGGACAAGGAATATTTGGAATTCCTTAAAGAAAAAACCTACGAAAAAGTCCAAAGAAAAGTAGAAGTGTCCATCATGGATACAGACCCCGGTGACATTCAAGGCATATTAGTATTCGGGAAGTAAGTATTCAGTCTCACATGTCAGTTGGAAAAGAAGGTGTTCGAAATGAGAGCCAAGAGACAAGATTTTTGAGCCAAGAAATCAGATCCCAGTTAACAGTCTTAGTGGATCCGAAGCAATTTTAAATTTCTCCCATTTTAAATTTCTCAATTCAAAACTTGATTCCCAAAGATAACATCAAAATCATCCAACCCACCTCTGGCTGGCAGCTCATAGATTTCAAAGAGCTCTGGCGATACAAGGATCTCCTGTATTTCCTGACACTAAGAGGTATCAAAGCCAGATATGCCCAATCAGTTTTGGGAGTCGCTTGGGCGATAATTCAGCCATTGTTTACCACACTAGTATTTACCGTAGTATTTGGAAACTTGGCAAAAATTGACTCCGACGGGATTCCTTACACCCTATTCTCTTACCTCGCTCTTTGGCCATGGAATTACTTTTCCGGCACCTTGACTGAATCCGCCAATTCCCTGATCCAAAATGCCAATATGATCACCAAGGTCTATTTCCCTAGAATGGTCTTGCCATTGAGTTCTATCCTTTCCAAAATGCTTGATTTTCTTATTGCATTTGTGGTGGTGGTAGGAATGATGTTCTACTATCAAATCACTCCGGGATGGGGATTACTTGTATTGCCTTTGCTCATCATTCAGCTCTTGATGTGTAGCCTAGGCATGGGAATGGTTCTTTCCGCAATGGCAGTTAAATACAGAGACGTCAAGCATGCATTGACTTTTGTAGTGCAACTTTTACTTTATGCCGCACCAGTAGTTTATAGTACTACAGCAGTGCCTGAGCAATACCTAAAATTCTATATATTAAACCCCATGGTAGGTGTGATCGAAGGTTTTCGGGCAGCCTTTCTGGGTCGTCCTATGCCTTGGGAATGGATCTGGCCAGGTACAATAGTCGCACTTATCCTATTTATTTTCGGTATGATGTACTTTCGTAGGATGGAAAGGATATTCGCGGATGTAGCCTAGGTATTAACCATCCGAAGATCCCGATCAGACTTACTATTATATGCAATCGGGACGGAGGATGGAGAGAATATTCGCGGATGTAGTTTGAATCATTTCCGGCCCATTAAAGTGAGTGGGGAGTAAGTCACGAATTGGCCTATAGAAATATTATTGTATCTGTTTCGCTATAATTGTTACTATACTTCCTGACTGGATATTTAAAAATAAGATCCGGTCAGTCAAGGGAGTAAAACCAACACTTGCCTCCGACTAAAAATAAACCTGCCGTGGCTGAATATTTTAAATTTCCTTCATTTTAAATTTTCTTTGCTCTCCATCATCTCCCCCGTATTCCGCGCAGAAAACACACTGGACGAACTCACCGACAGAATCAAGGCTGCAGTGCCTGTGCAAGACTTTGAAATTGTATTTATCGATGATTACAGCCCTGATAATTCCTGGAATAAAATCGAAGAACTAGCAGCCATCCATCCTGAAATCAAGGGAATCAAACTTTCACGGAATTTTGGACAGCACTACGCCATCACCGCAGGATTGGACGCGGCAAAAGGAGACTGGGTAATAGTGATGGATTGTGATCTGCAGGATAGGCCCGAGGAGATTCCCAACTTGCTTGCAAAGACTCAGGAAGGCTTTGACGTGGTTTTGGCACGTAGAACAAATAGACAAGATGGTTTTTTCAAAAGACTTTCTTCCAAACTTTTCTATCGAACCCTCGCTTGGCTTACCGGATCCAAGCAGGACGAGAGCATAGCCAATTTTGGTATCTACCATCGTAAAGTCATCAATGAAATCGTCGGCATGCGAGAGAGTATCCGCTATTTCCCTACCATGGTGAAGTGGGTGGGTTTCCGCCAAACTACCCTGGATGTAGTCCATGCAGAACGGGAAGAGGGAAGTAGCAATTACAATTTCAAGCGCCTATTCAATCTTGCCCTGGATATCATGCTGGCATATAGCGATAAGCCCATTCGACTCACCGTGAAGCTTGGTCTGTTGGTAGCACTCACAGGTTTCCTGTTTGCCATATACACCTTGTTTAAGTATTTGTCCGGAGATATTATTGTGGCAGGCTACGCTAGCTTGATCATTTCACTCTGGATGCTTACCGGCTTCTTGCTGGTTACACTTGGCATGGTCGGACTCTACGTCGGCAAAACCTTTGAAGGAGTGAAAAACAGACCCATTTATATTGTGGAGAAAAGAGTGGGGTAGTTCATTTATATTAATGTTTGTCACAATGCTCAAATGCATAACCAATAATTACTTTAAATGTAAGTGGTAAGTAATACCCGATAAAGATAGCAGTAGTCAGGCAGCCATTTTAAATTACTCCAAAGTAAATTCCAACAAGTAGCAAGTTGCAATTTGTGCTATTGTATTACCGATATAAATCATAAGAAAGCCCGCTGATCAATTTAAGATCAGCGGGCTTTTCTCTTATTAAGGAGAATTATTACTTGGAATGTGCTGCTTTGGAAGCTAAACCTTCTTTTACCACTTGATCCAATTTCTTCTGATCACCCAGGTATTCAGTAAGATCAATTAAGCGAACAGTTCGAAAATCGATCGGATGACTTTCACTTTGTAAGGAAATCCATCCTCCAGTTAACATCTGCCCATCTACTTTCACTTTCGGATCCACTGGATTTACATTTCCTCCACCGATTTGTGACTCAGTGTAGCTCAATACGGTGTCCTGCCCAATAAGATGATGTACATCTCCATTTCCCAAAACAATGAAATTGGTTGTTACCCACTGATCACCATGATAGGTTTCAGAAGTGGAATTTACACAATGTGAAGTGATAAGTTTGTCCTCCATGACTACGTTGGTACCTGGAGTACAGAGGTTGCAAGTGCTTCTTTTATCTTTCCCATTTCCGCCTAGGAACTGAGCCTCAATCGAAATCGGGAAATCCTGATCTTTCAGCATAGTTTGAGGATCTTGGGAATGAAGCATTGCACCTGAGTTTCTCGTTGCCCAGCCTTCTCCACCATTTGCCTGCTCACCCACAAATCTATATTCTACTTGAAGCAGGTAGTTGGAAAATGGCTTATTGAAGAAAATATGACCGTATTGTTGGTCGAACTGATCGTAGCCATCATAGCGAACTTTCATCAGGCCATCTTCTACGCGGAATGTATTTGCAAAATTATCGTTCAAGTCGTGCGTACGGATTTTAATAGACCAATCATCTATGTCTTTACCGTTGAATAGCGTTTGCCACTTAGGTTTTTTTGCTTCTTCATTTGCATAGTTGAATGCAAAACCTAAACCTGCTAGGCAAAAGATTCCAATTAAAACTGTCTTTTTCATATGATTATAATTTGTTTTTCAAAGGTCATAACCTGTCCCGTGACGAAGGAAACGGAATGGAATCTCGCATGGTAGATAATCATCCCAGTGTGTGACGCTAGAGTCATGCTCGATTTCATAATCTTTTAGGGGTTTGTTAATCGGAGTGTGACCAACACTGGGTAATGATCAGAAAAGGGCACATTAATTACCTGGTAATCCACAAGCTCAAAACGCTCTGAGTCATACCATACGTAATCTATTCGTTTTCCTTCTTCAGAAACAAAGGTAGGTGAATCGTCTTCAGCCACAAGTCCAGCATCGCGCCATTTGGAGCTTATGCTTTTATATTCTTCCGTAGTAGGATCAAAATTCAAATCTCCTACCCAAAATGTGGGTTTTGGAAGTGAATCGGCGTAATGAGTAATCGCGGCTACTTGTGCAAGTCGATTTTCTGGGGATTCATGACAAAGATGTGTCGCTCCAAAGTATAGTTCTTGCCTGTTTTTCAGTTCTATCTTTGCCCAGGCAGCAGCACGAGGCTCGCCTCCTGCAGGATTGGGAAGTGCTTGGGTATTGTAATTTAAGGCCTTTTTTACCAAGACTCCTTCACCATATCCACCTTCTGCGTAATCCATAGCTTTGGCAAAGTAGCTTCTATACCCAGTTTTTTTACCAAGCTCCGCTATCCAATTTATCTTTTGTCCATATACAGATTCCAGGCGAGTAGTCATACTATCCATTTCCTGGAGAGCTACTACTTCAGGCTGTAACAGAATAATCAGATTTGCGATTTCTTCTAAGTTTGGTTTACAAATTGTGTCCGGGTGTTCGCCATGGTATATGTTATAAGTCAAAATCTTAAATTCCGGATGCTTTTCTTGAGCAAACACACTCCAGGATGAGCAGAGTAAAAAAGTGATAATTACTAAAGATGATATTTTCATGTTGGATCGATTACCTCTTTGGTACTTTTTACTACTTCTAAAATAAAATTGCGTGGTGACGAAGTAAAACTATTGAATCAGATTGGAAGTTAATGATTTTAAAGGTTCGCGAGGATCAATATGGAGGTAGGCTAGTCTCTTTTTATTTTTAAGGTTGATTCATGCTATCATTGGGATTTCTTGTGGAGTGAATAGAAGAAACGGTGTACTTGTGATTTATTTGTATATTTTTGACAACAACCTATTTTCAGCTCACTCATTTGATCCACCTTTGACCTTTAAGTTTTAAAAATAATAGCTTGAAAAAAATCCTCTTGGTTCTTGGAATACTTATTCTCCTGAGCATTGGTTCCATATTTTTGCTTGAAAAATGGCTTGTGAAAACTCTTCCTGAAAGAGTGAATGCGAATGTGGATCGAGCCTACGATATTCTATTTCAGGATGTCGATGTAAAGCTCTTCAGCGGAAGTATTGAATTACAGAAAATATCCCTTAATCCCTTAAAAGAAGGGATGGCTACAACCATCACAGGCTCCATGAAATCGGTGAGACTTGGTGGTGTAAATATGTTCGGCTTTATTTTTGGAAAAGTAGCTGAAGTAGAAGAATTGAGATTGGATAATCCCAAATTCATATTGATCAGAAATGACTCCATTTCCAAGCAACCAGCTGATATTTCTAAAGCTTTTCAGGGGCTATTCGGTGATTTAATATCAAGAGGCGTAATTCACAATTTTGTGCTAAATAACGGCTCTGGAGAATTTTATACTCAACTCGATTCCGCAAGAAAGTTTGGAAGCTTTGAGGAGTTTCACATCTCAGCTATTAACCTGGAAACTGATTCTGTACAATTGAATTATGCGATTCCATTCAAGCTGGAAAGTTTAAAAACGAGTTTGAAAAATCTACAAATCAATATTAATTCTGACCAAACATTCACACTTGGCTCATTAAACTATGACTCTAAGCAGCAGGCATTTGATTTCTTTGATCTCCAGTTGAAGTATAAAGATTCATCTATTGAAGCATCTAAAAGAGCCGATGTACAGAAGGATTTCATAGAAATTGAGCTGAAGCATTTACGTATCGAGCAGATCAATGCCCAGAGCAATATTTATGGAAATTGGGCTATTGTTGCTGGGTTGATGACCCTTGACAGCCTGCATTTGCATGACGTACGCAATAAAAACAAGCCACGTCCCGAGGAGCCTGAAAAGCCTATGTTTGAAGGAATGGTGGAGCAAATCCCCTTTCCTATTCAGCTGGATACGATCAAGATTTTAAATTCCAAAATTACCTATTCAGAAATTTCCGATGGAAAATCTGATCCGGGAAATTTGGAATTTGAGCAGCTTTCTGCGTTGATCACACATGCTGTTTCTCTGGATTCGCTGCAGTCAGGCGCAATGTCAATCCATAGCGAAGCCGTTTTGAATGGCTTTGCACCTATAAGTATGGATGTGACTGTGCCTTATGGTAATGCAGGTACGGAGGAAAAATTTCATTTGGAAGCCAAAGTAGCTCCTTTTAGTTTACCATCCCTGAATGGGATTCTTGGGGATTTGGTGTCTGTGAATATTAATTCCGGTACGATGGAGAAGCTGGAAATCACCATGGATGCTACGCGCTATTCCTCTTCAAATTTCATGAAATTCCATTACAGAGATCTCAAATTGGAACTCAGAGATGAGGAAGCCCAAAAGAAAAAACTGATGTCCACCCTAGCCAATATTCTAACTTCAAGTAATAATCTGCCAGAAAACAGGAACTATAAAACAGCCCAGTTTCAAACCCAACGAAACATCTATCGGGGTACATTCAATCTCATTTGGGCCTCCTTGAGAGAAGGAATGCTGGAAATAATCCCCGGTGATCTCATGCAGCTGCTGATGAAGGAACAGGATCCAACGGATCAGGGTAAGCGACGGTAATAGCCAGAAAGCTATTTTTGGAAAAAGCATTTACGGGTTTTGTTTGTGATAAAAAAAGGCTCCCCTAACATGGAGAGCCTAACACAGGTTCTGAGCACCACGCCTATTCAATTAGCGCTCTTCTTCTGCTAAATCCATAGTATGTATGTACACTGTTGATGAAATCGTATTGAGGTCCTACTGGCCAATTGTCCTCATCAAATCCTGGAGCATTTTCTAGCTTTTCCTTTTCGACATTCACGATGATTACATCACGTCGGTGACCATGAAAATCAAATGCTTCCCAAGGAAGAGCAAGCAGCTTACTTCCTAGATTCAAAAACCCTGTGTCAACTGATAGTATCACATAGGCTACATCTCCAGTCTCCGTGTCAAGCATAATGTCCTTAATAGTTCCTACAGACTCATCTCTTAATGTTTTCACAGTACACTTTGCGGTCATTGAGCTACAGATGGGGAAGTGATATCGGGTATTCATAGTTAAGTGGGTTTAGTGAAAATCAGCATGCTATGATTTTACTTACCAAGCTTATGCCATACCGTTATAAATGGCTTTTTAAGGGGGGTAGCTGTCTTTTTAAGGATTTTTATGTGTCTGCAGAGGGCGATTTGGGTAAGGATATTCACACTTGGATATGAAGAAAAACTAGGGAGGTATTAGTGCTTTTCTTTTCACCACAGTTGATATTTAGGAGCACTCGGAGAGGGCAGTTGTCCATTTTAAAATTTAGAAGAATCTGATCTTGCTATTTTCATTTCTTCAGCTAGCTCATTATCCATAGGAAGTGAACTTTGCTCCAGCTTGGTAATAATATTTTGGTGATTGACCTCGTCTCTATTTTGCGAAAGTTTTTTGCTAGCCTGTACTCCAGCTATCAGGACTTCAAAACCAACTAATGCTTTGATTTGCTTTGCTACAAAATTTTCGCTCATAGTCTCCACGCTTACCCGATTGGGACGACCACTTTCATACGTGTCCACCAGTTTTTTCAAGTGATGCAATAGCTCATCTCCCTCGATGAGTCTGATTTTTCCATAAACATGGACAGCTAGATAATTCCAGGTAGGCACGTTTTCATGCGTGTACCAAGAGGAGGAAATGTAAGCATGAGGACCTTGGAAAATGACTAGGACGTCTTGATTATCAGTTAGGGTTTTCCATTGTAGGTTTGCTTTGGCGATATGCCCGGAAAGGATCCTTTTGCCCTCCTTATTTTCATCGAGCACAAAAGGCAAATGGGTAGCGCATGGTTTAGCGTCCATGTGGGTAACCAGCGTGGCAAAAGCATTCTTTTGGATAAATAAGCTAATTTCAGCATCGTCTTTCCAGTGATTCAAGGGGTGGATATACATGGGGATTAGTTTGAGAATTACGATTAAAAAAGTGAAATTAGAAATTGGAAGAGAAAGTATAAGGTTTCGGACTCCATTTTATTCATTTTTAAAAATAGTAGTTTCGCCAAATGGAAAATCAAAGTACTGATAAACTTGAGCTGGCCGCTAAGTTTGTCAACAACACCGGAGCGCCGATTTTTTTGACAGGAAAGGCAGGAACTGGCAAAACCACTTTTCTGAAAAGCCTCGCTCAACAAACCCACAAAAATCATGTGATCGTAGCGCCTACCGGCATTGCTGCGCTTAATGCCGGTGGAGTTACTATTCACTCTCAATTCTTATTTCCTATAGGGTTTTTTCTGCCTGTCAAAGAGCCTGAGGGTAATTTTTCGGATCAATATGGTTGCTTTACGCAGCATACCCTGAGCAGAAAACATCCACTGAATGCACTTAGAAAAAATGTGCTTAAATCTATAGAATTACTCGTGATAGATGAGGTCAGCATGCTCCGGGCAGATGTGCTGGATGCCATTGATTATAGATTGAGAAGTGTCAAACGAAACTATAGTGCCCCTTTTGGAGGAGTTCAGGTGTTGATGATTGGCGATCTATTCCAGCTTCCTCCTATAGTCCGCGATAATGAGTGGCAGATACTAAGTAAGTTTTACCCCAGCATGCATTTCTTCGAAGCCAGAGTTTTACAGGATTCAGGGTTGGTTTATTTGGAACTAGATAAGATTTTCAGACAGCAGGATGAAGACTTTATCGAGGTGTTAAATCATTTACGTGAAAATAGGGTCACGGCCGAGGATGTGGCACTTTTGAATAAACACTATAAAACTCAGGATGAGATCGCAGAAATCAAAGACTGCATTACGATCACGACTCACAATTATAAGGCAGATCAGATTAACCGGGATAGGCTGATGGCGCTGAAAGGGCAGTCGAAGTTTTACGAGGCGGATATAGAAAAGGATTTTCCTGAAAACATCTATCCACTTCCCAAATCACTTGAGCTTCGGGTGGGGGCACAGGTGATGTTTATTAAAAATGATTCAACAGGAAATCAGGATTACTTCAATGGTAAGCTCGCCACAGTGGAGGAGCTGGAAGATGATCAGATTAGAGTTTTGCTTGAAGGAAAGCGATTTGTTTATCAGTTGAGGAAGGAAATCTGGGAAAATAAAAAGTATATCATCAATCCAGATACCAAGGAGCTGGAGGAAGAAGTAATCGGCACGTTTAGCCAATATCCCATCAAAACTGCCTGGGCGGTGACGGTACATAAAAGTCAGGGATTGACCTTTGATCAGGCTATAATCGATGTGGGAAATGCCTTCGCTCCAGGGCAAGTTTATGTGGCATTGAGTCGATTGAGAAGTATGGAGGGCTTGGTCTTGAGGACAAGGATCCAAAACAATGCCTTGCAGTCTGATTCTCAGGTTCAGACTTTTGTAGAGAGTGCCAAACATTCGAAACTCGATGAGCTATTAGGTGCCTACCAGCAGCGCTATTTATCGCTCTTATCAGGAGAGACCTTTGATTTGCAGGGCTTGCTTCAGGAGATAAATAGTTTCCAACGAAAGAACGATAGTTCGATGGAATTTGAAGATCCAGAGATGCAAAAGGCAGTAGGGGAAATGGCTACTTTGATCAGAAATGAGGTGGAAACGGCCGGTAAGTTCAGTAATCAACTTCGCTTTCTTTTGCAGCAGAATGACAAAGAGAAATTGATGGAGCGATTGGAAAAGGGATCAATTTATTTCAAGGATTTTTTAAAGAATGCTTTAGCCAAAATATTACTTCATCGTGCGGAAGTAGAGCGGTTTTCCAGAACGAAAACCTATGCGAATAGCCTGGAAGAGTTGGAAGTTAGCTTGCTTAGGAAATATGGAGATATTAGCAAAGTAAGCCGTCTTATAGCTTCGATTTTGGATGGGGAGATTCCTGGGAAAATGAACGATCTGGAGCAGGATAAAATCAATCTCCGTCTTCGATTGGCCGAGTCCGCGAAGCAGGCAGCGGCAGACAATCCGAAATTTGCCAGCAACAAAACGGGTAGAAAAAAGGCTGGCAAAGCAAGCCTAAAAAGGAAAGTGGGAGAGACCTACGAAATCACATTCTCAATGATCAATGAGGGAAAAAGCATTGGAGATATTGTGGTGGGAAGAGGACTTGCTGAATCTACGATCAAGGGACATTTGGCCAAAGGAATCGCGGAGGGCAGAGTAGAGCTGGAAGATTGTTTACCTAGGGAGGTGATTTCAGAGATCAGTTCGCAAATCGAAAACATCAAGAATTTGCAGGCTCTTCGGATTCATTTTGAAGGAAAATACGACTATAATACTATAAAAATGGTGGTGGCTGGGAGGCAGGAGTAAAAATTAGGAGAGCCCAATAAAACTCTCCCTTAATCACATTTGGTTGATTGGTATTAGTTGTTATTTCCGTAATAGTTATCATGAAAATGATATCTGGCATCATCGTCAGCTTTGACAAGTTTGCTTTCAGTATCAATCACTAGTACAGGTGGGGCAGCATCAATGCCTTTCATTGGATCCCATTCAGGCTGTTTATCTCCATTCGGATTACCGGTTTTGATGAAATTGGTAAAGTAATTCATAAAGGTTTTGGAAACTTTATAGTCATCAGCAGTCCAGGCAAATACATCCACCAAAGGAAGATTTCCCATTGCATATTCTATCTCGCAGGCATGAGGTGCGCCAATTGGCTCTGGCTGTTTTGGGCCTCCTTCTACCACTCCACCAGCAAGGCCCGTTGTCAGGTTCGCATCTTTTAATGGCGGACGAAGCTTGCTATATAAATACCTGTAGACTGGCTGATCGGAATTTTTAGCATGAAGATCCAACCATTTCCAGGTAGAATATGCTATGAATCTATCCGATGCCAAGTCGGTAGCTGATCTTTCCACTTCTTTTGCGTCAGCATGCGAATGCAAGCGCAATACTTGCTCATAATCAGTTGGATAGGTTTCTTTTACTTTTGTGATGAAAGCTTCCGAGGTGTATGGCTTCCCCTGCATAAATACCATGCCTGGCATTTCGGCAGAGTTCCATCCTGCTAATAACGGAACCATTGCTTGCTCTCCAGCCTCGAAAATCTCAGGAAGCGTTTTGGGAAGAAAGTAACCGTCTAGAACTACCGGAAAACCAAATCGCTTGGACTCAGTATAGATTTCATAAATATCCTTTGTAGAAAGTGCTCGGAGTTCTTTGATGCTGCTAAAACCGGCATTGGAAGCAAATTCTGCTCCCTGCTTCTCAGCTTCAGCTAGCGGTGTAGGAGCCAAAGTAGGATGGATACCAGCACCACTTTCGCCGATAGCCCCAGCAATTAAATCTTTGGAGAGCGGAGAGGCCATCTGATAACTGACTGAGATAGACCCTGCAGATTCTCCTGCAATGGTTACTTTGGTAGGATCACCACCGAAAGCTGCAATATTCTCTTTCACCCATTTTAAAGCAGCCGTTTGGTCCATCAATCCGTAATTCCCAGAGGCTTGATAGGCTGCCTCAGCACTCAAACCCGGGTGTGCAAGGAAACCAAAAATATTTAATCTATAATTGACAGTCACTACCACAATACCTTGTTGAGCCATAGCCTCACCATTGTAGCGTGGCTCCGAGCCATCACCTGCCACAAAACCCCCACCATAGAAATAAACCAATACCGGTAACTCTTTGGTGTTTCGATCTGCCGGGGTCCATACATTCAGGTACAAGCAATCTTCACTCATCCCATCAGACTTGAAATCCATGTCACCAAAAACTGGTGCCTGAACAGCCCTAGGCCCGAATTTCATTGTTTCCTTTACTCCATCCCAATTGTCTAGCATTTGAGGTGCTTTCCAGCGAAGTTCACCCACAGGAGGTTTTGCAAAGGGGATTCCAAAATACTTTTCTATGCCTGTTTTGGTATCGTATAACCCTGCAATCATTCCATTTTTGATTTTGGTTTGTAATTCTAATGAATAGTCGGTTTGGGCTTTCAATGTGGTGGAAATTCCTATTAGAAGCAATAGGATTAGAATATGGCCAGATTTGTAGGTAGGTTTCATGAGCTTGATTTAATGCTTCTTTGTGAAACAATAGTAATTGCTTATTTTTATAAATCCTATTTCTTAAACTAGTATTTCCTAATTTCACGCATGCCATTGCCACAAGAAAAATATCTCCCAAACATTTCTTATGATTCAGTTATTTTTGGTTTTTCTGGAGAAAAACTCAAAATTTTGGTTTTGGAATACCATAATATGAGGACTTTTGCACTTCCAGGAGGTTTTGTGAAAGTGGACGAACCTCTGGACGAGGCGGTGAAGCGTGGCCTCTCAGAGCGCACAGGTTTAGATGAGATTTACCTAGAGCAGTTTCATACGTTTGGTTCCATGCATCGCTTTAGTCCAGCCGTGATGCGTGCGATATTGGAGGAGCAAGGGCATTTTATCGAAGATCATTGGTTATTAGGGCGATTCATCACTGTAGGCTATTATGCTTTGATCAACTATGAAAATGTGGTTCCAAAACCGGATGAATTATCAGATTCTATTGAGTGGTATGACTACGATCAACTGCCAAAGCTCATGATGGATCATAATGAAATAGTGGAAAAAGCACTTGAAAACCTTCGTGCTAATTTGGATCAAAAGCTATTAAGTTTTAAGCTTCTCCCCGAGCGATTTACCATGAAAGAATTGAAGCAAGTGTATGATGCTATTCTAGGTGAAACGCAAAATCGAGCTAATTTTCAGCGCAAAATGTTGAGTCTGGATATTTTGGAGCGCCATGACAAGCTTTACTCGGGAGGTTCACACAAGGCACCTTATTCGTACAGCTTCAAAAAAAAGAAGTAGAATTCTAGACTTTATTTCCCGGAAATCAACCAATTCTGATTCCATATTTCCCTAGTAAACCTGGCAACCCATCCAGATCAAACCGGGCTCCTTTGATTCTGTTTAGCTCTGGATCAATAGAAAAGTGAAGCGCATTTCTGAAATCAGTCCTGAGTAGTTCTGTCCTGTCAAAAGTAGCTCCACCAAGATCGGAATTCTGAAAATCTGTTCCTGATAAATCTGCTTGGGTAAAATCTACTTCAGTCAATTTGCAGGCTATGAATTGTGTCTTTTTTATCTTGAGACTGTAAAAACTGCAGTAATCCATTTGACAACTATTGAAGCTGAATTCCAGAAGGAAGGGATTTGCTGCGTGAAAATGAATCCCTAGCATTTTACACTCCTCGAAGCTCACTTGTCTAAAAGGTACACCTGGCACTTTCAGATTGCTAAGGTCACATCTTGTGAACGTACAGTTTTCAAAACTGGCACCCCTAAGGTTTAGATCAGAGAACTTACACTGTTCAAAGCTGCAATTCTCGTATTCAATTAATTGAAATTCTTCTACAGTAAAGTCACTGTTTTTAAAATGCTGATCTGCTTGGTAAGGCATAGGGATTTGGGGTGTGGTTCATTTGGATGGCGAGGAAGCAGTTTAAGGAATTATTTCTGCTTTCCGTTCCAAAATTAAACGGCAATTAAGTAGCGTAGCAATTAAATTTTTGTCTTCGAATAAATATAGCTTCGCGTACGTAGGAACATCTATTTTTATTGCCTTTCCTTGTTAAAAGGAATAAAAATTTTAATTTGGAGGATAATTATTTTAGGAGCGTCTATTTTGAATGGTTGAGGTAGATAACTATTATTTTCAGCTTAAATTTTTCAATTAGTTTATGGCATTACCTACGAAATCTAGAAGAGCATTTCTAGTAAAAGGTGCTTTTCTTGCAGGGTTGTTTTCAATGGCAAATTTCAATGCATTTGCAAGCTTCTACCGGAGGGCGGGGAATACTAATGTAAGACTGTTGCATGGAAGCAGCCATTGGAAGGGCCTCCAAGATAGAGTAGCGCAATCCAGGCTAATAGTTGCTAATACTATTTTCTTCAGTAACGATGAGGTTTGGTATTCTGAAGGTGGGTCTGGGGTTTTTAAAGGTGCTCAAGACGACTTTATACTAGTCGCTTCTCTTTTTGGTAGAAATCAAATGAATGGTTCCTTATCAGATTTTGAAGCAAAGCAATGGATTAATTCTAATCTCACTTTTGATGAAAGTTTGCGCACTGATAAGGTCAGCCCTTATCAAATAATCAATAATTCAGGGTTGAAGGTAGGAGTGATGGGGATAGGGTTTGTGGATAGTAATCAGCCCATCAGTACCACTATCCAAAAAATGAATGAAATAGCGCTAGATCTCAAAAATAACAGGAAATGCGACATGGTTTTTTGCTTGACGGATTGTCCAAATCAGGTTTTTCCGCATTTCACAGCTAGGGATTTGGCAGAGAACAGCAAGAATATAAATCAGTTTTTTGTGAGTTCTGACAAAGTCAAACTTGAGAGACTTTTAGTACTCCGTAATGGTCAGGGACATCAAGTATTGCTAAGCAGGAAAAATGATCAAAGTGAGCGCATAGACTTGACTGAAGTGAGTGCAGGTCAGAAAATGACTCAAAGCAGATTTAACTAGGTTTTAATTGACGCCTTTTGGGGCAGGTATTACATTTTAATTATTTATTTAAACTAAAAATTTTATTTCTCATGGACGAATTATTAGCAACGATTAAGCTTTTTAGCGGAAATTTTGCCCCTCGTGGGTACATGTCGTGCGAAGGGCAAATATTATCTATTTCGAATTACACAGCATTGTTTTCTTTATTGGGAACCCAGTACGGTGGAAACGGATCAACTACCTTTGCTCTACCGGATTTACGCGGAAGAGCTCCTATTGGCGTAGGTTCAGGGCCGGGACTTTCCACCATCAGTCAAGGAGAAAATGGAGGTACCGAGCAGGTTACACTTACTGTGAATAACCTTCCAAATCATTCACATCCTTTGAACGTGAGTACAAGCACAGGTATTACAAATAACCCTCAGGGCAATTTCATCGCAGAACATAACGTCACTGTGGAGCGGAATGGACAGCCGATAGCAGGGTCGAGTTTTAATGCAAGCCCAAATGCACAGATGGCAGCAACGGCAATAGGTGCAGTGGGAGGAAATATCCCTGTGGCAATTAGAAATCCCTATTTAGGATTGCGCTATATAATATGTGTAGAGGGTATTTTTCCATCGAGAAATTAATCAGAAGCTATCATGGAAGAACTTATCGGAGTAATTAAATTATTCGCAGGTAATTTTGCGCCAAGGAATTATGCTTTGTGTCAAGGTCAGCTATTGGCTATCTCTACGAACCAGGCACTGTTTTCAATTTTAGGTACCACTTATGGTGGTGATGGGAGAACTACTTTTGCCCTACCTGATTTGCGAGCAAGAGCAGCTATTGGTGAGGGTCAAGGACCTGGGCTTTCGCGTGTTTTATTGGGTGAAAAGAGTGGTGCTCAGCATCTCACATTGACAGTCAACAACATGCCTAATCATACTCATCCATTAAACGTGAGTACGAGTACCGGTATTACTAATAATCCTGCAGGGCAATTTATAGCAGCGCATAATGTAACGGTCGAGCGTAACGGGCTGCCGATTGCTGGATCAAGCTTTAATGCTGCATCTAATGCTACTATGGCTCCAAATGCTATAGGCAACACCGGAGGAAATACGCCAATTAATACGATGAATCCTTACTTGGGATTGCATTACATCATTTGTATTTATGGTGTTTACCCTTCTAGAAATTAGTTAAAAATACGATCCGGCATTTTGCCGGATCATTTCATTTTTAAATTTTTATCCAATGAAACGTTTTCTATCCTTACTGATTTTTACACTCACTTTTAGTGCTTTATTCGAAAGTCAAGCACAGGCTCAAACCACTGTGACTTTCGACGAAATTACAACGAATACTGCTCTTTCGTTGAATGGAACTAATACCTATGATAATTCTGGGGTAAAGTTTCAGATTTTTTCCGGATCAAATTCTGGAGCTAGGGTTAGCTCTGCTGAAGGAGGGTTCAATGGGACCAGAGCATTAGATGATACTAATTTAGATATTGGAGGAGTGACAGGATGGAAAATCAGAAAAGTAGATGGGACTGCATTCCAACTTCTTAGTATTTGGTTGAAAAATGGCTACTCATTGGCTTCTGCATCAGGTACAATCAAAGCATACAAAAGCGGCGCACAAGTTGGCGCGACAGTAGATGTTACTTTTGACAGTAATACTACAGGTGCAAAAAACTTTGCTGCCAATCCTGATTTTTATGATATAGATGAAATTCGAATTGAAGGAACTGACCTTTATGTTTTAATAGATAATTTCTCCTTTGGGGCACCTCTTACGCCAGTGGATACAGATCCTCCTTTAGTTACGAGTATCTCTCTTGTGGGTACTCCTTTGACGACTGCTACTTCTGTGAATTATTCGGTGACTTTTTCCAAAGCAGCAAAGAATGTCAGTTCGGATGATTTTCAGTTGACCACAGCAGGAACTATTGGTACTGTAGGAGCAGTCTCAGGTTCAGGATCCGCCTATACAGTGGCAGTGAATGGGATTGACGGAGAAGGAACTATACGATTGGATTTGAAGGGAGGTACGGATATCGCCAACGTAGATGATAATACAGGTACCCCGGCATTCACCTCTGGGCAACTCCATTATGTGGGGGCTTGTTTTGTGGAGACTTTTGAAACCGAGACAGATGCAGCAACTTCCTTTTCTGGAAATGGCGTTAATTTTTCTTTAGGAACGGGCTTTGAAATTGAAAGACGATCTGGATTTGGAGCGGGACCTTCCGGTGGCTATGTCAAAAATAATAATACGGCCGGCTCTTTTTCTTTTAGCAGTGCTTCTGAGTTTACCATGAGCACCGTTGATTTGTTTCTTTCTGATCAGACCAATGGTGACAACCCAACAGCGACTGGAACGGTCAGCATCACAGGTAAGAAGGGTGGAGTAGATCAATATACAATCACTAAAAGTACAGGCTTCCCTACAACTACTGCTGCCAACAACGGATTCTTTACGGTTAATTTCGCGACAGATGGAGCTGGAAATTATCGAAATACCAATGTAGATGAGCTTGTTTTCACTATCAGTGGAGGATTTATAGAATTAGCCTTTGATAATTTGAAATTCTGCGAGGCTGCTCCTGAAGTAGATGCTCAGGCTCCGGTAGTTCAAAGTATCACTATTGATGGAAATCCAATATCCACTGCCAGTTCTATAAACTTCACCGTTATTTTTGATGAAGATGCAGTGAATGTCACATTGGATGATTTTACCTTGCTTAAAACAGGAACAGCTACGGGTGCCTTGAGCAGTATTTCTGGGTCTGGGACATCGTACACACTGGGTATTACCGGGATTTCAGGCGAGGGTTCCATCCAAGTAAAATTGAATGCTGCCACTGACATAGCTGATGGGGGAGGAAATACACCTCCCTTTGAATACCTCAATGGAGAGATTCATTTAGTTGGTGCCTGTTATATTGAAAACTTTGAGTCCTTTGCTAATGGCGCGACCTCCTTTTCATCCAATGGAAAGACTATTACTTTGGGAGGCAATTGGGCAGTAAAAGATAAAGTAGGGTTTGGAATTAATTCCTCCAATGGATACCTCGAAAACACCGGTTCGGGGCCATTTACTTTGACGGTAGATGCACCTGTCCAATTCAGTAAATTGGCTTTATTCTTGACTTCAGAGGTTGGATCTTCTCCTAACCCAACCGATGATGGGACGGTTACCATTCGGGGGAAAAATGGCACATCAACAGCCTTTGAAATAAGCAAAACCACCGGATTCCCCACTGACTTTAGCTCAAATATGGGCTTCTTTTATATAGACTTTGCAACGGATGGTGCAGGTGACTACTCCAATACTTATGTAGAGGCATTAGAAATTGAAATCGGAGGTTCCTTTATATACCTCGCCTTGGATAACCTCCAATTCTGCTCTGATTTTGATGCCCCATCAGGATATACGGTTTCTATTGACCAAGATCCGATTACCATTGATAATGAATCAAATATCAGCTTTACCTTTGCTGATGCAGAAATAGGAACAACGTATAGCTATAGCTTTATCAGTTCAGGGGGAGCTGGAACTGTCACTGGCGGAGGTACAATAGCTACTGCTACAGATCAGATTACCGGAATAAATCTAAGTGGATTAAGCGATGGAACCATTACCCTAACGGTGACATTGACTGATCCATCGGATAACACTGGGCCTGATGCCACTGACACTTCTGAAAAAGCACCTAATAATGCGCCTGTGGCCACTCCACCGACAGCACCAGTAGTATTCGAAGATGACACTAATGTGGCACTGGCGGATGATATTGAGGTTGAGGACATAGACGGAAATGATCAAACGCTGACATTTACTATCACAGGTGGTACCCTTTCTTTAGGAACTACCGGAATTACATTTGGAGGATTAGGAAATGGCTCTGCAAGTTTCACTGCTACTGGTACACTAGCTGCTATTAATACTGCATTGGATGCTGCCACTTTTACACCTACACCAAATTTATTTGGTACAAATGCAGGTACTATAGCCTTTGTGTCAAACGATGGAGCACTAAACTCCAACTCGGCATCAGTAAGCTTTACTATTACTGGCGTAAATGATGCACCTGTGGTAGACCAAAATGGTGTGTCAATAGCTGATTGGACAGAAGGTGCTAGCCCAACTGTCATAAATACGGCCATTTTGGTGAGTGATCCAGAGGATGATAATATTACCTCAGCAACTATAAGTGTTGTTGATTTTGTAACTGGAGATGTACTAGGAATTACAACTCCATCTCCTTTTTCATCAAGTTATAATACCAGCACTGGGGTTCTTTCATTATCTGGAACCGGATCAGCTGCCCAAATGCAAGCTGCTTTGAGAACGGTTGTATTTAGTAATTCAACAGATGATCCTGGCCAAGGTAATACTGATAATTCTCGTGCAATAAGCTTTTATGTGACAGATGCTAACTCTGCCACTTCCAGTACAATCGGAAATATTGGAGTAGCAATAACCTCTGTCAATGACGATCCTACTGTGTCGGATCTTCCAACAGATATTAGTGTAGTAGAAAATACAGCAAGTAACGTTGATCTTTCAGCTGCTACTTTTGATGATCCAGATGCAGGTTCAAACGATATTACCCTGGAGTTAGGTGTCTCTACAGGGACTTTGGCTGCCTCAGATGCTGATGGAGTGACTGTAGCAGGATCAGGCACAGTGACTTTGACTCTTACTGGAACTGCTTCTGAAATAGATACTTATTTGAATACAGCATCCAATATTAAATATACTGGCCCAGTATCAGTTACCGGAGAAGATGCCGCGACATTAACCCTTACTGCCAATGATGGTGGAAATACAGGAACCGGTGGTGGTACTGATGTGCTTTTGGGAACAGTGAATATTGATATCCTAAATGCCCAACCAAGCGTAACGCTTTCTTTATCACCTACTAGTAAAGCGGAGAATTTGGTTACGGATAACACGGTAACAGCCACCCTGTCCAATACCTTTACCTCAGCAGTAACGATAAACCTCTCATTCTCTGGCACAGCTTCTAATACTACAGATTATACAAGATCTGGAAGCTCTATTGTGATTCCTGTTGGTGAACTCACTGGTACTATAGTGATCAATAATGTTAACGATGACATTTATGAAGGGGATGAAACCGTAATCGTAGATATCTCTTCCGTGACTAATGGATTAGAAAATGGAGTTCAGAAAGTGACTTATACGATTACTGAAGATGATCCAATGTCAATAGTAACTTTAAGTTCGGCAGAATCGACCTTACTTGAGGATGCAGGTACTGCGACGGTTAGAGCAACTCTATCAGCTATTGCAGGTATAGATGTGACTGTTCCCCTCACTACAAGTGGTACTGCCACAATTACCGTAGATTATTCATTATCTCCAAGTTCAATCCTTATTCCAGCAGGAAGTACTTTTGGGGAGGCTATTGTTACGGCTATAGCTGATGGAATAGAAGAAGGGAATGAGGATGTAATCGTAACTATAGGCACTCCTATAAACGCAATTGCCGGTGCTGCTGATGAAGTTTCCTTTACGATATTGGATGAGGATTCAGTGGATCCAGATACTCCAAGTACACCAGATTTATCCGCAGTTAGTGACACTGGAGTGAGTGATGCTGATAATATCACCTCCGATAATACACCGACTTTTACCGGTACAGCTGAAGCAAATGCGACGGTTGAGGTGTTTAGTGGAGGAGCTTCGATAGGCACAACCCCTGTGAATGGAGCTGGTAATTGGAGTTTCACACCTGGAGTTTCTCTAGCTGATGGTACATTCGATATCACAGCCACCGCCATTGATGCAGTAGGTAATACCAGTGATCCATCTGAACCATTATCAATTACTATTGACACTACTTCTCCTTTAGCTCCAGGCACACCTGATCTTCTGGATACCAGTGATTCAGGAATAAGTGACACTGATAATATCACCAATGATGTAACTCCATCTATTGAAGGTACAGCAGAGGTAGGAAGTTCTGTTGTCATTACTAGTTCTATTGATGGGGATTTAGGAGCTGTGACCGTTGATGGTTTAGGACAATGGTCATTTACACCGGGAACTGATATGTCAACTGGTGTTCATTCGATCACTGTAACTGCCACAGATGTAGCTGGAAATACCAGCGTAAGTTCAGCTTCCTTGAGCTTGACTATTGATACATTGGCTCCAACTCCAATTTTAATCAATAACCTAACTATACAACTAGATCTAAATGGCACTCCTCTAACGGTCAATCTTTCAGATTTACTGGCAAGCCCTATTACAGATGACTTCTCAGGATCTGCCGATGTTGACTTGAGCTTAGATTCGTCCACATTTGATTGCTCGAATGTGGGTTCTAATCAGGTGACAGTCACTGCCACAGATGAAGCAGGAAACTCAGATTTTGCACTAACGAATATTACTGTACAAGATAATATCGGTCCAGATATACAGGCTAAAGCTTCGATCACTTTGAACGTAGAAGCCTTTGGTACGGCGACTTTATTACCAGCAATGATCGATGAAGGCTCTACTGATGCTTGCGGTATCCTTACCAAGGCTTTCAGTCAATCTGCATTTGACCGAACACATGAAGGGCTAAACAATGTGACTTACACAGTCACCGATGTCAATGGGAACCCTGCTTCTGTAACCATTGCAGTGACTATAGTAGTTGTTCCGAAAGTATTGACCATAGTAGCTGACGCGGGTCAATTAAAAGTCTATGGCCAAGTAGATCCGGTCTTCACTTATACAGCCTCAGGCTTCGAGAACGGTGACGATGAAACAATCCTAACAGGAGTCCTTACCCGTGCATCGGGAGAGAATGTAGGTGACTATGCGATCCAGCTTGGTACACTTGATGCAGGATCAAACTATACGATCAACTTTACGGGAGCTGTTTTCACAATCGGCACGAAATCATTGAGCATAGTAGCAGACGCGGGTCAATCAAAAGTCTATGGCCAAGTAGATCCGGTCTTCACTTATACAGCCTCAGGCTTCGAGAGCGGTGACGATGAAGCAATCCTAACAGGAGTCCTTACCCGTGCATCGGGAGAGAATGTAGGTGACTATGCGATACAGCTGGGTACACTAGCTGCGGGATCAAATTATACGATCAACATCACTTCAGCTAACTTTATTATTACGTCTCGTGCCTTGGTAATTGTAGCCAATCCTAATCAGGCCAAAGTCTATGGAAATGCAGACCCAGTCTTTTCCTTCACGGCCAGTAACTTTGGCAATGGAGATACCCAGGCTGTACTTACAGGCGCCTTGGACAGAACTGCGGGCGAGGATATTGGAAACTATCCAATCAATCTGGGAGATTTAAGTGCAGGTTCAAACTATACGATTGATTTTACTTCAGCACTCTTCACGATCTCTGCTAAAGTGTTGAATGTGACTTCAGATTCCGGATTGAATAAAATCTTTGGTTCTACAGATCCGGCTTTCACTTATACGGTAACAGGTTTTGTAAATGGAGACACAGATGCGATTCTATCCGGGTCACTTGCAAGAGCCTCGGGAGAAAACGTGGGCAACTACGCGATCAACCTGGGTAGTCTGCAAGCAGGAGAGAATTATGCGATTAATTTTGTAGGAGCTAATTTCACCATCACTAAAGCGGCGATCACTACGATCACTTTATCGGATGGAAGCTTTATCTACGACGGTACAGCCAAGTCATTGGTAACCACCGGAACTCTACCGGCAGGGACGAATGTGGCCTATACCAACAACAGCCGAACCGATGTGGGCATGCAGCAAGTGACCGCTACTATCAGCGGATCGAACTACACTACACTAGTCTTGACAGCAGATCTGACTATCACCAAAGCAGCGATCACTACGATCACTTTGGCAGACGGAAGCTTTATATATGACGGTACAGCCAAGTCATTGGCAATCACCGGAACTCTACCAGCTGGAACGATTGTGGCCTACGCCAACAACAGCCGAACTGATGTGGGCATGCAGCAAGTGACCGCGACTATCAGCGGATCGAACTACACTACACTAGTCTTGACAGCAGATCTGACCATCACCAAAGCAGCGATCACTACGATCACTTTGGCAGACGGAAGCTTTATATATGACGGTACAGCCAAGTCATTGGCAATCACCGGAACTCTACCAGCTGGAACGATTGTGGCCTACGCCAACAACAGCCGAACTGATGTGGGCATGCAGCAAGTGACCGCGACTATCAGCGGATCGAACTACACTACGCTAGTCTTGACAGCAGATCTGACCATCACCAAAGCAGCGATCACTACGATCACTTTGGCAGACGGAAGCTTTATATATGACGGTACAGCCAAGTCATTGGCAATCACCGGAACGCTACCAGCTGGAACGATTGTGGCCTATACCAACAACAGCCGAACTGATGTGGGCATGCAGCAAGTGACCGCGACTATCAGCGGATCGAACTTTAATTACTTTGAATTGACTGCTGAGTTGGAAATCACCCCTGCAAGCCTTGCAATAGAAGCAGATGAAGGGCAGAGTAAACTGTTTGGTGCGGCAGACCCTGTTTTAACCTATACTTCATCAGGTTTTGGGGACGGAGATGATGAAAGTATGCTCAGTGGAGTTTTGGGTAGGGAATTAGGAGAGACAGTAGGCACCTATGCGATTAATATTGGAACACTAGAAGCTGGAGGTAATTATAAAATTGACTTCACTGGTGCTGACTTTGAGATTATTAGTACAGATACAGATGGCGATGGTGTCCCAGATGATGTGGAGAATGAACAGAATACAGACCCTACAGATCCGATGGATTACCTCGATGAAGACGGGGACGGTGTTCCGGATTATATAGAAGAGCAACAAGGAACCGAGCCAACAGATCCAGGTGATTATTTGGATTCGGACGGAGATGATGTTCCAGATTATGTAGAAGTTCAGCAGGGATCAGATCCTAAAAATCCAGATGACTTCCTGGATGAAGAGATTGACGGTATTCCAGATTATGTGCAGATTAGGAGCATTGTGGAATTTGTTGACCAAAATCTGGAAGCACTGTGGGGCACTCAGGCAGCAGACCTGAAATTACCAACTGAGGTGGTGGTAATCACTGCACAGGGTGAATTCATCAATCTTGCTGTGACTTGGGATCTGACTGGTTACGATCCATTGATGTCCGGTACGACAAACTATATGGGTATAGTAAAATTGCCTGCAGGACTGTTCAATTTGGATGAACTTCAGCCAATGCTAGAAATCACGGTTTTGGCTAAGCCTGCACCAGTGAATGTGACCTTGAGTGCGAACAGCTTTATTGCTATCCCAGACCAATATTTCCAGGAAATCGGAGCCTTTACGGTTATCGATCCGGCAGATAACATTCATAATCTCAGCCTAGTGGATAATGCAGTGGATAATCAATACTTTGAAGTGATTGATGGTATTTTGTTTTGGAGTAGTGCTGAGCAGGCAGTAGGAAGAACAAACTTTACCATCTTGCTTAGGGTGACAGACAGAGCTGGTAATATACTGGACAAAAACTTCGAGATCACCCGTGAGCGTACTCCTTTGGATCAGTTGGATGTACCAAACACTTTTACCCCTAATGGAGACGGAGTTAACGACTCGTGGAGTGTTCTTGCCCTGAGATATTACCAGGGAGTCAGGATAACCGTGTTGTCAGTTGGTGGAGACAGAGTCTTCTACACAGAAAATCCTGATGTGGTCTGGGACGGAGTTTTGAACGGCAAGGAGGTGCCGGTAGGTTCTTATCTCTTCGTCATAGAAGTAGGAGAAACAGGTGAAATAAGACGAGGTATGCTGAACCTTATTAGGCAATAAAGCGGGGTTTCATGAACCAAAAGTAAGAACCGAGATTATATATACAGAAAAGCAATAAAGGAGGCGTTGGAACAATTGGTGAAGACGCCTCCGCTTTAAGCATTTTTAAAAAGCATATACCATGAACAGAATTAAATACATCACTGCGGCATTTTTTCTAATGATATCAGGATTGTCCCAACTTCAGGCACAGTCCCGGAAATATGTTTCCAGCTTCAACTTTTTCCAGAGCTATTACAATCCCGGACTGACGGGCTACGAAGGCTCAACGGTACGGGGATTTGTCCGGAACCAGTGGTCAGGAGTGGAAGGCGCGCCGAAAACCTATTTTTTCAGTACAGAACTAGATTTTGGTGAACTGGCAGGAGAGGAGGATCCAGCTTTGACAGGAAAAAATGCGGTTTCTGTCAATTTGCTTTTTGATACTTATGGCGCATTTCGGGAGACCGAACTGACGTTAGGGTATGCAAGTAGAATTAGAATTTCGGAAAAGCATAACCTTAGACTGGGCGCAGGGCTTAATTATCAGAGTATCAGGCTGGATGGCAATGCACTGTCCACCGAAGAGCAGAATGATCCCATGTTGGGACAATATATTGGTAAGTTTTCAAATATGAATGTGGTGGATTTTAATCTTGGGATAGCTCTCACCCATGCGAATTACTACTTTTCTTACGGGATACATCGAGTAAACGGCGGGAAAATCACCTCTGGAGATGAGTTTATGGATGCCTATCCAGCAAGCTCCATATTTCAGGCTGGCTACCGAAATGCAGTCAGTGATAACCTAGCTGTCATAGTGAATGGGATGTACAGCACGCAAAAAAACCAGGATGACAACATCGAGTTTAACTTTAAAGTCCTGATGATGGACAGAATCTGGCTCGGGTTGGGACATAGGATCGACTATGCTACCAACGCGCAGTTGGGAATAGTGACTAATCGCCTTAGGATTGGCTATGTGTATGAATTCCCGACCGGGGGAGGCTACAACCTTCCTGGCAATACCCATGAGTTTACAGCAGTATTCAACCTGTTCCGTGACAATGTAAGAACGGATGCACAGCAGGTAGTGATGTGGTAGGCTAAAATTGACGGTTAACTAATACAAGAAAAATCCCTGCTTCATACCATGTAAGCAGGGATTTTTCAATTGGAAGGAGCTCATATTTTGCTTCCCGTATTTAACCCGGATTAAATAGGTTTCGTAATGAGGTATGTAAGTAACCCAATGAGCCTGTGACTAAAGCAGTCTAAGAATTAATCCTTTGGAGGAGTTATCATAATATGTGCTCGATGGGTACCGGGATCCATGATCCATGGCATGCCTGGTGCGCTAGGTTTCAGCGGTAATCCTGTGATCTCTGCAGTAGCCCAAGGTATATAAACGACATAGCGTAAATAGGTGTCAGTTACATTTCCAGTATTCGTGTCGTAATTTTCGGTGTCTGCTGTTAGGACAAAAAGTGTAGCGCCTTTCTCGGGCATTTTGAGTTTGCCGCTTTTTACTTCTTCTTCGCGCGTATCAAATATCTCCTGAAAGGCTTTTCCCTCTTTTTTAAGTTCCCTACCTCTTTCCATAAATGGCTCCAAACCTGCCTGGTAGCAAGAAACACTGAACCCTTTTCCATTGGGATCATCAGCGATACAAATCATTTCATTTGTGCCTTTTCTCAATTCGATCAATTCTCCACTTGTATTGTATCCCAGGACTTTGGCTTCTTCTTGTTTTTCCTCAGGAGCAGCCAATACCGCCGTTTTAATTTGAACTTCTATGGATGGTAACACTGAATTTTGTGAGAATGATGGGGAAATAGCCAAGCAAACTAAAAGCGCACTTAGAGGTGTTTTCATGATCTTCGGGTTTAGTGATAAGGTAATTTAAGCTTTATTAGGAAAGTTGACAACTTGAATTTCAATCTAATCACTGTAATGAGTCTTGCTTTTTCTAGTAATTTAAAGACCAGATTCCGCCTTTTCCAGCTGGGGTAATTGGAAGCGACTTGTTATTCAGCACAACTAGGGGCTGACCAGCTGGACCTAGATCCCAGAGATCGCCACGAAAAAACACATTAAAGGCTACATCAGCTTTCGTGTGTTTGATTTGTTCCGGTAGGCTATATTTTTCCCAGGCCTCTTTGGTTGATAGTTTCCCAACATCTTCCAAATCAAGGTTTTTTGGACTAGTTTTTCCATCATATCCTGTCCATTTTGAATTCATCGTTTGATTTCCTGCATAAAATGAGGAACCTACTATGATTTCCGCAGCATCATTTATTGCGTTTTCATAAGTCTGATTATGCCAGCTATCATCGCATAGCATAATGACTGTTCTCCCAAAAGGAAGATCAAAAACTTGCGATTTCGTTGGATCTCCAGCACTTGTGTATGAGTCTTCTGTGGAATTTGGAAAGGATTTTAGAATAGGAGTTCCTACTACTTTTCCGTCAGGGCCAAAGAGAAACGAAGCATTGTAGAGTGGGCCATCAAGTTTTAAATAAATCTCCCCATCCACCACGCTCGGTTCGGGTAGGAGAATAGAGCCAGCTACAATGTGGGTGCCGGTTTCAATGGCGAGGTCTCTAAAAGTCTCGAAATATACCCTTAGCATAGATTTAGCTTTCATTCGGATAATCGATGAAATTTCGGTATTTGCCTCATCACTGGTCTTAAGGTATCCTAAAAAGAAGTCGAAAGCATTGCTGAATGCGATGATTCTCATGGCCTCACTTAGGGTTTTCTTTTCCGCAAGGTTATGTTTCTCATCTAGCAATAATAGCCAAGTTCCTATATGTTCAGGATAGATCACCAAAGTATTTTTTTTGATAAATGATTTTCCGTTTGCTGCTACTAAATATTGGCGAATTTTCTCCTTGAAAATAATCTGACTGAAATAATCTGACACTTCCATATAAGGTTGAATACCGACGATATTCCTTTTTAAAGAGTCGGAAGGGTTGATTTCTTCTATGACAGATATATAGCTTTTGGGTTCGTTCAAAGGTGTATTTCTTCCCGAAAAAGACCACAATAGCCATAGAAAAACAGCTAAAGTAACTAAAGTGATAAATTTTCTGATCATTGGCCGAATTTAACTAAAGCTTTGATGAAAACTCTTTTAATCGAGTCTAAGATTTGACTATTTTGAGGTAAGGTATTATAAAGAGGTGCGTATGAATTATAATTCAATCTCAAAGCTCTGTCCTCTTTCTAGGTCTAGGTCCATTTCGGAGCCATCATAGTAAACCATTACTTTACCACTTGTACCCGCATGAATGCTACAGGTTTTGAGCTCACCATCCTGCCAAGTCATAGCTATGGTATAGTTTCCTCTTGCTTTCAAGCCCGTAACACTGCCATAGGCCCAAGCTTTTGGTAGGGCTGGCAACAGTCGAATCATTCCTGTTTCATGTGATTGGACAAGCATTTCAGCCACTCCGGCCGTGTAGCCAAAATTTCCGTCTATCTGAAAAGGTGGGTGCGCATCAAACAGATTTGGGTAAAGGGATTGGGAAAGTAACTTCTGTACATGCGCGTGAGCCATTTCTCCGTCCAATAATCTTGCGGAGAAATTAATTAACCATGCACGGGACCAGCCAGTGCCTGCTCCGCCATTAGCAAGTCTGTATTCTAGCGTTTTCCGTACTGCAGCAAATGCCTCGGGTGTTTGACTTTGTGTGATGGCATCTCCCGGGTGAAAAGCGTATAAGTGGGACATGTGTCTGTGCCCTTTTTCATTTTCCTCATAGGGCTGATCCCATTCCAAAATCCTACCGTCCTTTGCAATCTGAACGCCTGGGCGAAGATTTCCGAGTTGGGTGCTTACTTTTTCACGCAATGGGGTTTCTTTTCCTAGGATCTCAGAAGCTTTCAAGTAATTAGTAAACACATCAGCAATAATCTGCTGATCCATTGCCGCTCCCATCGTGGAAGCCACTTTTTCTCCTTTTGCGTTGATAAATTGATTTTCGGGAGAAGTAGAAGGTGAGGAGACTAGTGTTCCGTCGGTTGGGAATTCCACCAACCAGTCAGAATAAAAAGCTGAAATGGCTGAAAGAGCAGGATATGCTCGCTCTTCGAGGAAATTTTCGTCTTGGGTAAAGAGGTAATGATCCCAATAATGTCTGCCTATCCAGCCTCCGGCTCCGACCCAACTGCCCCAATAGGCTGTGGCTGCGCGCAAAAAAGCAACTTGCCAGAGATCAGTGGTATGCGGAACCATGGAGCCGGCCATATCAAAATTCTTACGTGCTGCATCTTTTCCATTCTCTATTACGCCGTCAATGAATTCAAATAGAGGCTGGTTCAATTCGCTTAAATTGGTCACATCTGCCGGCCAATAATTCATTTGAAGATTGATGTTCACATGGTAGTCAGCATTCCATGGAGCAGCGATATGCTGATTCCAAAGTCCCTGTAAATTAGCTGGATTGGTGCCTGGACGACTGGAAGATATCAATAAGTATCTTCCATAATCGAACAAGAGCTTTTCCAGATGCAAATCAACTTCGCCGCTTTTGACGCGCTCAATTCGTTCATCTGAAGCAATAGTATCAGGCTTATCACTACCTAATTGCAAGCTCATTCGATCAAACAAAGAAGCATATTCTTTTTGATGTGAATGGAGAATTTCTCCCCAACTTTTTAATTGGACTTTTTCCAGTTGATGATCAGCTTCAGATTCGAAGTCTTCATGATAAAAGGAAGTCT
Source organism: Algoriphagus persicinus (assembly GCF_035156415.1). Classification (NCBI taxonomy): domain Bacteria; kingdom Pseudomonadati; phylum Bacteroidota; class Cytophagia; order Cytophagales; family Cyclobacteriaceae; genus Algoriphagus; species Algoriphagus persicinus. Next base: position 52,991 of record NZ_JAYEEY010000005.1, read on the forward strand.
CCGAGACTATTTTAAGCATAAATTCCTTTGCGCCAGAGATAATCAAGGTAGAATCAGTAGTGGAAATCTCTCCGGATTGATTTTGGGCGAGTAGTAAAGTTCGAAATTTCACTCCATTCAAAATCTCGATTGGTTTGGAATCCAGCTGGCCGCCTCGCTGGGTGATCATGCCGGACATTTCGAGCTGTCTTTCATTGAGTGCTTTGGTTTTTGCGGTAGCAAATCCACTATCTTCTGGCCGACTCATGGTGACGGTACCATTAAAGCCCTTAGGGTGGTTAGTCTTAAATCGGATGATCAAGGCATCATCAGGAGCTGATGCAATGATCTCCTGACTGACCTCAAAACCTTCACTTATAAATTGAGTCAGGACAGTGGCCGTTTCAAGATTGAGACTTCTTCTGTAGTTTTCGGGTTCTATCCAGTCAAAGTTAAACCACAGATCCCCCATCGTTTGATGAGATCGCGTGACTCCTTTTCTGGAGAATTTCAGCACCAAAAGAGAGTCGGCTTTTTTATTGTCTCCAGCTAATAGATAGGCTCTGATTTGATCTAAATCAGCTCTTTTCCCCTCTGCCAGTCCCCAATCATCATACCCTCCAGGCCAGAGAGAATCTTCATTGAGTTGCAGATGTTCTTGTCCTGGTATGCCCATGACCATCGCGCCCAGTCTGCCATTTCCCACCGGAAGTCCCTCTTCCCATTCTTCTGCGGGCTGGTTGTACCAGAGTACAGAGGTGGATTGCGCAAAACTAAAACTGCATATGGTTTGAGTGAGCATAATGCTCAGGAAGTACTTTTTCATGTGATTATAATTGATTCTTAATAGCCACATGGAATCTCGCGGGATTAAAATCATCCCACTTTGTGTCGCTTGCGTTATGCTCGATTTCATAGGTTATTGGGTCAAAAAATAAGATTACGACAAATCTTTGAAGTCCCCAACCCAAAATGTCCAAAATCGCCTATTTGCATCCCCTAAACAGGGATACTTGGAATGCGCATTGTTAGTTTGCCAGCATAAAGGAATCGCTACCTAACCTCTCATTGGAGAGTTTAGCTTAGTTTTTCATCGTTTTCTATAACACTTGGTACCTTCCATTTAACGGAGCCTACAGCTCTGCTGCTTGCTAAGTCAACGGCTTTGGATGATCGTCTTTTTTCGTATATCATCGCAAAAGTCATAATTAGACTCGTTCCAATAATCACAAAAAGTAATATTCCTGGCTCGAAACCTGCTACTTCTGCCTCCTCAGGAATGGCATAAAAAAGCAAAACTGTGATCAAACCCCTAGGTGCGATAAAAGCCTGGGGGATAATGTCTTTGCCTTCCAAAATCAAAAGCAGGATTACTCGAATTCCATAAATCGATCCGATCAGCATACTACTTATCAATGCTACCTGCATATTAAACAGTGAAGTGATTGTAATAGTAAGTCCAAAAATCACAAAGAAAAGCGTACGTACCACAAATGCAGTTTCTCCTGTAATCGTGTGCAACTGATGGTAAATTTGATGTGCTTTGTCATAATCCAGCAAGCGTGAAAGCCGCCCTTTGAAAAACAACTTCATATTGGCGATTACAAGACCAAAAATCAAAATAATAATGAGCGAGGAAAGGTGCATCTTTTTACCTAATGCATAGAGCAACAGCAATACAGCAATCATAAGAAAAAGCTTGACGTTGCTTTTGATATTCTGAAAAATCAAAATAATGGCATAACTCGCGATTAGAGAAATTGTAATAGTAAGCAGAAAATTCCCTCCAAATCCAACCAATCCTGAATCTTCAGCAGGATTTAATTTCCCCGTCAGGAAGTAAAAAAGCATGATGCCCAAAATGTCTGAAAAGGTGCTTTCGTAAATATGAAACTCCCGCTTTTTACCTCTCAACCCAATCACACTAGGAATAATAATCGCACTGGAAAGGATTGATAGAGGCGTAGCATAGAGCCAAGCGGACTGCATGGACATGTCCGGGATGAAATAATAAAGGATACTTGCAGCTGCCCAGACGGAAAGTGCTAGTCCGATCAGCGCTATAGCCAGTGATTTGAGAATCGGAATCAGTTTCTCACGCTTGAGTTCCAGCTCAAGAGCAGCTTCCAGCACGATCATGATCAATCCTACTATTCCCAAGACCTCCAAAAATGGAAAAAAGTCTATCGAATCAGTAGTAAAATAGTGCAAGATGTATTGTAGAATCACTCCCAAACCTATCAACATCAACACCGCAGGGATATTGGTTTTTTTCGAAATGCCGTTGAATAGGAAGGATAAAATAATAATCACCGAAAACTCAATGATTAGATTATACGAGGAGATGATTTCCATTAGGCGTCAAAGTTTTCGGTAGAATTGGTCATGACTTCATGGCCATGCAAGTAGTTGATAAAATCTTCATGGCGTGCACCTTTTACTAAAGTATAATGCATTAGGAAGGTGTTTTTATTAGCTAGTGCTTTCAGATTGGTACGTTTGCCTAGGGCAAGGATGGGATGATCAAAAATCAAATCTAAGAGACCTTCCTTGCCAAGATCTGATCGCAAATAGAGCGCACGCTGAAGTACGTTGGTCTGATTAGAAATTAAGGTAAATCCAGTCCGATCAAAAGAATGATACCAAACCCAGCGCTCTCCTTGGTCAGTGCCAAGTACCATTCCCAAACTTCCTATCCGATTGATTCTGCCGTGGATCTTACCAGCTTTCACGAGCGTGTCAGTGACAAGCATAGGGCTGGCTCGGATAAAGAGGCCACTTATATAGTTACCCAACTGCTTGTACCCAAATCCCGCTACCAACAAAATAATCAGACCGTGCGTGACAGGATCCAATGCTATAAAACCGCCAATGATAATCAGCCAAGCGATAGGCTTATAGAAAAGTCGAATTTTTTTAACTAAGGCTAGGTATCGATCGTTAATTCTCCTTTTTTTCAAATAACGCGTAAACCCGAAAAAACACAAGGAAAGGAAAAGGTAGATCGCAAAGACGATAAGGATTAATGCGTAAAGATCATTCCAATGATTCATTTCTATTAAGCAAGTAATTCTCTGTATTTCAAAATGGAGTAAAGATCCTGTCTTACTGTGTTTTTTACTATCAAGTAACCATTTGGATCTCGATCCAAAATACCAATATTCAGGAGTTTTCGTATGGCAGGTTTGTACTCCGATTCATATCTGTCAGTAAACAAATTTTTCAGCTCAAGATCACTACTATACCCGAAGAGCAAGCAGTTTTTTAAAATGAGAAGTTCTGTGGTGGAGAGAAAATCATTGAGGTGAGTTTCTTTCTCCGAAAATTGAATAGAGCTATCCTCTAGCACATCTGTACAGAAAATCCAAGCCTGCAATACTGCCCCGATGTTAAAATCGAATTTTTTTGTTAACCATCCGATTTTTTTCCTCAGTTGCCTATCATTCATCACTTTGCCCTCTTTCTCATATAAGGTACGGTGAGATGCGCCATGTCGTAGCATTACTGCTTTGTAGATTTCGTCGGGAGTGGAAAGATTCGTATCCAGAAGGTTTGTGAAGCTTTGCGAAAATGGTATCCTGGTATCTAAATGCAAACGAAGGGCATTGCTAATAGCGACAATTACAAATGCTTTTGAAGCATTCAAACTCATGAAATCAACCAAAGATGTAATATTTGTGAGCAATGGACGATCTGAATCTCGCCAGAGGTGCAAATCATCTAAGACAAGTATGGGTTTTGAATTGCTGATAGATCTTTTTACGAAGTTTAATACTTCCTCTAGGTTTCTACCCATTTTGAGTTTTCTACCTTCGATGCTGATCTCACCACCCGGAGTCAGGTAATGCACAGTATTTGACTTGAATTGATGTGTAGCATACTCTAAAAGTGTGGACTTGCCACTTAGAGGATCTCCAACTACTGCCAGGGATCGGCTTTGACCTTTTTTCCAGTAAAGAACAATTTTTTCAAGAGCTTCTTCTTGCTGCTTTCGTTTGACTAAAAACAGATCACCGATGAAATTCTTATTTAAGAACAACGAGTGGTAGTGGTCGGGCGTTTCTTTCTCGTTTCTCGTTTCCAGAATCTCCAATGCAATCTCTAAGCGCTGATGCGGTGTTTTTTCCTTCACATCGTTTACTTGTTTCCCTACATTTTTGAAAATCTGCGTTACTTGAGCTGAAAAATACCTGAGGTTTCCAGTTTTGCTGTTCGATAATAGTGAGAAATTAGTCTGTAAAGGGACTTTGAGGTATTCATCTGGCCAATAGATTTCAGTTACTTTGAATTTCACAGAAAGCTTATTTTCGATATGCGCAACCGCTTCTTCACTTTGTGAAATTGTGTTTTGTTGCTCTTGATTAATCGAATTCAGAGACGAAATTTCACCATGAAAACTAGTGAGTTGTTGTGTTTTTTTAGCTACCAACAAACTACTTTTGATTTGAGAAACTACGTTTAGAAGATGTGAAAAGTTAGCCTCCTGACCATCCCATAAATCTGAGAGGTAGGGCAGAATTTCATAATCCAGCCACTTTTCTGCAGATTTTTTGAAATCTACCTTCTTCAAAATCAAGTATCCCTCCTGAGCACCTACAGGAACAGCGAGTGACGGAAGCTTATCGACAGAATCTTCCAGATCTCGAATTGTGCTTTCGGGACGAATCTCTTGACTGATTCCTGAATTAATCAGATCATCAAAAGACTTAATTGTATCGTTGACTTGCTGTATTTCACTGATATTTTTAAGCCCTTGTAGGCAGAGGTCGGCTTTGCTTACCAATAGCGCATTGGTTTTCTGGACATCCGCTCTCATCTGGAGTATTATCTCACGAATAAGTCTGTATTGTTCAATGGTTTGCTCCAGTCTGTTGTAGTTTAGCTCAATATCCTTGAATTGGCCCAATAGGATTTCAAACTGCAACTGGTAGGTTTTCCAGGGATTTGAAAAATGCTTTACGGATTCTAATTTCCGTTTGAGAAATTCAGGTTTTTCGAGCAGGCTCTTACGCTCAAGCTTAAAGTAGTTAAGCGATTTTTCTGATTCGGTGAGGAGAAGGATTTTTGATTCTTCAAAATGACCAATCACTAATTCCCCTGATACTAGATTCTCAATAGAGCGAAGCTTGGCTATACTGAGTTGAAGCAAGATATCCCGTACCAGTAGAATGATTGATTTAAAGCGTTCGGGATAGGAGAAATGAACGAGATATTGATCCGGATGGGATACTTCTACATTTTCCCCAGCAATATCAAGGAAGGTGTCCCCAGCATTACCATAAGCTTCGAGTAAGTTGCTCCCCTGTGCTAAAAGATATGCATAGAATTCATCTGCTGAAGCTTGAGTAGCTACCCCGGTATTAAATTCCTGAAATTCTCCCAACACAGAATCCATCAATTTACCTTCGGGTTTATCGAATTCTTGTGTAGAAGGATTGATTTCGTTCATATATGCTGACAATGAAGCCAAAGAAAAAGAAAAATGAGCTTATTATCCCAAGTTAATTTCTGTTTTCATAGAAAGTTTTAAGTACCTAATCTGATCTGGTATCAAACCTTACTGAAAACCTTAAAATATAAAAATTTTGATAGATAGTAATCACATTCTTATGAAACGGGCACTTTTAGCTACCCAATTAATAAGCCTTATTCTGATACCTTGGATTGGTTTATTAAAAAATTCCTGAACTCATCAGTGTTAAAATTACTCATGCCTTCCTGATAAAAGACGATTTTTCCTTCCGGGTTTATTACCAAGGTAGTAGGAAGGGATTGGCTCTGTAGGCTTTGATTTAGGCCAAAACTTGCATGAACTGTAGGGAAAGTCCAGCTTTTTCCTTCTAAAAAGCTTTCGCTTTTTTTGATGTCATTATCAATTCCAATCATCAAAAATTCTACTCCGGGCTCGTCTTGAACGGACTTATATAACTCAGATATATGGGGCATTTCTGCTCGACAAGGCCCACACCAAGATGCCCAAAGATTGATAAAAAGTGTTTTGCCACGGTAGCTCTCCAGGTCGATTTGCTGTCCGTCAAATGTCAAAAACTTACCTCGGTAATCAAATTGTTGCTCAGTGAGATCTGGGATTTCAATCTTTGGTTTGATCAACCCTGTGGAAAGTAAAACGGACTGTAATCCACCTATAATGACCGGCAAAAGCCCAGTGAAGTATAAAAATGCGATGACGCTGATCATTATTCCCCAGCTCTTAATTTCCTTTTTCCAATTCATTTTCAGGTACGATTTATGATTTTTGATTTACGAAATGATGGCACGTATTGATTAAATTTTTGAATATTTAAATCTTACAATTTTACATTCTTAAAATCAGACGCTTAGTGGCAACTCTCACATTTCTCCCTTTTTGTCTCCAAAAGGACGCTTAACTTGCAGCTCAAATTAAGAGTTGATATCCCTTTATCATATGAATTACGAAGTACAAATAGCCGCTGAACTCAAAGTAAGGCCTGCACAGGTAAAAGCCACATTGACATTGCTGGACGAAGGGGGGACAGTTCCATTTATTTCCCGATATAGAAAAGAAGCCACCGGTGAGCTGGATGAGGTGCAGGTAGCTGCCATCCGTGATCGTGTTTTGCAGTTGAGAGAGCTGGCAAAACGGAAAGAAGCAATTTTGAAGTCAATTGAGGAGCAGGGGAAATTATCTCCTGAGTTGAAGGGAAAAATAGCAGGTGCTGAGACCATGTCAAAACTTGAAGACATCTATTTGCCATACAAACCTAAGCGTAGAACAAGAGCAACTATTGCAAGAGAAAAGGGATTGGAACCACTTGCTGAACAGATTTTTGAGCAAAAGTCCATTAACCTGGAAGATGAGGCGGAGAAGTTTGCGGATGCCTCCAAAGAAGTCAATTCCGTAGAGGAGGCGCTCCAAGGAGCTCGTGACATCATGGCTGAGTGGATCAATGAAAAGGCAGAGTTACGGGAGAAGATGCGAAAGCTATTCCTTAATGAAGGAGTTTTTTCGTCGAAAGTGCTACCGGGTAAAGAGCAGGAAGCAATCAAGTACAAGGATTATTTTGAATGGTCTGAACCAATAAAAACTGCACCTTCTCACCGCGTTTTGGCGATGAGACGAGGTGAAAAAGAACTTTTCCTGATGCTGGACTCTCTTCCTGAAGAAGCTTCTGCGATTTATCAGATGGAGAAAATGATTCTTGCTGATTCAGCGAATTCTTCAGTGGATCAGGTAAAACTTGCCATCAAAGACAGCTACAGAAGATTGCTGAAGCCAAGTATGGAAACGGAAGTTCGTCTGCTCACAAAGCGGAAGGCAGATGAGGAAGCAATCAAGGTTTTTACTGAGAATTTGCGTCAACTTTTGCTTGGCGCACCTTTGGGAGAGAAGTCTGTGATGGCGATTGATCCGGGATTCCGGACGGGCTGTAAACTAGTGTGTCTTGGACCCCAAGGGCAGTTTCTTCACTATGAAGCAATCTATCCACATGAGCCGCAACGCAGAAGTGCGGAAGCAGGCATGACAGTGAAAGGCTTGGCAGATAAATTTGGCGTGCAGGCAATAGCTATCGGTAACGGAACTGCGGGGCGTGAGACCGAGGCTTTTGTGAAGAGTTTGGGCTTGCCAAAATCCGTAATTATCACCATGGTAAATGAATCAGGAGCATCTATCTATTCGGCGTCTGATGTGGCACGAGAGGAATTCCCTGATCTTGATTTGACAGTTAGAGGAGCTGTTTCCATTGGTAGAAGACTGATGGATCCTTTGGCAGAACTGGTGAAAATCGATCCTAAATCTATTGGGGTAGGACAATACCAGCATGACGTAGATCAGAATGCTCTAAAAAATGCACTGGATGATACAGTTATGTCAGCGGTAAACGGAGTAGGGGTAGAAGTGAATCTTGCATCCAAACAATTGCTTACTTATGTCTCTGGTTTGGGGCCGACTTTGGCCCAAAATATTGTTGAATTCCGAAATGAAAACGGTCCTTTCAAAAGTCGGGCACAGCTCAAAAAAGTACCAAGGTTAGGCGATAAAGCGTTTGAGCAAGCTGCCGGTTTCTTGAGAATCAGCAAGGCAAAACATCCGCTGGATTCCTCGGCTGTTCACCCTGAGCGTTATGCTTTGGTGGAGCAAATGGCCAAGGATGTGAAAGCGTCTGTGTCAGATTTGATGAGTTCTGAGGAATTGAGAAATAAAATTTCTCTGAAGAATTACGTTTCCGAAACGGTCGGTTTGCCTACACTACAGGATATTTTGGAGGAATTGGCCAAGCCTGGACGGGATCCCCGTGAGAGTTTTGAAGTTTTTGCTTTTGAAGAAAGTGTGAACAGTATGTCAGATCTGAAGGTAGGGATGAAGCTGCCTGGAGTGGTGACGAATATCACGGCATTCGGTGCATTTGTGGATGTGGGAGTGCATCAGGATGGTTTGGTGCATTTGAGTCATTTGGCAGATCGCTTTGTAAAGGATCCGAATGAGATCGTTTCTGTCAATCAAAAAGTGAAGGTAACGGTGATGGAAGTAGATATTCCCCGTAAGCGTGTTGGCCTGAGTATGAAGTCAGATCCTTTTGCGGAGCGGGGCAAGAAGATGGAGAAAAGACCTGCTAGTAAACCTCAAAAGCCAGAATCTGAAGGCTCTATGGCTGATAAATTAGCTGCACTGAAAGGCAAGTTTGGGGGATGATATTTTATTAGCCACGAAGAGCACGAAGAAAGCGCAAAGAAATTATTTAAAAAACCCTGAGATGATTATTTCGGGGTTTTTGCTTTTTATAGAATTCTGTCGATTTGAATAGACAATTTAGATATCATTTTGTCGAACCAATTCGATATTTATGTTCACGCTCATCGCCCGAAATCGCACAAAAATGTTCGGAATATTTTGAAAGCCCATAGTAAAAGCTTGTTCCCTTGCTTAGAAAAGCCTGTTTTTTCTGGTTTGGTCTTGGATAGGAATGTATGACCTTAAGCAAAATCTCTGCTTTGACATGCATAAATTACCAACCTATGTTGAAAATATATTCTAAAATTGCTTGGCGAAATCTAAAGAAAGGCAAGCATGTGACGCTGATCAATATTTTTGGATTGACCTTAGGAATCACTGCTGCTTTTTTGCTTTTCACAGTAGTGAGCTACGAGCTCAGCTTTGATAATTTTCAGTCTAATTCAGAGCGGATTTATCGTGTGGTGACTCAGGATGAATATTCAGATGGTATGGATTACACGCCGGGTGTCTCACCACCCGTGCCCGAAGCATTGCAAACGGATCTTTCAGGCATAGAAGCTATTGTTCCAGTAGTCAATTCCACTGTCTTCATCACTACTGAAAAGGCTGTTACCAACACGGGCGAAAATAATTTTGTAATAGAAGATGCTTTTTTTACAGCAAGTGACTATTCCTCGTTATTCGATGTGGAAATTTTGGCAGGTGATCTGAAGGTATTAGATCTGCCCGGACAGGTAGCGCTCACAGAAACGGAAGCAAAAAGGCTTTTTGGGACTTGGGAGAATGCCTTTGGCAAAGCAATGCTTTTGTCAAAACGTATTGAGGTTACCGTAGGAGCAATCGTAGCGGATATTCCAGACAACAGTAATTTCCGTTTTAACATGCTTGCTTCTTATAAAACACTTCAAAGCAATGAAGATGTATTTGAATACTATTTTGACGAATGGGGAAGTTTTTCAAGTAATTTTCAATTGTACGTGATGCTACCTGAGTCAAGCAGCGTAGTTCAGATTGATCAACAGCTAGTGACTTTTGCCGAGAAGAATTACAAAGATAGAGGCACTTCGAAGAAGTTATTTTTCCTCCAGGCGATGGAAGACATTCATTTTGACAATCGCTTTGATCCTATCAGCGGGGAAATGATCCGAAAAGCTACGATTTATACTTTGGGGTTGATCGGGATTTTTATTTTGATCATGGCTTCAATTAATTTTGTAAATCTTTCTACTGCTCAGGCAATTGGCAAAAGCAAGGAAATTGGTATTCGTAAGGTCATGGGAGGGAGCAGGCTTCAGGTGATTGGCCAATCGTATGGTGAGACTTTTATGGTGGTGTTTATCTCGGCGATCATTTCTACCGTTGCGGCCACTGTTTTGCTTCCATATTTAAGTAAAGTGGGGGAGGTTCCAGACTCAATCAAGTTAGTCACACCGTCGTTTTTGCTGTTTTCTACTGCAATTATTTTAGGAGTTACCTTACTTTCAGGTTTTTATCCAGCGTTGATTTTGTCAGGATTTCAGCCGATTCAAGCATTGAAAAATAAGATTCAAGTGGCTCAAATTGGTGGAGTTTCACTTCGACGAAGTCTGGTGGTGATGCAGTTTGTCATCGCACAGGTTTTGATGATAGCCACGGTGATTGCCGTAAAGCAAATGACAGAAATTCAGGAAGCAGATTTGGGATTTTCGAAGGATGCCGTTTACTATTTTGATATTCCCGGTGATGAAGAAAAAGATGGAAGGTTGGATGTACTGAAGCAGCGGTTAAAATCCAATTCTCAGATCAAAACTGTAAGTGTGTCAAGCGATGTGCCATCTTCCAATAACAACTGGTCATCGAACTTCTGGTTTGACGGAAAAAGAGAAGACGTTCAATTTATGACTTCACTGAAGTATGGAGACGCTGATTACTTTGATAACTATGGGTTACAGTTCGTGGCGGGGAGTAGCTTTTCTGAAAGTGATACGCTGAAAGAGGCTGTAATCAATGAGACTATGGCCAAGAAACTTAATCTATTAAGTGTAGAAGATGCGATTGGAAAGGCGATTACTATTGGTGGAGGAGAACCTTGGATGACGATCACGGGAGTGGTGAAGGATTTTGCGCAAAACTCGCTTCGGGAAGAAGTCAAGCCTTTTATCATCGCCACTGAGAAATCGCAGTACGGAGTTTTAGGTTTGAAACTTGATAAAAATGCAGGAAATGAAACGCTGGTTAGTATTGAAGACGAGTTTAAGAACGTCTATCCAGATGCGATTTATTCAGGATCTTTTTTAGATGAAACAATTGCTAATTTTTACAGGAGAGAAAATCAATTGGCACTAGTTTATAAAATCTTCGCAATCCTTTCGATTGTGATTTCTTCGATTGGATTATATGGTTTGATATCTTTCCTAGTAGGCCAGAAGCTCAAGGAAATAGGTATCAGAAAGGTTCTCGGCGCATCGGTACCACAGATTACTTTCTTACTTTCAAAGGAGTTCATTTTACTGGTATTTATTGCTTTTGCGATAGCAGTGCCAGTTGGTTATTATCTCACAGATCAATGGCTCCAGAATTTCGCTTATCAAACTTCTGTTCCTTTCGGACTTTATGTATTCGTAATTGCGGTTTCACTTTTAATCACTGCTGGCACTGTTGGATATCGAGCAGTAAAAGCCGCATTGGGCAATCCGGTGGATAGTTTGGCGGATGAGTAAAATTGTTAGAGAGCTTTTATCAGATACTCTACTGTGGAAAAAATTGAAAACACTCTCGTTAAAACACGTTCAAACCTCTGCATTAGAAAAGCCTCTGAATCAGGATGATTCAGAGGCTTTTGCAACTTTAATAATTAGAGATCAATCTTCCAGATAGCCGAATTTTCCGACATTGAAGTCGTTGAATGCATCCATCAATTCCGCTTTCGTATTCATTACAAATGGGCCATGCGAAGCAATTGGTTCATTAATCGGTTCACCGCTCAGAATCAAAACAACTGCATCTTCGCTGGCTTTGATATGGAAGGTTTCTCCTTCATTTTTAAATAAAGCGAATTTATCGGTTGCGACTTCTTCCTTTCCATTGACTTCAATAGAGCCTTCAATTACCAATATTGCCGTATTGAAATGTGCAGGGAAGGTGAAGTTTGCTACACCGCCTTTATTCAATTTTGCATTCATCAAGTTTATCCTGGTGAATGTGTTTGCAGTACCTTTCAATCCTTGATACTCTCCCGCGATTACTTCGATTTCTCCCGCATTATCAGCAAGTGCAAATTTCTGAATTTGATCATTGGTGATCCCCTGATATTTAGGAGGACTCATCTTATCCTTAGCCGGAAGATTCACCCAGAGTTGTACCATCTGGAACTCTCCTCCAGTGCGGCTAAATTCTTCTTCATGGTATTCTTTATGTAAAATACCAGAAGCCGCAGTCATCCATTGCACATCACCTTCTCCGATTACTCCGCTGTTTCCAGAACTGTCATGGTGGGCTACTTTTCCTTTGTAGGCAATAGTCACAGTTTCAAAACCTCGATGCGGATGTACTCCAACTCCTTTTGGTTCTGTAGAAGGGGGGAAATGAAACTTGGAATTGTAATCCAGCATGATAAAAGGAGACATGCGCTGCATATCCAAATGATATCCACTTGGGATGAAATTGTGAACTCTGAATCCATCTCCTACAAAATGCGGTGCAGGTGGGTTGACTATAATTTCTACGTTCTTTGTTGCCATGATGTAGTTTGTTTAAATGATAAACAAATATCGGCAAGCCCTATTTCTCACACCTTGATGTATGGTAAGATCGCTTCAGGTAGTGAAGTTTCTCTTTGCGAGATCCTTTCTTACTCGACTCAGTGATTCGGGTGTGATCCCCAAGTAGGATGCGATCATCCAAAGGGGTACGCGAAGCAGTAGATCGGGATATTTTTGGATGAAAGTAAGATACCGTTCCTCCGCCGTAGCTCCAAGCAGTTGGTTGATTCGCTGCTGGAGTTGGCGAATATGACTTTGGAGTGCCCGATCATTTGCTTGTTGGAATTTGTGACTCATCCCCGATACCATATCCATAAACTCATCACCCATGAATACGACAGTGCTGTTTTCAATAGCTTCGATAAAAAGATCCGAAGGTTCGTTGAAATACATACTGCTTCGATCCGAGGTGAGCCAGTTTTCGGGAGAGAATTGAATGATGTGCTCTTTTCCGGATTCGTCGGCAGTGAATGCTCTCAGAAGTCCTTTTTCGGTGAAAAAAGCATGTTTGCAAATTTTCCCAGCACGAAGTAGAAATTCACCTTTTTGGATGGTTTCTACTCTTATTTCTTTCAGTATTTCGTCGACAGCGGATTCTGTAAGATCACTTTTTTCGCTTAGGTATGTTTTGAAATTGGGTAGCACTACTAGGGGTTTAGTATCCAAAATAGCCAAAAAGAATCAATATCTTAGATTGAATTTTATCCTAATACTTTTGCTGTGATTTCCAGTGATCTCAACCGTTTCTCCGGATCATAAATATTCGAAGACACCATGAGTTCATCCACCTCTACCTGCTTGAAGAAGCTTTCAAATTGTGGTTTGAGGGATTCTTTAGTACCTATGAAAGTACATGCCATCATATTCTGTATGGCAGCAGCTTCGGCTTCATTCCAGATATTCTCCATGCTCTTCACTGGTTTTTTCATAGGATAAGATTTTCCGCGTATGATTCCCAAAGCGGTCTGGTAAAATGAAGTAGCCAAATAATATGCTTCCTCATCGGTATCTGCAGCTATCACATTTACACAAGAAATAAAGTATGGTTGTGACAATTGTGCTGAAGGGTGGAAGTTTTCCCGATAGTATTTTGATGCATTGATTAAGTAGCCAGGAGCAAAGTGGCTAGCAAATGCATAAGGCAATCCTTGTTGCGAAGCTAGCACTGCACTGCTCATGCTAGATCCTAGAAGATAAATAGGGATGTTTAAACCCTCAGCCGGAAATGCGCGGACTTTGGAGTCGATGTTATCTTCAGAGAAATAACGTTGAAGATCGTCTAGATCGCTAGGGAATTCTTGTACCGACTCATGTCTGCCTCTTCGTAGCGCAGTCGCAGTAGTCTGATCGGTGCCGGGAGCCCTTCCGAGACCTAGATCAATTCTGTTTGGGTAAAGAGTCGCCAACGTTCCAAACTGCTCAGCTATAATGAGTGGACTGTGATTAGGTAGCATAATTCCGCCCGAACCCAGCCGGATTTTAGAAGTACCATTGGCCAGATATCCAATCAGGATCTGAGGAGATGAGCTGCCAACATTGGCCATGTTGTGATGCTCGGCCAGCCACATTCTAGTGTAGCCGAGTTGCTCAGCATGCTGGGCGATTTTGAGACTTCTTTCGTAAGCGTCTTTGGCATCAAAGTCTTCACGAATTATGGCAAGATCGAGAAGCGAGTAGGGTATGGTTGTTTTCAAAATAGGTGATTGCTTATAGTTAGTAAGCAAATTGAAATTCGGTTAGGAAAGTTTCTGAATCCTCAGTTTTAATTGAATTTCTATGTTTCTAATATCCGCAATTTGTGAAATTAATGCCTCATATAGTTTTGTTGTTCTATAGGTTTATTGCAAAAGAATTAGCCTATTTTCCTCAAAATGCGGATTTATGAGTGGCAAGTTATTTGAATTAGGGTTACAGTAATAAAAAATTGATTGACAAAGAATCAGACCTTTTAACTGGTTTTGGATATTCGTCAAGAGACTACTATGTATCATTTCTTCAACCAAACATTAATTCTTATGAGTCCAGTAACCATGATTAAAAATAACCTTATCGTATCATGCGAGCGTTGTATTGAAGCATGTACTACTTGTATTGCATCTTGCATCAACCGACCTGAGATGCAGGATTGTATAAAGTTCTGTGAAAGGAGTATTGATGCCTGTAAAGACTGCATTGCGGCATCTGAAGGCAGTTCGCTAGATAGAGCGATACTCATGCAGCAATGTATAGATGTCTGCTATAATTGCGCTAAGGAATGCGAAAAGCATGAACATAAAAGCTGCACCAGATGTGCAGATGCCTGTCGTAATTGTATCGCAGAATGCGAAATCCTTTTAGATTAACCAAAAACGGCTGATGAATTATTCATCAGCCGTTTTTGGTTAATCGTTATAGATTTCGTTGTAGTCATCCATGTCCGTACCTTTATTGAAGTGGCGGATATTGTATGAGAAAGAAAGCATGAAGTACCGCTGCATGACATTGTTTTGTCCGTCTTCCACATAGGCATCTGTTACATTTCTATAGACACTTCTGTTTTGTCCTAGCAGATCATATACGCTCAAGGAAATTTCCCCTCGTTGGTTTGCGAATACTTTTTTGCCTAAGCTCATATTCATAAGTACTACATTGGCATCAAAACCTTCAGAAAGACCAGAGTTCAGCTGATGATTTACGTCCAATCTGTAGATAAATCCTTCCCAAATTATCCAGCTCAGATTTAGTCTTGAGCGTTGATTGTAATAATTATTATTTAGGCTGGCGTTTAGCGTGTTTTCTACGTCGTTATAAGAAAATCGTGTGGAGATGTTAAAGTCTATCTGATCTGAGATATTGCTACTCAGAGAAAGTCCTGTACTAATCCTTTTGGAGTTGTTGAAGCTCAATTGGTTGTTTACTTGTCCGGGTCTTTTGGTGCTGCTGAATCCGCCGTTGATGTTGAAATTCGATTTGATAAAGTCAAGAGGAATACCATAACTCACCCAGGATCTGAAGTCTTTGTATCCATCCAGATTCACCGGTCTAAAAAGCTGTGATCCTTTTGCCAAAATAATTCCTCCTGGTAATTCTGTAGCTTCCTTTGCTGTGAAAGTACTATTTGAAACAGCATCTTTTACCAATCTGTATTGTGCAAAGACAAACCATGAGCGATCATTTTCCGGGTTATTGCTGCGGAATCGAAGTCTCATTCTGTTTGAATAGGATTGTTCTAAGCTAGGATTACCAGTTCTCAACTGGAGAGGATTAGAGTTGTCTATTACATTTTGAAGTTGATCCACAGAAGGTGCATCTACATCGGTATCATAGTCCAGTTCGAAATTGGTGTTAGAAGAAATGGTGTAATCAAACCTAATAGTTGGAAGAAAGCTCTGGAAAGTTCTATCCAAAGATTCCATGGCTGGGAATAATTGTTCGTTTTTCAGTGAAGCGTTTTGATATTCTAACTCCGCCTGAAATTTCAATTTTTCCAACTGGTATTGGTATCCTAGTTCCACTTCTTGTCTAAGATATTTGCTCTCGAAGGAGTTACTCAGCGTTGTATCCAAAGAAAGGCCAGGGTTAGTTATTTGATCATTCAGAATATCAAAGGTCAACTGATCCGAATCATTTATCCGATTACCTATTTCGTATTCCAATTCCATCTGGCCATTTTTCCCGAGAGGTTCGGTATATGAAATGCCTGTTTCCCAATCTGTCCCAGATCGGTCACGTGTGATCTTTTGATTGATCAATTCGGTACGTTCATCTGGCTGGTAATAGCTATTCGTTGCGCTTCGCAAAGCATCGTCATTATCTGCGTGAGTGCCCGTATTCGCACTTAAAGTCAGACTTCGTCCTTCCTTACTGAATTTATGACTATAAAATAGACGGTGGATCATGTCAAATTCGTTGTTTTTGGCGGTACGGCTATTTTCTGTTTGGTTTAGCGGCCCGGCTTCATTTACACTTTGACCTAAAAATGAGGAGGATTCCCTTTCAGTGCTTGCAGAGAGTCTTGGTCTATATAAAATTCGATTGTTTTCGTTGATGTTATATTCAAACCTCATATCAAAGCGATGATCTTGACTGGTGCGTGTTTCTCTACTTTCTTCAGTATAGATTTGATTTGATTCAGAGCTAGTTACATATTCTCTGACTCGGCTGGAAAGATTGATGTTTTTTCGGTGATTATAAAGGTAGCTTCCACTGATTTTTATTTTCTCTCCCCAATTATCTGAATAATTCAAACCCAGGATATTTGTGTTGATTATTCCGTTTTGTGGGCGGTTATTACTCTGGGAGTTTGCATCACTTGAGTAATCCAACACATTAATATTATTACTTAAACCAGTGAAAGTTATTCGCTGGTCTTCATTAAATGAATTGATACTTGCACCGGCGAGATAGTTGTCATCAGTTCCATAACTTGCTGTAGTCTTCCCGAATTGGCCTTTTCTTCTATTTGGTTTGGTGACGATATTAATGGTTTTCATTCGCACACCATCATCAAATCCACTCAGTAGTGCTTTATCACTCTTTTGGTCAAAAATTTCAATTCCCTGAATCACTTCTGCTGGAAGATTTTGCAAAGCCGTATTGACATCTCCACCAAAGAATGGCTTTCCATCCACTAAAATCTGCGTGATCGCTTCGCCCTGTGCTTGCAAGCCTCCGTCTTGGGATATCACTCCGGGAAGTTTTTCGATTAAGGTCTGTGCACTGGCATCTTTCATAGTTTTGAATGCATCAGCATTAAATAGTGTGGTATCACCTTTTTGCTGTCCTTGTGCCCGTCTGGCACTAATAGTTACTTCATCCAAAGATGTTGCTTCTTCCTTTAGACCTAAGACACCCACGTCTAAATCCTCAGTTACATGAATCGACTTAAAAAGATTCTCATATCCTAAGTATTGAATTTTGAGCAGATATTCCCCATTCTTGATATTGGTAATTTCAAATTCCCCATCCAAATCAGAAATCATCCCGTCTATTTGTACTGAGTCAGGGAGACTTTGAATCAAAATAGTTGCATTGGGAATGGTGATTTCTGTCCCTGCTTGTTTTACTCTCCCCTTGATAGAATAAGTTTGAGCAGATACTTGGCAAATACTTAAAAAAAGAATGAACAGGTATAAACAGTTTTTCATAACAGCTGGCTAGTTGGGTTGGTACTAGAACTAATTCCTATATGAGTGCAGTAGTTTCATCGGCACAACTTCTAGTTTTTCTTGAGCAAAGTAACGGACTTATGGACTGTGTAGATAGGTATAATTAGCTAAGCGGTCAAATGGTGTATTGAGTAGTAAATAAGTCATATACCTTTACATGTGCTGCGCTAAAGCAATACTTTGACAGTTTACGTCAGATTAAAATGTTTATTTTTCAATCATTGGTATGTTTATAAAAACAACATTTATATCTTAGCTGATGTTAAATGAATAAGTTATGGAAAATCACGAAAAGATCAGTATTACCACAAAGACTTTAGCGTCAGGTAATTGCCAGGTTAAATTTTTTATCGAGGATGAGGCAAAGCCACAATATGGCTACTTGCTGGTGAACGGGCCAAAGCCTGTCGGAGAAATCATTGATGAAATCAAACAGCGGATGGAGAGAAGAAGAGCCAGTTCCCTGAGCATGAATCCGTTTTTTCCTAATTCTGATACACGAGAAGATCATAACTTTTACCTTTATTCAGCATGAAATACCTTGCTTCTAACCTTCGTTTTTTGCGTAAGCAAAAGGGCATCACTCAAAATGATCTTGCAGATCAATTGGATGTGCAGCGAACAATGATCTCTGCCTATGAGGACGGTAGATCCGAACCAAAGCTATTAACGCTTGGTAAACTTTGTGATGTGCTTAAAGTTGGTATGGAGGAACTTTTGAATCATGATATTGATGGCAAAGGAAGAAAGGCGATTCAGAAACGGGGAATTAATATCCTCACGATTGCGTGTGACGAGGATGAAAAAGAAAATATTACGCTGGTAGGTCAAAAAGCTTCGGCAGGATACCTAAATGGCTATGCGGATACCGAATACATGGAGAGCCTTCCGCAATTTCAGATTCCGACATTATCTAAGCAAGCTACGTATCGAGCTTTTGAGCTTGCTGGAGACTCTATGCTACCACTGACTTCGGGCACTATTGTGATTGGAGCCTACGTGGATCAGCTGAATGATATTAAAAGTGGTAAGACCTACGTCTTGGTGACCGAGACAGAAGGGGTAGTCTATAAGCGGGTTTTTAATTATCTAAATGACAATGGCAAGCTGTTTCTGGTGTCAGATAACGAACACTACAAACCATATGAAGTAAAAGGGGAAACTGTGATTGAAGTATGGGAAGCAAAAGCATTTATCAGTACCGATTTTCCGAATCCGGGAGATAGGAAAAAGCCGTTGACCTTGGAGGCTCTAGGTGAAATGATCTCTGATATTCGAGCCGATTTGAGGACGCTCAGGAGTTAGTTCCTTCTCAGCTCAGCATTTGTTAGTAGTCCATTGGCCTGCGTCTGGCCTACCCAAGATTCTCCCCTGGTATTTGACCCAAACGAAAAACTATAGCTCCCTTGAGTATCGTATAGGCCAAAGGAAGTAGAGTATAGATAAGTGCCATCATACTCCCCGGTTCCTTCACCTACATGGTTGTCAAAATAATAGTAGTCAAATGTATAATATCCGCCATTTTGATGAATTATAAAATAACCAGATCTGATTCCATTTTCATATAGCCACCACTTGCCCGAATAATCAAAACCTGCTTCAACAGTAGGAGTTGGTGCTGCATCAGCCTCAAGTTGCAGACTTTCATAGATTTCATTGCTAGCAGGATTTTCTTCCTGTAGTGTGTTAATATCCAGCTGACTGAGCTCTTCACCCACTTGATTGCCGGCAGTATCGCTAGTGTCCATGTCGTAGTAGGCGTCATCATCTGGAATGAGTGCTAGTATTAGTAGCACTATAAAAACAATGAGAACCCATAAGTAATTTTTGGCCCACCAGCTTTTCTGAGGCTTTGGAATTGGTCTAGGTCGTGGAGAAGGTTCTGGCTCAGGTTTCTTAATTGGTGGAATTACGTGTTCTATAGATTTGATCAGGACACCCACATCATACCTCCACCTGGAAATAGTGATTTCCTTCCAATGTTTTTCAGCGAGTGATTTGATATTATCAGGAAGCCCATCCGCTGTAGGCAAGCTAGCTTTTTTCAGTAAGATGGGTATCACTCGGGTATCTTCCATAGTCAGTGCCATAGCTACTTCTCTTCTTACCCAGTCATTCTCATTGAAGAGGCGCAAATTTCCCTCATCATCTTTCACATCTGCCCAAGTAGGGCCAATCAAAACCAAGACTACCTTACTCTGACGAATAGTTTTTTCTATTGCATCTGCAAAGTTTAAGCCCGGCTCTAGAGTTTCTATATCGAAAAAAACATTCTCTTCTCCGAAGACCTCCTCTAAGTCTTCTTTCAGCCTACTTGCTTCACTTTGTGTGTCACTTTGGCGGTAGCTGATAAAAATCTTTCCCTTTTCCATAAAAAAACCTGATTATAACTCGCTAAAGTTAACTTAATCAGGTTCTTAATTGCAATGAGAAGGGGTGATTTTATTCTCCAAATAGATTCTCAAATCCATCTTTTATTTTTCCAACTGCATCAAAAGAAGTGTCAATGTTGACTACGCCCTTTCCAAGCTCATGCCAGTAGCCATCGCCGCATTCGATATAGGAACCACGCTTGGTTCCAGCAGTTTCTTTAGCAATTTCATAGTTATAGTCTGGAGAGAACACCAATTTCAATAACTGAACTGCATAATCCCAGTTGATGATTCTTGATTCGTTTTCTGAAATGAAAATTGCCTCTCGATTCGAGAAATTCATTGTGATGGAACAATCAATACTTTCCTCGTTGGTTACCTGACGGTAGTTCACCGTAAGAGGAGCCTCCTTTTTGGAGGTCTCGTAGATAGCCTGGATCACATCCTGAGCTAGCATTTGCCAGGCTTCTTGATCAGCTGGAGCTTTTGAGGGAGTGGGTTTGCCATTTTCTATGCCTGCAAGCGTAAGGCCTCCTTCTTCTAATTGCCTACCGCTCCATTTAATTTTTTCAAATTCTATGGAAACTACCTTTTTCCAGACGAAGTCAAGTGTTCCTTTAAAGCTGAAATCGTCATTTGAAGTGAATCCTTCGTCGAGAATTTCGTCTTCCGTTAGATCCTCTCTATCGGTATAATGTAGTTCTAATTCTGCCATCAGTTCAGAACTGCTCCAATCTAGCGACAGTCTATACACATGACTATAAGGTGCTGGGATTATTCCTGAATCGAATTCAATTACGATTCCGCTCGCGTGCTCATTACTCTTTTCCATTGCTGCAAAAGTAGGCCTTTTACCTTACAAGTTCTTAGCGCAGTTCAATTTCGAAACGAGTGACCTTGCCTTCAGTTACTTTTTGGCTGCACTTTTCATAAGAAGGGATTCCAAAGAATAGGCTGGGATTATTTGAGAAACCAAAGGAATCCAAAGGATACCCGACTTTGTTTTTTCTGATTACGCCATTTTCATCGAGATCATGAAATACCGTGATGGCGTAGTTTCCAGTAGGCACATCGCTGATTGATTTCTTGGCTATTCCGTTTATTATCGGAATTGTTACAATTTGCCAAGCGTCATCCAGTGATTCTGGCCAACCTTTTTCTTGATCAAAAACAAGAAGCTGAATCACCCCATCATCTGAAGAGGTTCCTGAAATTACAATTTCTATGGATCCCACTTTGTGTTGTACTGAGGATAGATTCATGAATAGAAAAAGGCTTAAAAATGCCGTCTTCATAGCAGTTCAATTGTTTTTGGTCTGTTTATTTTACCTGAGCTTGTTCTAGAAAACGACGGGACAATGAAAGTGTTTTTTGGGACTTCATATTTATCCATCACCTCTAATAATGCCTGTTGTAGCTTAGTTGAACTTTCATGACTTGTATCATTCGATTCAAGAACCAGGCATAATTTCTCGCCTAATTTCTCATCTTTTATTCCAAAAAAGAAAAATGCTGAATTCGGAAAAAGGCTGTGAACTGTACTTTCTGCCTTCAATTCCAAAAGTTCGGGATGAAGTTTCACGCCACCTGAATTTATGACAAAGTCAGTTCTACCCAGCCAGCGAAAGGAATGCTGATCGATCATTTCAACCAAATCATTTGTCTGCACCACTTCATTATTACTTGCAGCTGATTTTACCCAAAGTGTATTCCGCTCATCTAAGCCAAATTCAACTCCAGGTAGCATACTGTAGATCAATTCTCCCAATTCGATTTTCGCGAGCGCGATATGGGAAACAGTCTCAGTCATTCCATACGTTTGGTAAGCTTGAATAGCGTTTGCGATGAGTTGATTCTTTAATCCGGAACTAACGGGTGCTCCGCCAATGATCAGATGTTTTATTCTTTTCAACTTTTCAAACGAAGTTTTATCCTGAAGAGATCCCTCTGCTTGAATAGGGGCCATTGCTACGAAATCAGGAATATTTCTTACTTCCAATAGAGGATTAGACTTAGGTTCAGTTATCAGAATTGGGCTATTCCAAACCATCGCACGGACAAGCATCATTTTTCCTGCGATGTAGTTTGGATCAAGACAACAAAGTAATAGCGTGTTTTCATTAGTTTCGAAATAAGTCTGCGTTGCCTTTACACTGGCAATCATTTGAGACCGTGTTATCTCCAGTTTTTTTGGAGTTCCCGTAGAGCCTGAGGTTTGCTGCACAAAGGAATTTTGTCCTGAAAGCCACTCGTGACAGAATTGAATACCAGCTTTCGCAAAGTCAGGAAAGTCATTATTTTCCAATTCAAAGTCTTCTTTGGTCTGAAATGTATGATTGCCGAAAGTAAGTTGAAACATTTAGAATGTGCTGGATAATGGCTTTCCCGAAGGTAATAAACCTGACTTCAAAATTCAGGATAGCCTGTTATCTTGCAAAAGAATTAGATTTTTACCCAAATCGAAAGATATGAACTGGACTACAGCAAAAGAATACGAAGATATCACCTATAAAAAGTGCGATGGCGTAGCCAGAATCGCTTTCAATCGACCGGGAGTAAGAAATGCTTTCCGTCCGAAAACTACTGCTGAATTGTATGATGCATTTTACGATGCACAGGAAGATACCTCTATCGGTGTCGTTTTGTTGAGTGGGGAGGGGCCTTCAGCAAAAGACGGTGGTTGGGCATTTTGTTCTGGTGGCGATCAGAAAGCACGAGGCAAACAGGGCTATGTAGGTGAAGATGGCTACCATCGATTGAATATATTGGAAGTACAGAGACTGATCCGTTTTATGCCCAAGGTGGTGATTGCTGTAGTTCCTGGCTGGGCAGTAGGTGGAGGGCACAGCTTGCATGTGGTCTGTGATTTGACTTTGGCAAGTAAAGAGCATGCGATTTTCAAGCAGACAGATGCAGATGTGACCAGCTTCGACGGAGGCTACGGGTCGGCTTATTTGGCAAAAATGGTGGGACAGAAGAAAGCACGTGAGATCTTCTTTTTGGGAAGAAACTATTCTGCACAGGAAGCTTATGAAATGGGTATGGTAAATGCTGTGATTCCTCATGCTGAACTTGAGTCAACAGCTTATGAATGGGCTCAGGAGATATTGGCTAAGTCTCCAACGTCGATCAAAATGCTGAAGTTTGCCATGAATCTTACTGATGATGGCATGGTGGGCCAGCAGGTTTTCGCCGGGGAAGCAACCCGATTGGCTTATGGCACTGATGAGGCAATTGAGGGCAGAAATGCTTTTTTAGAAAAGCGGAAGCCGAATTTTGGAGCGAATAAGTGGATACCTTGAGATAGTAGCAAGTATCAAGATGTAAGTATCTTGATTAGAGATAGGAGATTTGAGACAAGAGATAAGAAAGAGCCAAGCATCAAGATTTAGAGAAATCTTAATGCTTGGCTTTACTTATTTTAATAAAGAAAAGTTTGGGTATTGATGAGTCTCATCGGACATCGGTCACCTTACACCAAACAATTTTTCAAATTTCGATTTTTGCTCCAAGCACTTTTAAGAACTCGCGGATCCAAGCTGGGTGACCTGGCCAAGCCGGAGAAGTGACCAGGTTACCATCCACATAGGCATCTGTGGCAGGAATATCCTGAAACTCTCCACCTGCGATAGTTACCTCAGGACCCACGGCTGGATAGGCAGTTAACTTCCTGCCTTTGACGACTCCAGCGGCAGTCAGAATTTGAATTCCGTGACACACAGCAGCAACGGGCTTGTTGGTGTCGAAGAAGTGTCTGACGATTTCCAAAACTTTCTGGTTTAGCCTCAGGTATTCGGGTGCTCTGCCACCTGCAATCGCCAATCCTACATAATCATCAAAATTCACTTTGTCAAATGAATAACTCAGCATAAAGTTGTGTCCTGGCTTTTCGGTATAAGTCAAATCTCCTTCAAAGTCATGAATAGCAGTTTTGATGGTTTCTCCTTTTGCCTTTCCGGGGCATACAGAGTGGACTTCGTAACCTACCATTTCCAGCATCTGCACTGGGACCATTGTTTCGTAATCTTCTGCAAAATCTCCTGTGAGGAATAATATCTTTTTCATTTTAGAATAATTAGTTGATTTGAAAAGTGTGTAGAGAATCTACCTTTTTTAGTTATCTCAATTTAAGAAAATGAAGCCGGAATGAGATTAATCAAGAGTTAAGTTTTGCTAATCAAGTCAAGGTAAATTTCTAGCGAAATTCTGATTGCTATTTTTTAGCTTTCGACTTTTTGTGCAACTTATCGAGTCAACTCCTAAATCATTTTTCCCATGAAGCATCTCGAAACTTCCTACAAAACCCATGACGCTCTTGAACTTTACCTTCAGGCTTGGATGGTCGATTCTCCTAAAGCTTCGCTGTTGCTGGTTCATGGGCTAGGTGAGCATAGTTCTCGGTATTTTCATTTAGTAGAAAAGCTTAATGACATTGGTATTTCAGTTTTTACGTTTGATGGAAGGGGGCATGGCAAATCAGCCATGGATGGTCCAACTGCCTATTTTGAATCTTACGAGGACTACTTGAAAGACATAGATTCCCTTTTTGGAAAGGTGAAAAGCTATGTACCGAATGTTCCGGCCTTTATTTATGGCCATAGCATGGGGGGTGGTTTGGTAGCTGCCTATGCATTGAAATACAAACCTGAAGCTGACGGTTTGATTCTGAGTTCTCCGGCAATTAAAGAAGCAGAAGGAACATCTAAAATCCTGATTACGCTTTCTAGAGTGATCAGCAAGTATTTCCCTAAACTAAAAGCGTTACAATTGGATGCGAAGAAAACATCCAGAATTTCTGAGGAAGTATCCAAATACCTGAATGATCCATTGGTTTATACAGGTGCTGTGCCCGCAAGGACAGGATATGAGCTGCTACGGGTGATGAAGTATATTCAGGACAATGCCTCGAAATTTGTACTTCCTGTATTACTTATTCACGGTTCCGCAGATGGATTGACCAACCCTAAAGGATCTGAAATGCTTTTCGAAAAGGCTTCATCAAGCGATAAAACGCTTAGAATTTTCCCCGGTGGGTATCATGAATTAATCAATGATCTGGACAGGGAAGAGGTGATGAAATTGATTGTAAGTTGGATTTCCGATAGAATCTAGTCATGGGGAGTTCCAAGCAAATACAGTAAGTAAGTAGGGCCAGATTTGACTCTGCCAATTTCCCATAGAAACACTTCTTTTCCTTCAACCTTAGCTACCAGTTGATTCATTTCTTCGATAGAATAGGTTCTTAAGCAAGACACCATTCCATCCCACCACATAAACAAAGGCACTATTGGGATCAAATAGGTGAAAATCAATCTTCCAACAGAAAAAGGTCGAATAAATGGGGTTGTCAATAGAACGGTGATAGGTGAAAAGAACATAGCTAAAAAGCTTCGAATTGATCTTTCTTGGCCTTCAGCAATAAATATAGGTTGATTGGAGAATACAGCGTCTTCAAGAATTTTTAAAGCTTCAGTAGGTTGGAAATGATGAAATGAGAGAAACTGTGTTCTCAAACCTTTCAATTGTTCAGGAACTAGCCTCGCATCAATAGGCTCCTTTGAAAAACCTATGTTGGATGCTTTTGAAGCTGTGTATTTAAAAGCTTTTAGGTTAGGGAAAAAATCTGTCAACAGAATTAGGACCTCTGGGTTAGTTTCGAGTAATTCTTTGTTGAGCGATAATATTCCACCTCCACCACCCGAAGCTAAATCAATGATTTTAGAGGATCGCGAAGCCAAAAGTCCTTTTTCTATCCAAGGAAGTAGAGGGACAAACATTCTTGTTTTGTTAGCTAAAAACTGAAGAAAGTCTGTTCCGTAGTTTCTTATGAAATCTGGAAACCAAGTCTGATCCTCAAATTCAAAAAGATGGATTCTACTCATAAACATTCAAGCTTATTGCAGAATCAATTTATTGAATTTTTACAAGATCTCAGCCAATAATCCTTTGATATCCAATTGTCTGGTGTACATCTTGATGCTTCCATCCTGGTTTAAAGGCCATTTTTCTTTTGGTCTATCCCAATACAGTTCTACACCATTTTCATCCGGATCATCCAGGTATAAGGCTTCAGAAACTCCATGATCCGCAGCACCAGTAAGTGGATAGTTTGCGTCAATGAGTCGCTGTAATAATACGGCCAAATCTCTTCGTGTAGGCAATACGATCGCTGTATGAAACAAGCCAGCTGTATTCTTTGGTGCTGGTTTTCCGCCTTTACTCTGCCAAGTGTTTAGTCCGATGTGGTGATGATAGCCTCCGGCAGAAATGAATGCCGCATCGGTACCATACATAGTGATCAATTCAAAACCCAATAATCCTTGATAGAAATCCAGTGACTTTTGAAGGTCCGTAACTTTCAAATGAACATGGCCAATTCGGGTGGCAGAGGGGATGGTGTAGGTATTCATTACTATACAAAAATTGATAAGTCCTAAACTTACTTTATTATTCGAAATTCAGAATTCATCATTCGACATTTTTAAATAGGAATATATGAATACTTTCACGTTCTCCACTATGGTCGTGAGCACAGTTTTCCTCGCCCTTGCTTTGGGGCGGGAGTTTTTGAGATTCTTTAAATGAAGAGGAGAAATAGACGGCAGGGCAGCTACTTTCCCTTCCC
Organism: Algoriphagus persicinus; assembly: GCF_035156415.1. Classification (NCBI taxonomy): domain Bacteria; kingdom Pseudomonadati; phylum Bacteroidota; class Cytophagia; order Cytophagales; family Cyclobacteriaceae; genus Algoriphagus; species Algoriphagus persicinus. The sequence goes on from NZ_JAYEEY010000005.1 coordinate 79,570, forward strand.
AATTCAGGAAAAGTATGGATTCATGCTAAGAGTGAAAGTGTCTATTCACTTGTTTTAGAATATTGAATGACGAACATCGAACGATGAATAATGAAGTGATATCAAATCTCAAATTCTATATCCCCGGCGCATTAGGAAACATCAGGCTCTTGTAATATTCCAAATCTCCTTCTGGCTGCTCTATATCTTCTGGGAATGGTAGTTTGGAAATACTTTGAAAATAGAGCAGACAGGAATTTCTCCACCATTCTGCTTCTTCTTCCTGGATTTTCAGAAGCTGTCTGACGTGGTCAAATTCCTCAGGGTCTATTTCTGATTCCAGAGAAGCCCAGGTTGCTTGCATTTCCCTCACTTCTTTCACACCGCTATCATAATGATAAGCTAAACCCTCCCAAAGTGTATTACCATCCTTAAGTTTAAAGTCCCATGGAACATGATGAAACCAAAGCAGATATTTCTCCGGAATCTGATGTGGATCAGACCATTCCTTAGCTATTTCAGGCGAATATTGATCTAATGCTCCACTACCACCACTTGTTCTGTCAAAGCCAATTCCCAGACTGTCTGCCTGATGGTAATATGGCGCTGTCCAATCTGCTCTTCCGCCCATCACCCAAGGCCCGGGACCATAGTGATGGCTTCTGCCCATGATATGATGCAAGCCGAGGGGAGTCATGTAATCAACCGCTGCTTCATGTGATGCGAGCATGATATCACTGATTTTGGATACTATCTCTGGCTTTTGACCAAAGGTCAGTTTAACCCATTCCTCAGCGATTTGTTTGGATGCTAAGCTAGGATCCCAAGCTTGACGCCCGAATGCAAACCAGTTTGATTGACCAAACAGATGTCCTGTCCAGTTGCGATCTGTTCCAATATTGGATACTCCCGCGATTAGGGTGAGCTTTTGATCACTTGCTTTTCCTTCAAGAATACTCGCAACAGTCGAGTTCGGAGATGGGCGATAAGTTTTGGTTTTTAATACTTCCTCCCACATGGGAGCGAGGTAAACGAGTTGTGTAGCCTGGCCTAAGTATTCTTGAGTAATCTGGAATTCCATCCCAACATTGGTATTGTTGATCGCACTAAAAAGTGGATGAAAAGGCTCGCGAGGTTGGAAATCAATTGCGCCATTCTTGATTTGAATAATCACATTGTCCTTGAATTTTCCATTGAGCGGTTCGAATTCAAAATTTGCCTGCTTGTGACGATCTACATCATCTTCGTGTGAATAAACGAATGCCCTCCAGATCAAAACTCCACCATGCGGGGACAAAGCATCGGCGAGCATGTTTGCTCCTTCCGCATGATTTCTTCCGTATTCATGTGGACCAGGCTGTCCTTCAGAATTTGCTTTTACCAGAAATCCCCCGAAGTCAGGAATAAAAGAATATATCTCGTCGGTCTTCTTTTTCCAAAAATAAATCACCTCAGAATCCAGCGGATCGGCAGTCTTCAAACCTGCCAGTTGAATAGGAGCTGAGAAGCGGGCCGTCAGAAAAACCTTGATTCCATAAGGTCTGAAAACGTCAGCCAAAGCCTTCGCTTTCTTCATGAAATCGGTGGTCATTATTAGCGCATTTGCATTCACATTTGTCAGTGAAACTGCATTGATTCCAATGGAAGCATTTGCACGGGCATAGTCAATATAGCGTGGATCAATGTAACCCGGCAGTCTGTGCCAATCCCAAATAGAGAAACCTGCATAGCCTCTTTCGACAGTTCTGTCAAGGTTATCCCAATGGTTTAGCATTCTCAACTTAATTTTCGGACTATCAGCTAATTCTATAGACTTATCGAAAGTGTTACTTTGAAGGGAATTTATCCAGTTATAGACTCCATAAAGTACGCCGACTGGTTGATTTCCTACGATTGCATAGAATGATTTTCCATCCAGTTCCACAGATCCTCTCCAATATCCATCCTCTCCGAGTGCTTTGATTTCCGCTTGCTGATCCAGTGACAGCACCTGTGAAAGTTGTGCTCTAGTCCCGATCCAAAGTTTTGTGTTTTGCAGCCTGTCTTTGGTGTAACTGGGAGCTTTTCCAAGCATACTTTGGGATGCCAAATTAAGCTCATTTTTAATTGCTTCGAAAGTTGGGTTTTTACCAAAAAAGTAAACCCCACCAAATAATGGTTCAACCTGAGATTTTAATTGAGCGTTATTAATGGGCTGATAATCCAGCCACAGTTTATAGCCATCATTGGCTACCGATGTCATGGTAATGCATAGCCAAAGAATGGCCGTCAGGTAAATAGGTCTGTGCATAGGTTTTGGATTTGAACTCAAAAGATCGAAAAATCGAGGCTAATTCCAAGGGGTTGATTGCAAAGGAAATACCTAAGTCTAGGATAATATTCCCGACAATTTTTGTCAAACTTGATTTTCCATTGAGTTTAAACTGCCTGCCTTCCTTATCTTAGTTCCATTCCTTTTTACTTATGGATCAGAAACCCTTCATCATTTATAAATCCTCCGCTGGCTCGGGCAAGACCTACACGCTGACGCTGGAGTACCTCAAACTCGCCCTACGTAGTCCGCAGGCTTTCAAACAAATTTTGGCGGTGACTTTCACCAATAAGGCTACTCAGGAGATGAAGGAGCGGATATTGGAAGAGCTAAGAAGATTACGATATCAGGTCAATCCAGATGAAAAAATGGATTCGGAATTGTTACACAAGCTGCGTGTGGATGAATCTGGACTGAAAGTTTTGGCTCAACAGACACTTACAGCGATTCTTCATGATTATGGAAGATTTTCCGTAAGTACAATTGACAGTTTCTTCCAGAAAGTAGTACGAGCCTTCGCGCGGGAGATTGATTTGAATGCCAAGTTTGATGTGGAATTGGATCAATTGGCAGTATTGGAACGCGTGGTAGATCGGGTGGTGATGCTCGTGATGGAGGATGAATTTCTCCACAAATGGCTAGTGGATTACGCTTACGAGCAAATCCAAAATGGTAAATCCTGGGATATAAGACGCAATATCAGAGGCCTTGGTCAGCAGATTTTTCAGGAGGATTTTAAGAAATATGCTCCTGAAATCAAGGAATTTCTGAAGGATAAGGAAAATATTACTTTACTGCAGTCTTTCACCCGAGAGCGCAAAAGTGAAATTATCAAAATTTCGAAAGAGCTAGGAGATCAAGCCAATGCAATCCGAATCAAAAATGGGTTGGAATGGTCTGATTTTAATCGAGGCTTTGCAAAACTCTTTGATAAACTGGGTGACCGCAATGAGCCTATCCCTGAAATCACTCAGGCCACTTTAGCAAAAATTGACAACCCCGAAGGCTGGTATGCTAAATCCAGCAAGCGAATCGATGCCATTCTATCGGCCTATGAGGAAGGATTAAATTTGATTTTGACACAAATGCTAGCATTGACCTGCAAGTGGAATACCCTGGAGGCAATCGCAAAGAACAGTTACGTTTATGGCGTTTTTAGAAATTTGCTAGATGAACTCAGCCTAATCAAGGATGAGGAAAATATCCTGTTGATCTCGGATGCCAATGAATTTCTAAAGGAAATCACCAAGGGAAATGATGCGCCTTTCATTTATGAAAAAGTCGGAAATCAGTACAAAAACTATCTGATTGATGAGTTTCAGGATACATCAGGCTTTCAATGGGATAGCTTCAAACCACTTCTTGAAAACTCACTTGGTCAAAATCAAACCAATCTACTCGTCGGAGATGTAAAGCAGTCGATCTATCGCTGGCGTGGTGGTGAGATGAAATTATTGCTTGCCCAAGTGGAGGATGAAATAGGTAGGGAGCGTATCCAACTGGAAAATCTAGACACAAATTTTCGTAGCCTTCCGAATGTCATCAATTTCAATAATGTCGTTTTTAAAGCTTTGCCATCTGCAATGGAGCAGGTTTTGAGCACAAGTTATGGTGTAATAAACCCGCAAATACTTTCTCAGGCATATTCAGATTCCTTTCAGAAAGTTTCCCCAAAGAAGGAAATGTCAGACTTCAGAGGAAAGGTCAAATTGGAGTTCATCGATCCAAAAAATGAGGAAGAGGAAGGCAATTTCGATGAGGTGGTTTTATCAAAATTGCCTGATTTGGTCAAAGAGCTACAGGATCACGGCTATGAGCTGGAGGATATTGCTTTTTTGGTGAGAAGAAAGTCAGAGGGCGAAGCAATAGCGGATAGCCTGATGAGGCATGCTGCCGAAAATCCAGATTCAGAATATAGTTTTGATGTGCTTTCAGACGAATCCATGTATCTGAACAAAGCCGCATCAGTGAAGGCATTGATTTCTGGCTTCAATTACCTACACAATCCATCCGATAAAGTTCAGTACAAAACGATGTGGTATTACCTTGCGGTGCTGATGGATACGCAGGTAGATCACGAGCTTTTTGCGTTGGATAAAATGCCTGCTTACTTCAATGAGCAAGTCAAAGAGTTCCAAGAAAAAGAGGCTTTGATGTTGCAGTTGCCGCTGATGGAAGCCTTGGAGGAGTTGATAAAAGTGCTTGGCTTGATGGAATTAGGTTTGGAGAAGGCTTATATCTCAGGTTTTAAAGAAGCGGTGTATGACTTTACGGCCACAAATCGTGCAGACCTGAGTGGCTTCTTAGACTGGTGGGAAATCAATCAAACAAAGCGCACGGTTAAAATACCCGAAGGGCATAATGCCATGAGGATTTTGACGATTCACAAATCGAAAGGTCTGCAATTTAAGGTGGTTGTGATGCCATTTCTCAAGTGGACTATCTTCGACACCAACAAAGGGAATGTGGTCTGGTCTCCCTTTGAAGATCGTGAAAAGGGGCTTTCTACTATTATACCACTGACACTAAATGGAAATTTGGCAAATTCAGACTTTAGAGATACTTATGCAGAAGAAGCCACGATGGCTTATTTGGATAGCCTGAACATGCTGTATGTGGCGCTTACAAGGGCTGAGGATGTGTTTTTAGGATTCATTCCTTATAAGGAGAAAATCGGGTCACAGAATTCCATGGAAGTACAACTACAGCAATTGATCCAATCTCCTCAATTCCCCGAGTCGAGCATAAGTCTGACATCTTATTATGACCAAGAGTCAAAAATATTTGAGTTTGGAGATTGGCCGGAAAATCAGCTAAAGATCATTGAGACCAAAAAGTCTCCTGAACTTCGATGGGCTTATAAAAATTGGGCAGAAGTACTGACACTGAAAAAGTATGCTGTAGATTTTTCAATGGAAGGAATGGAGCAGCGAAAAAAGCAGATGTTCGGTTTAATCGTACATGAGATCCTAGAATTATCTGCGGATAAAGCATCTGCACTTCAGAATTTGCAGTCATTTTATTTTGAAGGAAGACTGAATAAGGAAGAAAAGCACCTGGTTGAGAAGCAATTGGAGCATTTATTTACCGATCCAGTTTTTGCATCATGGTTTGGCACCAAAGGGGTCCTGCTCACTGAGCAAGGTATTTTACTTCCAGGGGGAAAGCAAAAACGTCCGGATAGGATTATTATAGGTGAAAAGGTTGCGCTGGTCGTGGATTTTAAAACAGGCGAAGCACAGAGTCGGTACGCCAATCAAGTGAGGGACTACATGACATTGATATCCAAATTATCTGTGAAGCCCACCAAAGGTTATTTATGTTATTTAGAAACGGGAGTAATCGAGGAGGTTTATGCATAGTTTTTTAAGAAATACAGCCAAAGAGATTCTTGAAAGCGGTGTTGACCTTCAAAAGGTAACCGTTGTGCTGCCGAATAGGCGAGCGGGATTGTTTTTTACACAGCATCTGGGAAGTCTGATCAGCGAACCAACCTGGATGCCGGAAGTAAAAACGATTGAGGAGATCTTTTATGAGTTGGCCGGAAATCGTCCTGCTGATGATCTGACATTGATATTTGAATTGTATCGCGTGTATCAGGAGCTGAATCCGGAAGCGGAGACTTTTGATAGGTTTTATTTCTGGGGAGAAATGATTCTTAAGGACTTCAATGATGTAGATCAGTTTATGGCAAATGCGGATAAACTCTACCATCATTTGTCTGAGATCAAGGAGTTGGAGTCCGATTTAAGTTTTCTGAGTGAAAGTCAAGTAGAGCTGATCAAGCAATTCTGGTCTTCATTTATCCGGCAGGATAGAGATCATCAAGAGAAATTTTTGAAGTTCTGGCAACTGCTAAGTCCACTTTATACCAGTTTTCAAGGATCCTTAGCCGTGTCCGGTTTGGCCTATTCAGGGATGCTCTATCGAGAAGTAGCAGAATCGCTGCATACAATTCCCCGTCCTGAAAAAGTGCATCATTTTATTGGATTCAATGCGTTTACAGGCACTGAAGAAGCGTTGATCAAACATTACCTCACCGAGTTTGATGCCAAGATTTATTGGGATGTAGATGCTTATTATTTGGAAGATAAGGTACAGGAAGCAGGCATGTTTTTCCGGGATTATCAAAAGGACAAGGTCTTTGAACCAACATTCCCCGTGCATATTCCAACGCAGATTGAAGACCGAAAGGCAAGCATTAAAACCTATGCGACTCCCTTGAAAACCAATCAGGCAAATTTGGTAGGTTCTATTTTAGAAAAAATTCCAGCCGGTGAAGCTTGGGAAGAAACGGTGGTGATCTTACCGGATGAGCAGATGCTTTTTCCTGTGCTGCACACACTGCCGGAGCAAGTGGATAAAGTGAATGTGACCATGGGTTACCCTGTGAAAAATGCACCTGTTTATTCCTTTTTGGAAGCAGTATTGGAAATGCAGCGGTATATCAAAGAGGAAGATGGAAAGTTGCTTTTTTATCATACGGCTGTGAAAAACCTGCTGAGTTCGATTTATCTGAAAAGTACAAACCCGGGCTTTGCGGAGAAGTTGATGGAGGAAATGCAGCTTTTGAATCAGATTCATGTTTCTACGGAAAAGCTATATGCGGGAGGATCCTTATATCAGTTGATCTTTCAAAAGCTGGAGAATGATGCCCTATTTTCCTATCTGACCAATCTGATGGAAGCTTTGGCTGAGCAGCTGAAAGACGAACCATTGCAGCGTTCCTATCTTTATCAATGTTTCAAACAATTGACACGATTACGGGAGATTTTTGCAGGTCAGGATATTCTCACCATCAATAGAGAGTTCTTTATCCGGCTTTTTCGACAGGTTTTCAGAGAGGTAAAATTGCCTTTTGAAGGGGAACCACTCCAAGGTTTGCAGATCATGGGCGTGTTGGAATCCCGAAATCTGGACTTTAAGCGGGTGATCATTTGCAATATGAATGAGGATAGTTTTCCACCTTCCGCAGGACTGAATTCCATGATTCCGTTTAATATCCGTAAGGCATTTGGCCTACCTGTGCAGGAGCAAAATGATTCGATTTATGCCTATACTTTTTATAGATTATTGCACAGCGCAGAGGAAGTGCATATGATCTATACGACGGCATCTGATCAGGGAAAGGCCGGAGAAAGGAGCCGCTACATTCAGCAAATGGCTGTTGAACTTGGTAGAGACATGGAAGAGGCAGTAGTTTTTATTCCAATAGACCAAAAATCTCCTGAAGCGATTACTATCCAAAAAGACCCTGAAGTGATTCGCTTGCTTGATAAGTACCTGATAGATGGGAATGGCACATCACAAACTTCCTTCTCACCCTCAGCACTAAGTGTATTTTTGGATTGTAGGCTGAAGTTTTACCTTCAGTATTTGGCAAATATTCGGGAAAAGGAGGCAGTAAGTGAGGAAATAGATGCGGCGGTTTTTGGCAATCTCGCTCACTTGAGCATGGAAATTCTATATCAGGATTTTGCGAAGCGAAAGAATAGAACGTTGCTGGAAAAGTCAGATTTCGAGGATCTGAGTAAAAAATGGGTCTTTCCGGCAATTGAAAATGCCATTCGTCAGTTTTATCATTTAGAGGGGGAAGCCGATACAAAATTGAACGGTCAAATGGCTATTGCCCGGGATGTGCTTCAGAAATATTTGCATCAGATTTTGAAAATTGATGAGGCTTCAGCTCCCTTTACCTTGATTTCTTTAGAGAAGGAGAAAGTGTATAAAGCGGGTTTAAGGATCACCATATCAGACGGAGAACAACTGGTTTCCTTAAAAGGAATCATTGACCGCGTGGATGAACATAATGGTTCGGTGAGACTGATAGATTATAAGTCGGGGCAGGACAATAAGAACTTTCCAGATGTGGCTTCACTTTTTGATCGGGATCATAAATCCCGTAATAAGGCGGCAATGCAAACCATGTTTTATGGTCTGATCTATCAGGCTACGAATCCAGAGAATATTTCGCTTCTTAAACCTGCAATTTATAATCTCAGGGAGATGTTTGGTGATGATTTTAATCCATACTTGCAACAGAAAATGCCTTACAAGGAAGGTGTAGAAGTAAATGATTACCGTGAGTTTGAAGAAGAATACAGCGCTGGATTGAAAGCACTTTTGGAAGATATTTACAATCCGGAAATTCCCTTTGACCAAACGGAGGATCTGAAAAAATGCGAGTATTGTCCTTATAAGGAGATTTGCGGGAGGTAGCTATGATTCCCCGGCAATCTTCAAAAAATTTATGATAGTCTAGAAATGAAGGGCATTGGCATTATTCGGAATTGACACTAACATCTAATACATAAGTCCCACCCGGAATACAAGACTTCGGAATAGAAAGTCATTTTCTGTCATAGAGCTAAATCCTGGAGGCAGCAGTCCGGAGGCAATTGTTTGAGTGCCGGGGCCTGACAAACTTCCTCGAAAATGAGTGATTTCCTGCCTTTTGTAGGCAAGACTGAATGACAAGGCTGTTTTGCTTTTTAAAGCAGGAAAGCTGATGCCTACTGAGGGACTGACTAATAAACCACCTTTATACCAGCTTTTGCTCCATTCGTCACTTACTTTTCTCTCCAATATTGCGGTACCACCTCCTATATCCAATCCACCAAAAATCTTCGGTTTGCCATCTTTCCCTAGAAATCCGCGCCATCCTAACGCAATTGGAATTATTGAGATATCCTCATATTGATCAAATCCAACAGAAAATCCCACAACATGGTTTTTGGTGATTCGAGCTCCATGAAAACTCATAATACTTACATCAGTCCTCCTTTCGTGATTTCCATCCCATTGCTCCTCACTTCGGCCTATTAGCACACCGATTTCAGTCTGGCCAAAATACAATTCCTCCTGAGCCAAACTTTTGACGCTTATGAGTAATATCCCAATTAAAAAGAGGTTAGTTTTTTGAAACATAAACCTTTCAATAAAACTTGGTAGGATTGGTAACTTGGATACAGCTGAGTTTTTTCAATTTGGCCGGGTTGCTGTAGTCGAATTGGCAAACGCCATCAGGACCGATCACAATCAGAGATTTGGGACCTGGAATTAAGTCAACTGACTTTTGATCGGTCAAAAACTCGAGTTGGTTTTCATCTATAGCCATCACGTCGCTGACATTGAAACTTTTCAGACCATGAGTTCCTTCAGCTATGTACAAATAATCTCCGGCCAAGCCCAATCCATGGGGGTTGAGCATAGAGTAGGACTTCTTAAGGGTGGGGTTATAAAGATCCTCTATATCAATTACCTGAAGTTCATTCACGCCATTCCAGCAGGCATTGCCGTTTCGCAACGTCACAAACGCATAATCTTCATTCACCACCACTGGATCACAAGCTTGGACATGCTCATAAACAGCCATTCGTGTAGGAGAACTCGGGGTGCTAGCATCGTAAATGTGCATTCCTACATTAGATCCGATAAATAGCTTATCCTCAAAAGGGAAAATGGTTTCAATTCCCCAGCCTAGATCAATTGGTTTTACAAAAGTGGGATCGGCAGGAGTCTCTACATCAAATACCCGCAAAGTGGACTCATCTACTGCATAAAGATGTTGATTTGAAAGAGTAAATCTAGCCATGGATCCACCTGTACCGTAGCTTTGGGATGCAGCAGAAAAATTGGCTGAAAAGCTCATACTAGCATCCATCATCCATGCACCTTCTTGCCATCCACCTCTTTCCCATCCAGGATTTTCGCTGGTAATTACCGTGTCCCGGAAAGTGATTATTTCACCTGTCTCATGATAGTACATATGGGTAAAAACATCTTCGACACGTTTTACCATTTGTACACTGTTGATATTACTGATGTCGAATGCTAGTAGATCTACATAATTATCAGCGTAAAGTATGTTACCATTCACTGCCATATCCACATTGCCCGCGATGGGTATGAAGCTTAAGTTGATAGGATTTGCAGGGTTGGTATTGTTCAGGATATGGATTCCTTTAGTGGGTTCATTGATGAAAAGATAATCACCATAGATGTAGATTTTGCCTGGGTTGTCCAAAGGTTTGGCTGGCTCGGTAGTGATCATCCTTGCTCTTTCATTACTCATTTCCACATACACCGGCATCATCGTATGATAAGTGTATGAAGAATTGACTTCATCATGGCAGGATGAGAATAACAAAATCGATAGTAAGAGTAGTAGGTAGGAAGAGGAGAAACGTTTCATATAGCTCGATTTTAGTGGAATAAAAGTATATATTCTTCAGACGTAACCGAACAATAGTATGCTACAAAGGAATTGAGAAAAATTTGATTTTTTAACAAATTCTCTCTACACATTCTAGTTTCAGCCTCGGTTTATATCAATTTACCAGTGGAGTCTACAGAGCTATTGTTTCTGTCGGAATCTTTCTCAGCTTTTTTGTAGAAGAACAATCCCCCAACCTGACAGTGATACCATTGATCATAATCAGAGGCTAAGATTTTTAGATTTCTTTACCTTAAGGGCTTCAATAGATTTAGATAAACCGTATGAATAAATACCTGCTTCTGTTTGCAGTTTGTAGTTTGAGTTTTTGGAGTTGTGACAAAAAACAAGAAGATCCCTTTGCTACCGTGAAACCAGATGAATCGCGATTCTCTAAAATCCCATTGGCGGGGAACTTCAATGAACCTATGGAAATAGAGGTGCTGGACAATGGAGATGTATTGATCATTGAGCGTCATGGTAAACTTAAACTTTTTCAGGCTGAATCAGGAGAAACTACTGTTGTAGGAGAATTGCCTGTATTCCCAGAGCGGGAAGATGGCTTGATTGGAATGGCTAAGGATCCTGACTTTGCCACAAATAATTGGTTGTATCTCTACTATGCCCCGGCTTCTGAACCGGCCTTAAACAGGATTTCAAGATTTGACTTTGTTGATAAAAAGCTTGATTTAGCTTCTGAGGTAATCATACTAGATGTGGATATCTATCGGGGATGTTGCCACTCTGGAGGTAGTTTGGAATTCGACGCTCAGGGAAATCTCTACTTAGGAATAGGGGATGATTCTACGCCTTTTGAATCTAGTAATTTCAATCCAATAGATGAGCGGCAAGATCAACCTAAAAATGTTGACGCCCAGAGAAGCTCAGGCAATACCAATGATTTGCGTGGTGCCATTCTTCGGATCAAACCTAATCCGGAAGGAGGATATTCTATACCTGAGGGAAATTTATTTCCGGTAGGTACGCCCAAAACCCGTCCAGAAATTTACGTGAAAGGCAATCGTAATCCTTTCAGATTTTCCATAGATAGCCGTAATGGTAATTTGTATTGGGGGGAAGTAGGGCCTGATGGTTCAGAAGATAAAGAAGGTCGTGGCCCAAGAGGCTATGATGAAATCAATGTCGCAACTGAACCTGGATATTATGGCTGGCCATATTTTGTGGGAAATAATTACGCTTATTGGAAGTATGATTTTGCTACAGGTGAAAGCTTGTTTCAATTTGACCCACAAGCTCCAAAAAACACATCGCCCAATAATACAGGTATGGAGATTTTGCCTGCGGCAAAGCCTGCTTTGATTTATTATCCATACGCAGAGTCAGAAGAATTCCCAATGCTCGGTCAGGGTGGTAGAAATGCCATGGCTGGTCAGGTGTATTATCGTGAAGATTATGAGGAGTCTGAAGTTAGGTTTCCAGGGTATTACAATAAGAAGTTGTTCATCTATGATTGGATGAGAAACTGGATTTTTACAGTTAGTCTGACGGAGAATTTTGAATACGATACCATGGAGCGATTTATGCCGGAAACTCACTTTGAAAAGCCTATGGATATGCAGTTCGCTAAAGACGGTTCGTTGTATGTGTTGGAATATGGGACTTTTTGGCGAGCGAATAACGATGATTCGGGTTTGTATAGAATTGTCTTTTCCGAAGGAAATAGAAAGCCGGATGTAAAAATCTCTGCAGACAAAACGGCTGGTGCAGCACCTTTGGCGGTAAGTTTTTCTTCAGAGGGTACAAAAGACCCAGACACAGATGACCAAGTCAGTATTCAATGGGAGTTTGGAGAAAACGGAGCAACTTCCATGGATGAAAATCCAACCTTTACTTTTGATGATCCTGGTGTTTATAAAGTAAAATTGACAGCGACTGATCTAAAAGGTGAGGCATCAAGTTCATTTTTGGAGGTGAAAGTAGGCAATGAGGCACCGACAGTTTCTATTGACTGGCAGGGAAACCGGAGTTACTATTTCGGCAAGGAGACGATCAACTATGCAGTCACAGCAATTGATAAAGAAGATGGGGAGATCGATCCATCGCAAATCAACTTGACTATTGATTATCTAGAAGGTGGATACGATCTGATAGAAACGGGACATCAAGAAGAAATTTTGAGTATTGGGGAGACCTATATCAATGAAGCCGGGTGCAAAGCCTGTCACGGGATTAGCAATGAATCCGTGGGGCCGGATTATACTTCGGTGTCTGAGAAATATAAAAACGATCCAGTAGCTAAATCATACTTGATCGACAAAGTCAGAAATGGTGGGGCTGGAGTTTGGGGTGAGCAAATTATGCCAGGTCATACTCATTTGGAGGAGAATAAAGTTGGGCAGATGATTGATTTTGTGTTGGGTATTTCCAACCCAACTACTGAAACAGGATTGCCTGCTTCAGGGGAATTCCAAATTGAAAACACTGAAAAGGCAGAGGGAATCTACCTCGTGCAGGCTTCTTATGAAGATCAAGGAGCGAATAGTATACCTGGGATCAAGACCACCAGTCATTTGAAATTGCGAAATACAACCGTCTCTGCTTATAGCGCTGATGGTATGGAAGGTGCAGCCCGTGCTAATCCTGAAGATGAGTATTATGTGCAATTCACTTCTGCAGGGTCTTGGCTTTTGTTGAAAGACATTGATCTCAATCAGATCAGTGAAATCACTCTGTCCATTATGCCGGGAAATACGAAAGGAAAGCTTCAGGTAAGAGCTGGATCTCCAGATGGGCAACTTATAGCAGAGACAGACATCCTAAGTAAAGATTCACGACCTGCGTCGGGCCAACGAGAGGGCTGGTTTGATTTTCCTTTTGCCATTCCAGCCACAGATTACTATGGGGATTTATACTTCGTGTATGTCACCGAAGATCCTATTGATATTTGGAACACATTTAATCTAAGTACTGTAAAGTTTGATAAATGAGTTTAAGAAAATTTCAACACCCATTAGTTTGATGGATTGTTTTTCAAACTAATTGGTTAACTTAGAAAATGTTCAAACTACAAATGAGCATTTGATTTTTTCTAGTAAACGTCATAGACCAAATAGTATGAGGAAATTCAGATTGATAACACTTTTACTAGTGTTTTTTGTAGCTTTTTCTTGCGAGAAAGCACAAAATGAAGCTTTTGAAGAAGTTGAAGCAAAAGTTGAATTGGATAAACAGGAAACCGGAATTCAAGTCCTCAGCAGAGGAAATGTTAATTTGCTTGTAGTGGATACACTACTTATAGTGCAAAAGTCCTCGGAGCCTTTTTTGGAAATCTATGACACGAATACTCATAAACTGCTGACTACTTTCGGCAAACATGGGGAAGGCCCAGGGGAAATTCTAGTCCCGGTTTTGATCAAACAGCGAGAATTTGAAAATGAATCTCCAATAATTACAGTATTTGATTATGAGCGAAGAATAGTTAATAAGATTAACCTCAGCAATCTATTAACTAATAAAGGGTCTGTGTTAGAACAAAATCCCTTACCATTTAAAGGTAATTATGTACTTTATTTTTTTCACGCTGACTCTGATTTCGTGCTGGGGACAACACTGGCTGATGGTAGATTTACGCATTATAGTTATGAGACCGATAGTATTCAGTTCATTCCTTATATACCACAAGCGGAATTTGAGATGGAAGAAAATTTCAAAGAACCTGTATATAGATCTACAGTGACAATAAATAAAGAAAAAAGTATTGCTGCCACTTTTCCTCTACATTTGGGATGGATGGAATTTTTTGATCTATCGGGTAACTTTTTAAGCAAAACCTATTTTGAGGATCCAGATAAAATTAAAGAAGGATTTTTCATAAAAGACGAAAAGGATAGACAAGATTCTTACATGTATGTAAGTGATTCGGACTCTGATCAAAATTATATTTATGGATTAAATATGAATAACAATTCATCCATTTATAGAGGAGGTAGCCTGTCAAGAAAACAGATTATAGAAGTCTTCGACTGGGAGGGGAGCCATATCAAACAATATGTGCTTAATGATAATCTTCCTTCAGAGTCATTTGCATTCGATGAAAAGTATAACCGATTTTACACCTATTGCAGGGAATGTGAAGATAGTAACCTTAGTTATTATGCTATAGATTAACATCGATGGATTAAATTACTTCAAACTTTTTAGCGTATGGCAATTGAGAAAAAATATTGTTTGAACTGCAATGCAGTGATCCAAGGGAGAATTGATAAGAAATTCTGTGATGATCAATGCCGAAATACGTTCAACAATCAGCAAAATGCCATCTCAACGAATTATATCCGACGAGTCAATCACAGCCTGAAAAAGAATAGGAATATTTTGGAAGGTATCATTCCAGAAGGCGAGGAAATGGCAAAGGCGACAAGAGAGCGTCTACTCCGAGATGGATTTCAGTTCAAGTATTTCACCCATCTCTACGAAACCAAAAAGGGCAATATTTATCATTACTGCTATGACTATGGCTATTTGGCTCTTGAAGGAGACTGGTATTTGGTAGTGAAAGGAAAGGAAGTTTAGCTACTCACGCAAATTGACACATAGCTCAAAGGAAATGGGTACTTTTGTGCGTGTCAGAAAATCAAATAGAATCCACCGCCCAATATCTCAAAAGCCTTTCGATTGACAGCCTTAACGAAATGCAAACTGAGTTCATTTCCAGAGCTGCCAAAAACCCACATCTCGTACTTTTATCACCTACAGGATCGGGTAAGACTGTTGCCTTTCTGATTCCGCTTTTAAATTCTTTAAAAGATAATATAAGAGAAGTACAGGCACTGATAATTGTGCCCTCCAGAGAATTAGCAATTCAGATCGAGCAGGTTTTCAAGGCTATGAAAACTCCCTTCAGAGTGAGTACGGTATATGGTGGACACTCTTCCAAAATGGAATCTAACAGTTTGGGCGAAGCTCCAGACGTGATTATTGGCACTCCAGGAAGGCTGGCAGATCATATAGAAAGAGAATCTTTTGATCCTAAAACTATCCAGACTGTGGTTTTGGATGAATTTGACAAGTCTCTGCAAATGGGATTTCATGAGCAGTTGAAAGTTATTTTTGGCGCACTTAACGGGCATCAAAGACATTTGTTAACTTCGGCGACTGTATTGAAAAGAATGCCAGATTTTCTGCCATTTGTCGATCACCGTACAGTCAATTTTCTTCGTGACGTGGTTGAGTCTAAGTTGGAGCTCAAGGTTGTGCACAGTTCAAGCAAGGAGAAAGGTGAAACACTAATGCGGTTAGTAGCAGGGTTTCAGGACGAATCTTGCATTGTTTTTTGCAACCATCGAGATGCTGTGGACAGACTGAGCACTTTGCTGAATGACTATAATTATTTTCATTCGGTACTGCATGGTGGTTTGGAGCAAATAGATAGGGAGAAGAACCTGATCCGATTCAGAAGCAAAGTCACCAATTTATTGATCGCGACCGATTTGGCATCGCGGGGCTTGGATATTCCTGAGATCAAGCATATAGTTCATTATCAATTACCACCCAAGGAAGATGCATTCATCCATAGAAATGGTCGGACAGCCAGGATGCATGCAGAAGGCTTGTCCTATATGATTTTGGCCAATGACGAGTCCAGACCTGAATACGTTGATGAGTTTATTGAAGAATTTATTGTTGGAGAGAAGCTTGTTCCGCCTGTGCCTCAGGAATGGACCTGCATGTATGTGAGTGCAGGTAAAAAAGCTAAGGTCAGCAAGGGAGATATTGTCGGGATGTTGACCCAGAAAGGGGGGCTATCCAGTGCGGAGATCGGATTGATTACGATCATGGATTTTGCTTCCTATGTAGCAGTGAAAAGTAGTTTGGTGCAAAAGCTCCTTCCGAAACTCAAGAACGAACGGGTGAAAAAAGTAAAAGTGAAGATTGAGGAAGCGAATTAAGGTTCAGTTTTCAGTTTACTCAAATGATCCTCAAAATTACTTTTGAAGGGATCATTTGCTAATGTAGCGACTCAAATTTTTCATTAATTTATAACTTTACTCACTAACGACTAATTCAGATGGAAAAGCGCGTCACAGGAATAGGAGGGATATTTTTCAAAGTAAAAGATACAAACCAGACCAAAGATTGGTATCAAAAGCATCTGGGATTGAATACCGATCAATACGGGACTGCTTTCGAGTGGAGAAGTTCTGAGAATCCCGAGAAGATGGGCTTTACCCAATGGTCTCCTATGAAGGATGATACCCAATATTTTAAGCCTTCGGAAAAAGATTTTATGATCAATTACCGGGTGGAAAATCTAGTGGAATTGGTGCAGGAGTTAAAAGCTGAAGGTGTGACTATTTTGGATGAAATTGAGGATACTGAGTACGGTAAGTTTGTGCATATATCAGATCCAGATGGGCATAGTATTGAACTCTGGGAGCCAATTGATGAGGTTTATGATGAATTAGTTGTAGGCAGAACAAAAAGTTAAATACGATGAGTGAGATCAAGATCCGACATCAATTTGATGGGAAAAGAGGTTCTTTCTATCTGGAAGAAGGGGCGAAGCGATTTGCAGAAATGGTCTATGTGATGGCTGGGCCGAAGAAGATGATCATCGAACACACTGAAGTAGATGACAGTTTACAAGGTCAAGGAATTGGGCTGAAATTATTAAACGAGCTAGTGGAATATGTAAGGGAGGAAGAGATAAAAGTCATTCCACTTTGCCCATTTGCTAAAGCCATGTTCAAAAAAGAGGAAGAATTGAGAGATGTACTTAATTAGTGCTATCTAAAAAATAGTCCAAATAACCCAAAACAAGGTTAGGATAACCATGATCGCAAAAAAGTATCCGTTTTTGGAGAAGGAAGAATGATTTTTTTTGCCTCAGAAGGGGCGACAGGATTTTATCATAAAATTGGTTTTCAATTGCATGAGTGTTGCTACCAGTTGAAACCTACTGAGCCAATGCGTTGACTTGTATTGCTTAGATTTCACTTACTTTTGAATAGAAATAACCTTACTATAGCTGTATTCGGGAATTTAACCATCTGGCTATTCTTTCATCAAATTTGCAATAAAATGAGTATTAAACTTGTTGATAATCTAATTAAGCTAATAGTACTCATGGATTTCCATAAAATAAGTATTCTCGGTTATTTGACATGTATGATAGCCTTCTATGCTGAGGCTCAAAAACCTCCAATACAGACTTCAGACTTATATTTTCCTTCCTTAGAATCTTCAGTCTGGGAGAAGCAATCTATTGTGGAATTAGGCTGGGATGGGGTGAAATTCGCTGAATTTTTGGCCTGGCTACCTACGCAGGATACGAGGGCCTTTATTATTCTCAAGGACGGTAAGATAGTTGTGGAAGAATACTGGGGTGATAAGCTTACCGGAGTAGGGAAGATGGATGAAAACTCGTATTGGTATTGGGCTTCTGCGGGAAAAACACTTACAGCGACGTTAGTCGGTATCGCTGAAAATCAAAAACTATTACAAATAAGTGATCGAAGTCACAAATACTTGGGAGAAGGTTGGACATCTCTTCCTAGCAAACAAGAGCGTGCAATTCGATTGATACACCAGCTGAGCATGACGACAGGGTTGGA
Source organism: Algoriphagus persicinus (assembly GCF_035156415.1). Classification (NCBI taxonomy): domain Bacteria; kingdom Pseudomonadati; phylum Bacteroidota; class Cytophagia; order Cytophagales; family Cyclobacteriaceae; genus Algoriphagus; species Algoriphagus persicinus. The sequence goes on from NZ_JAYEEY010000005.1 coordinate 97,649, forward strand.
TGATGGGGTAGCAAATCAGGATGATACTAGCCCAACTTCTTTAACATTTCTAACTGAGCCAGGGGAAAGATGGGCTTATCATAATGCGCCCTACACCTTGTTGGAACAGGCAATTCAAAATGCCTCTGGCCTAAGTTTTCAAAAGTATTTTGATGAGAATCTGGGTGGTAAGATTGGGATGAAGGGCTTTTGGCAGCAAACAGGTCAGAACAATGTATTCTACAGCGATGCGCGTTCATTTGCTAGATTTGGACTTTTATTACTTGCAAATGGTAACTGGAACGGGAGTCAGGTGTGGTCTGGAGATTTTTTTGATAAGCTATCCAAGTCCTCTCAAAATCTCAATCGAAGCTATGGTTATCTGACTTGGTTGAATGGCAAGAGTTCTTATATGGTTCCAAGAACTCAAACGATCTTCCCAGGTATGCTGGTACCGAATGCTCCTACCGATATGTACCAGGCCATGGGCAAAAATGGCCAGTTTTTGATGGTAGTGCCGTCGGAGGGTTTGGTGATAGTACGAATGGGTGGCTCGGGTGATAATACACTGGTGCCCTTCCTACTGATCCGGGACATCTGGGATAGATTAAAACCTATAATTGAATAGGATCAGAGTAAGTTTTGCTCGTATTTCTCCATCTGAATTCTTATTTTTTCTAAAGTCAGAGGTTTCTCCAGAAATCCGGAAACAATCTGATATCCTTGCGCTTTAAATCTATCCTGATAATCAATGGAGCTGGAAAGGATGACTATTTTATCCGACCGATTAGGGTGTAGCTCTTGGTATTTATCCAAAAATTCCCAGCCGTTTAAAACAGGCATATTTATATCTAAAAAAATAAGAAGTGATTGGTTTGGGTCAGAATCGTTGAGCTGGAGTAAAGCTTGCTCCCCTTCGAGGAACTCAACAATATTCCCCGCGATACCAACTTTCCCAAGTAGCCTTTTATTGATAAGGTTATTTATCGGGTCATCATCCACTAGAAAAATGGTGTCAAATTGGATCATTGAGAGATTTAGGGTTGAAAAAAGGAATTTTGACTCAGCCAAAATACAATTAATACTGATCCAAGAAAAAGGTTTAACTACCTTTTTTATTTTAAATCTATTGAACTACTCATATTCAGGCAATAAAAAAGGAGGCTCCTGGGAACCTCCTTTAGAAAGTATGGTGGGAGATGATTACATCATGCCGCCCATTCCTCCGCCGCCACCCATAGGAGGCATAGAAGGAGAATCTTCTTTCAAGTCAGCAACTACACACTCAGTAGTCAAAAGAAGCGCTGCGATAGATGCTGCGTTCTCAAGAGCGAGGCGAGTTACTTTAGTTGGATCGATTACACCTGCTTTGAATAAGTCTTCGTACACATCTGTTCTTGCATTGTAGCCATAGTTACCTGTGTTCTCTCTGATCTTGTTGATCACGACAGAAGGTTCACCACCAGCGTTTAATACGATAGTTCTCAATGGAGATTCTATTGCTTGTCTGATAATGTTGATACCAGTATCTTCATCTTCGTTAAGACCTTTAAGGTTATTAAGTGCCTCAGCAGCTCTTACAAGCGCTACGCCACCACCTACTACAACACCTTCTTGTACTGCTGCTCTAGTGGCATGAAGTGCATCATCTACACGGTCTTTTTTCTCTTTCATTTCTACCTCTGTAGCAGCACCGATATAAAGGATGGCCACTCCACCGGATAGTTTTGCTAGTCTTTCCTGCAATTTCTCTCTGTCGTAGTCAGAAGTAGTTTTGTCTATCTGAGCTTTGATTTCTGCGATTCTACCTTTGATAGCGGCTTTATCACCTGCACCATTTACTAGAGTAGTATTGTCTTTGTCAATATTGATTTTCTCAGATCTACCAAGCATATCAATAGTTGCGTTCTCTAGTTTGAAACCTCTTTCTTCAGAGATAACTGTGCCGCCAGTAAGGATCGCGATGTCTTCTAGCATTGCTTTTCTTCTGTCACCGAAACCTGGAGCTTTTACAGCAGCCACTTTCAGAGCACCTCTGATTTTGTTGACTACAAGCGTAGCTAGTGCTTCACCATCTACGTCTTCTGAGATGATTACTAATGGCTTACCTGACTGAGCTACTGGCTCAAGTACTGGAAGCAATTCCTTCATAGAAGAAATCTTTTTGTCGTAGATCAAGATGTAAGGCTGCTCAAGTTCAACCTCCATTTTCTCCGTGTTAGTTACGAAGTAAGGAGAAAGGTAACCTCTGTCAAACTGCATACCTTCTACAGTTCTTACTTCAGTTTCAGTACCTTTTGCTTCCTCTACAGTGATCACACCGTCTTTACCTACTTTGTCCATTGCGTTAGAAATCATGGTTCCGATTTCTTCGTCATTGTTGGCAGAAACAGTAGCTACTTGAGCGATTTCTTTAGAAGTAGAAATTTGCTTAGAGTCAGCTTGTAGTTGTTTAACCACTGCGGCTACAGCCTTGTCTATTCCTCTTTTAAGATCCATTGGGTTAGCTCCGGCAGCTACATTTTTGATACCTACACCGAAGATGGATTGTGCAAGGACAGTTGCAGTAGTAGTACCATCACCTGCATCATCAGCAGTTTTGGAAGCTACTTCTTTTACAAGCTGCGCACCCATATTTTCAATTGGCTCGGCCAATTCAATTTCTTTGGCAACAGACACACCATCTTTGGTGATTGTAGGTGCGCCGAATTTCTTATCAATGATCACATTACGTCCTTTAGGACCCAATGTTACTTTTACTGCATCTGCAAGCGCATCAACGCCTTTCTTCAGCTGATCTCTGGCACTTGTGTTGAAAAATAATTGCTTAGACATATTGTTTACTATTTTGAGTTAAAGATTAGGGATGATTTATTAAAGGATTGCAAAGATGTCAGACTCTCTCATGATGAGATAGTCATTACCTTCTACGTTCAGCTCAGTACCGGAATATTTACCGTACAATACTGTATCGCCAACTTTAACAGTTAAAGGCTCATCTTTTTTGCCATCTCCTACTGCTACTACAGTTCCTTTTTGTGGCTTCTCTTTAGCGGTATCTGGGATGTATAGTCCAGAAGCTGTTTTCTCTTCAGCTGCAGCAGGTTGTACCAAAACTCTGTCTGCAAGAGGTTTGATGTTCACATTTGACATAATATAAATTCGTTTAAGGTTAGTTTAAAATATACTTGCCTAATAGCACTTCTTGTGCCAAGGAAGGAATAATGGCAAAGGCTGACAAATCGGCTGTTAATGCTTAGAAAATGATGGCGAAAGGCTGTTTTTTTTGGCATGACAGCCTGCCATTTTTGCTAGCATCGCTTCAGAATTGTCAGAAATTCGTAATTTATAGTCAAACCTTTTTCTTATGACCTCACTACCTAAAAACTGGATTACCGAAGGCCTTATAGATTTCGAGTATAAAAAGTATCAGTTGCTGGCCTATCTGCAGGAAACTAACAAGCATTTCAATGAGATGAAGCTTTATCCTGTTCTGTCCGAATTGATAGATCATTACCGCGATTTGGAGGAATTGAAGTCTGGTAAGACGGAGCTTACTAAGCTTTTTCCAAAGACGCTGGATTCTATTGACTTTCAAAAAGGAAAGTTGAACTACCTATCCAAGGTAAGTGAGGATGGAGTCATGAAAGAGCTTACTATGATTACTGAATTTGCAATACCAAAATTGGTTGCACAGATCGAAGAAGGCAGAACGATTTACGATTATGTGGAAGATCAGTTAGAATTTGAACCTGTGGGAATTGTTCCGATCTATAATCAAGAAGGCTATATCTTGATGTCCAGGGATAAAAAAAAGGATATTCATGCCTTTCGCTATAGATCAAGTTTGCTGCATTTTGCGGGTGAAAAATTCCGTAGCATCAGCATGTGGCTGGTTGGGGTTTTCCAGCGCAGCATAGTAAATACCCTAGAAAGAATCAAAATGGATTTGATCCGAGAGATCAAGGAACTGCCAAACCCTGCCACTTGGAGAATTCATAGCCAGCAAGAATTTCCCATCGAAGAAACACTGGTTCCTATCAGTAAGCGACTTTTGCTGAAGTCTGTATCGGGATAAGTCTATAAACAAGAAAAGTCTGCCCTTTGCGGAGCAGACTTAAAATAATTTAGCGATATTTTCTTAGTTTCCTGAAGTTGTATCAGGTTCAGCAGAAGTTTCTTCACTAGCTGCAGGAAGCAAGCTTTCGCTTTCCCCAAAAGTAGGAGCTACCACTTGCTGTTTGGCATTCTCAATATTTGGAGATGAAAATTGATTAGACTGCGCTCCAGTGTAGAAAGCAGAAGATGCCAAAGAAAGTGTAAGGATAGAAATTGCCAGTACCCAAGTAGCTTTTTCAAGTACATTTCCGGTACGGGTCACTCCCATGATTTGAGAAGCACTGCCACCGAATGCTGCGCCCACCCCACCTTTAGAGTTCTGGCCTAGGATCACTAAGATGAGCAAGACAGCTAAAATCAGAATAATTGTAATCAATAAAGTAAACATATAATGTGGGTGTTAATCTTTCAGTTTTTCAATCAAGTCCGCAAAGTAAGCCCTTTTATCTGGAAACTTCAATACCAACTTCTCATAAATTTCCTTGGCCAATTGCTTCTTACCTTGTTTGGCAAGAATATTCGCGTACGACTCTGATATCAAGTTATCATTGATCCGGGTGCTGGCAGCTGCCAGATTTTCGGTATTCTGATTTGCTTCTATCTCTTTGATCGTCGCTAGCTTTATGTCTTTTTTGCTAAAAGCTTTGATCAGGTCTATCTGCTCCTTCTTTTTCTCGTCCACAATCACCCTTTTTTCCTTTCTTTTGATGGTTTCAATCAGATCATCCTTCGGAGGTTTTCTTCTCTGCGGTTTTGGTTTAACAGATTCGGACTTGGCTTCTACCTTATTCTCCTCCTCAGAGGGTCCAAGTTTTTCTTCAACTTTACTTTCAGAATTACGAAGCGATTCTTTTGGGATGCTGACGAACTCTTCCGGCTTTTCTATCAGAGTTCTAAGCCATGTTCTATCCGGACTTGTGATCGCGGCGTATGCTAGTGCTGGAGGATTACCTTTTCCATCCTTTAGATATTCGTAACGTGCTGTGAGCACATGTGGAATTTGAAAGTAAGGGAAATTCTCCTGCACCTTTTGCAACTGCTGGATCTCACTTCGATCTAAGGAAGCTGCTTTTTGGATTATTTCTAAAAATTGGACTGCGTTCACGTGAATATTTCTTTTGGCTTGAATATAGTTAAAATCCGAGTTAGCGACTGAGGATGTGAAGATATCTTGAATGATAGTGAAAATCTCATCTATCAACTCATTTTCCATATCCAGGAAAGTAGTAGTTATTGGATCGTAATCCTTGAAAAACGTGAAGGGTCTTTTTAGAGTTTCCTTTTCGTTTGTTGGGTTGATATATTCCACATCAATAACAATAGTTAAGCGCATGGTGGCTGCACTCAGATTGTATTTAATCTGGGTGCAGCCTGTAGCAAGGTTCCCAGCATTCTGTTTTGCTTCGATCTCCTTGATCGATTCAAGTTTGATCTTTTTTTTGCTAATTCCTTTGATAAGGTCTATAGGTTTATTCTCCTCCTCCTTGACAATTTTCCTCTTCTCTTCTCCTTGAATAGTCTCGATCAAATCATCTTTAGGTGCGACAGCTTTTCCCCCCTTCTTTTCTATCAGCTTTTTCAGCCAAATTCTATCTGGACTTGTGATCGCTGCATAGGCTAGAGCGGAAGTTTTTTTACTATCATCATTCTGATATTCATAGCGTGCTTTGAGGATATATGGAATTTGAAAGTAAGGGAAATTTTCCTGCACCATCTGTAACTGCAGTATCTCACTGTAATCTAAAGAATCGGTTTTTTGGATAATATCTAAAAATTGGACTGCGTTCAAGGGAATATTTCTTATGGTTTGAATATAAGAAAATTACCAGTTAGCGACTGTAGCTGTGAAGATATCTTGAATGATATTAGTGAAAATCTCATCTACCAGCTCACTTTCCACGTCCAAAAAGGTAGTGGTCCTTGGATTGTAATCTTTGAAAAAGGTGAATCCTCTTTTTAGATTTTCCTCCTCGTTTGTCGTGTTGATGTATTCTACGTCCACGAATATGGTCAAACGCATAGTGCCCGCACGATCCGGGAGATTAGGATCACTGCTTGACACAGCTGCCTGCGGTGTCACTGTATAGCGGGTGATTGCTCCCATAAACTGCAGGTTACCATTCGATCTCACTAGCTCTAGCTGAGTGTTTCTCTGGTAATACTCTTTCAGGGCTTCCGTGAATCTCTGTTCTATATTCGCAGGCCCTCCTCCGGAATCATTGAAGAAATTATCAACAGTAAATGTCTTCACTAGGTTGTAATCGATATTTGTACCCGTAAAGCTGTATTTGACTGAACAGCTTTGGAAAAGGAAAAAGACCAGTCCTAGTGCAAAGAGCTTGTTCTTATTGGTCAATTTCATATTGTTTAATCTTTCTATATAGCGTTCGTTCTGAGATACCCAGATCGCTTGCCGCGTATTTCCTCTTATTATTATGCTTGCGCAAAGCTCTGAGAATCATTTCTTTTTCTTTCTTTTCCAGTGAAAGTGAATTATCATCTTCCTCATCTATAATATCCTCAAAGACATCATCTTCATAATCATCGTCATTTGATGAGTTAGATTTTTGAGAATCGATCACTAAAGGAACGTAACTAGGATTGGATTCAGTACTTTCTTTGCTGCCAAATCCACTATCCATATCTTCGAAAAGTCCCTGATGCTTTTGGATAATGTTAGAATTTAACCCGCCATTTTGATAGGTCTCCAGCACAAGTTTTTTCAACTCAGTCATGTCCTTTTTCATGTCAAACAGTACTTTGTACAGCAAATCTCTCTCGGAGAAATCTGATGTGTCACTGTTTTTTGACAGACTAGGAAGGGTCATCGGTAGACGATAATTGTCTGATGGCAGGTATTTTGCCAGGGTTGCAGCATCTACTTCCCGCTCATTTTCCAAGAGAGAAATTTGCTCTGCTATATTTTTCAGCTGACGAATATTGCCCGGAAAGGAATAACGCATCAAAGCTGCCTGAGCCTCAATATCCAAAGAAATAGGGCGAACATGGTATTTTTCTGAAAAGTCCGAGGTGAATTTTCTGAATAGTAAAACCACATCTTCTCCACGCTCCCGCAGTGGGGGTACAAAAATCGGAACGGTATTCAATCTATAGTAAAGGTCTTCTCTAAACTTGCCTTTTTCTACTGCTTTGAGAAGTTTGACATTGGTAGCAGTGATTACGCGGACATTGGTTTTTAGGACTTTTGAAGAACCTACTTTGATGAATTCTCCATTTTCCAGCACCCGAAGTAGCCTAGACTGAGTACCCAAAGGCAATTCTCCTATTTCATCCAGGAAGATCGATCCTCCATCTGTTACTTCGAAATATCCCTTTCTGGCTTCGTGAGCTCCGGTGAAAGAGCCTTTCTCATGACCGAAAAGCTCGGAATCAATCGTTCCTTCGGGGATAGCTCCACAGTTGATAGCTATGAATTTGCCATGCTTGCGAGGGCTGAGGGAGTGAATGATTTTCGAAAAACTCTCCTTACCACTGCCACTTTCCCCTGTGATCAGCACTGTCATATCGGTAGGAGACGCTTGCATTGCCACCTGAATTGCATGATTCAAAAGTGGACTATTGCCAATGATCCCGAAGCGCTGTTTGACGGTTTGAATTTCCGGATTTGTAATCATCAATGTTTCGGGTTTATTTCAATAACTTCACCAAATAGCGTTGCCGGAGTGCAATCGGTGATTTTAACCTTTAAGTAATCGCCTTTACCGTAGTTTCCTGCAGGTACGATCACTACTTTGTTTGCTGAATTTCTGCCTTTGAAGTCGTCTGCTGATTTCTTGGAAGCTCCTTCGACAAGCATTATCTGCTCTTTTCCTAGGTCAAGTTTATTTCTCTCTAGAGAAGTTGCACTTTGTTTTTTAATCACCTCAGCCAGTCTTCGTTTTTTCACTTCCAAAGGAATATCATCTGCATATTTCTTTGCAGCCAAAGTTCCAGGTCTCTCGGAATAGAAAAACATGTAAGAAAAATCGAATTTCACGATGTCCATTAAGGAAAGCGTGTCTTGGTGCTCGTCCTCTGATTCGCTGCAAAATCCAGTGATCATATCAGAAGAAATTCCGCATTCTTCGCCAAGAATCTCTCTGATTTTGGAAACGCGCTCCAAGTACCATTCCCGGTCATAGGTTCTATTCATCATTTCCAATACGCGGGAATTCCCACTTTGTGCGGGTAAATGGATGTATTTGCAGATATTATCGTACTTCTTCATCGTGTACAGGACCTCATCTGTGATGTCCTTGGGATGGGATGTAGAGAAGCGCACACGTAGGCTCGGATCTACCAAGGCAACCTTTTCCAATAAGTTGGCGAAATTGACCACAGTGGTCACTTTCTCTTCCTTTTTGTTCAGTCTGGCTTTGTTGTTCTCTTCAGGAGACCATTTGTAGCTATCTACATTTTGACCGAGCAGCGTCACTTCCTTGTATCCTTTGGAGAAAAGATCCTTAGCCTCTTCGATAATGGAGTAAGGATCACGGCTTCTTTCTCTTCCTCGGGTAAAAGGCACTACGCAGAAAGAGCACATATTGTCACAGCCACGCATGATGGAAATGAATGCCGATACACCGTTGGAATTCAGTCGTACAGGTGAGATATCTGCGTAAGTTTCCTCACGGGAAAGAAAAGTATTTACAGCTTTCTGTCCGTCTTCAGCTACTGAGAGCAGATTTGGAAGATCACGGTAAGCATCCGGCCCCACGACGATATCTACTAATTTTTCTTCTTCAAGTAGTTTTTCTTTCAGTCGCTCAGCCATGCAGCCCAGCACCCCAATCGTCATTTCAGGCTTGTTTCTTTTGGCTCTGTTGAAATCAGTGAGGCGTTTTCGTACAGTCTGTTCTGCTTTTTCCCGGATGGAGCAGGTATTGAGAAAAATCACATCGGCCTGATAAAAATCAGATGTTGTGTCAAACCCACCATCTTTCATAATAGATGCTACAATCTCTGAATCAGCGAAATTCATGGCGCAACCGTAACTCTCGATGTAAAGTTTTCTGGTTTTGCCGGTGTTTTCATCCACAGTGGTTTTAAAGTCGCAAGCTTGTGCTTCTTCTGCTGGGATGATATCAATGTCTGCAATTAAATTATTCATGTAACTTCTTCTTTCCTTTTTACAGATGGCGAAATTACGAAAATGCGGACAAAATGGCAGAAAGTGGGATTCTTTTATTTGTTAAAACTCCTAGTGTTCATTGTCGGGAGAGGTAGCCCAAATTGATTTCCGCCTCTTATTCCTTAATGACAATAGGTTTATTTACATGAAATAGAGCATGTCGCAGGCGACACACAGTGGGATGATTATCTACCATGCGAGATTCTCCCGATCCGCCGCGGCGGACGGGACAGGCTATCCCGTTTCCTTCGTCACGGGACAGGTTATGACCATTGAAAATCAAAATAAAACAGATGAAATACCCATGAGGAGCGGACGACACACAGGGGGATGATTATATCCCGGCAAACACCGCATCAGCAGATTTGCTTGTTGTTATGGCGCGCTGGGGTGACGCAGCAGCGAGCCAGGCGGCTGGATTGCGGGGGGAAGCTTTGCTGGCGTCTTGACTTTTTGGTTCTTTTGCGTCAAGGCAAAAGAACAGAGAAATCAAGCATGACTCAAGCGTCACACAAGAGGATATTTAATAACCACAGTATACTCACGCGACTATTTCTCTAAAAGGGCTAAAAAATTTAACTTATAAACACATGAAATAGTGGGAGATAAGTGCTTCTTATCCTACATAAGGAATTTTTAGTTGCTCCCCAAAGTGAACTTGTTCCTCAGTAATGTTGAGATTGGATATGCCCAGTCCCAATAATCGAATTGAGTTGCTGAAGGGTTCTTGAGCTAAAAGTTCCTGAGCTATACCCCAAATATGTTCTTCATCAGGATATTGCTCCTGAGTTTTACTCCGGGTTTGTTGGGTGAAATCTGAGAATTTGATTTTCAAGGTGACTGTACGGCCTTTGATCCCAGATCTCTTAATCCGCTTGATCAATTCATCACAGATTGGTTTTAAGGAAGAAAGTAGGTCCTCCATAGCCAAGAGGTCTTTTTCAAAAGTGTTTTCTGCACTGATAGATTTTCGGATACGATGTGGCTGCACTTCCGAGAGGTGAATTCCCCGGACTATATTAAAAAAATGAATGCCTGATTTACCAAACTTCCGTGTGAGGTATTGAAGTGAAAACTGCTTCAGGTCTTTTCCGCTATGAATTCCCAGACCACTCATTTTCTCTGCCGTTACTTTGCCGATTCCAAAGAATTTTTTGATGGGCAATTTTTCCAAAAAAGCTTCCGCCTCTTCAGGAAGTATCACCGCCTGACCATTAGGCTTGTTCAGATCAGAGGCTATTTTTGCCAGAAATTTATTGTATGAAACTCCCGCAGAGGCATTTAACCCAGTACGCTCTTTGATTTTCTGACGGATTTGCTTGGCTATCAAAATTGCAGATTTCAAGCCCTTCTTATTTTCTGTCACATCCATAAATGCCTCATCCAGAGACAGCGGCTCCACCAAGTCAGTGTATTCGTAGAAAATCTCCCGGATTTGACTAGAAATCTCCTTGTAGCGATCAAATCTTGCTGGTGCGAAAATAAGTTGTGGACACTTCCGCGCCGCCAAAACCGACGGCATAGCAGAATAAACACCAAATTTCCTTGCTTCATAACTGGCAGCAGCCACTACGCCTCTAGCAGCATTTCCGCCTACTACCAGCGGTTTTCCCCGCCATTCGGGATGGTCAAGCTGCTCCACAGATGCATAAAAAGCGTCCATATCCACATGGATGATTTTCCGGAATGGGAGGACTGATATGTCTTTTTTATTTTCCACTGAGCACTTCTAGAATAGCCTGAGCTTTGAGACTGCATTCCTCATATTCCTGAACTGCAACAGCATCGAAAGTAATGGCGCTGCCCACTCCGAAATAGAGTTTTTTTACTTCCAGGTCGGCAATAATGCTGCGGATGATCACTGAGAAATCAAAGTCTCCATTTTCTTCAATCACTCCAAAAGCACCTGAAAACCATCCTCTCTTGAAGCTTTCTAGTTCTTCTATAATTTCCATCGTACGGATTTTCGGAGCTCCTGTCATGCTTCCCATCGGGAATGAAGCTTGGATAATTTTAGATAAGCTTACATCTTCCTTCAAGTCTGAAATTACCGTGCTGATCATCTGAAAGACTCGGGGTAGGGGATAGATACCAAAGAGTTCCTTGACTTCCACCGAGCTGGTTTTTGAGACCTTAGAAAGGTCATTTCGCATCAGGTCAGTAATCATTAAGTTCTCAGCTTGCTCTTTTTCACTCCTGGCCAGCGTTTCTCTGTTGATCGCATCTTCGGCCAAGGATTTCCCCCGTTTTTTGGTTCCTTTTATCGGTTGTGCTATGATTTTCGATCCAGTTCTTTTCAGATAGCGCTCTGGAGAAGCCGAAACCAACCAATGAGATTTTGCTTTGAATAAGGATGAAAACGGCATGGGCGAAAGCTTGTTCAGGTTGAAATAAGCTGTAACAGGATCCCAGGAATCAAAGGACCCTAAATAGGCTTGACAAAAGTTGCTTTCGTAGGTATTTCCTTCAATTATGTGGTTCTGGATTGTATTTACTGTTTTTATGTAATCCTCGCGGGAAATTTGTGCTGTTACAACGCAGCCTGTCATAGGTGAGCTTGGGAGTTCTGTTTTTTCTATTTCATCCCAAAAATGCAAACTTAATTCACTTGGTGAATGGATTTCATTTTGACGAAATTCTATGGAAAGTTCAGGTTTGAAAAAGCATAGTTCTGGTAGATCAAAAAAAGCCGGGTTATTGCTTTGGAGCTTTTCCAACCGATTTTTGAAGTCATAGCCGATGATTCCGACTTTTTTGAAGTTGGTAGCTTTGCTCCAGATTTCATTCTCTGGTACTTGACTATTCCCCGCAAAAAACTGTGTGGCAAATGATTCCTCTGGATATTCATGGCCATTCCCACTCGTATAGGCAAAAAAGTCAAAATGCTTGTCAGCCCAGCGACATAATTTTTCGATCCAAATTGGATCTGCAATAGGGTAAATGAAGGAAGTGCTTATCATTGGTAGCACAAAAAAAGAGGAATCCTGTTAGAATTCCTCTTTTCAATGAGTTTGTTATGATTAATTGGCTTTCACGTCCAATACCAAACCTACGCTGTTGTAAACGAATTTGTCTTTTGCTTTGTCAGCTACAGTTGCTTCGTCCCCATAAGAAAGTCCCCAATCAGTTCTATCGATATTGAATCCAGCTTTCGCTGTTACAGCCTCGTCAGCTACATTGATAGTCGCGGGGAACTTAATGTTTTTGGTAGTTCCTCTCATAGTTAAGTTACCACTTACCCAATAATTAGGAGCTTCAGGAGCTAATTCACTGTTTGCTGTTGGTGTGTTTTCAGAAGCAAATTGCTCCTCGTCAGTTATCACATCTTCTGCAGTGAAAGGTTCGACTGCGGTGATTTCGAAAGTTGCAGTTGGATGGTTTGCTGCATCGAAGAAATCATCTGACTGCAAATGTGTCTGCAATTTGCCATGCATCTCTGTACCTACTTCCATATCATGTATTTCAAGTGCAGTGATGTCAAAAGTAAATGAACCACCAGTTACTTCTGTACCATTTACAGTGACAGTACCTGTGGTAGCTGGGATTATCCCACGATGTTGTCCAGTAGGTTTGTAACCCATCCAAGCTATGTTTGAATCTTCTGGATGCAATGTAAGAGTAGTTCCTTCTGCTTGGGATACTTCCTGTGCTTCTGTGGCTTCTACCGTTTCTGCCGGTTTGCTACAAGCAAAGGCCATAAGTGCGGCTGCTAGAATAAAGCCTGTTTGTGTGATAGTTTTCATTGTGATAAGTTTGGTTCGAATTTAGATGTATATACATGTAAACTCAAATTCTGGTAAAAAGTTCATTACTCGTCAGAAAAAGTGAAACTTTGTCTTGAATAGCCGAATAAGTGAGACACAAATAGTTTAGTAAATATGGCATTGCTACTTGAAGTAAATGGAAAAAACCCTGCATTTGGAGAGAGTTGTTGGTTAGCACCTAATTCCACTGTAGTTGGTGACGTCGTACTAGGGAATAACTGTACGGTGTGGTTTAATGCAGTAATTCGTGGGGACGTTAATGAAATCCGAATTGGTAATGAGACCAATATTCAAGATGGTGCAGTAATCCATTGTAGCTACCAAAAGGCTGGAACATATATTGGAAACCAAGTTTCCATTGCGCACAATGCTGTAGTACACGGATGCACGATTTACGATCGAGTATTGATAGGTATGGGAGCAATAGTAATGGATGGTGCGGTGGTTCACTCCGGAGCGGTGATCGCTGCTGGGGCAGTAGTCTTGGCTAATACTATCGTGGAAGCTAACTCGATTTATGCTGGGATACCTGCCAAAAAAGTGAAGGATACTGGAGCTGCCATGGATGAAGTCATCACAAGAACAGCCAAAAACTATCCTATGTATGCGAGTTGGTTCACAACCTAATTCTGGGCTCTTTCGTAGAGAAAGATCAGTTTGAATTTTAATGGTCAGCTAGAATCGCCGAAGTAAAATCACAATCATTTTTGTCAGATTATTTTAATGAAATCGATCATGATTCAAGGCTCACACACTGAGATGATTATCTACCATGCGAGATTCCATCCCGTTTCCTTCGTCACGGGACAGGTTGTGGCCAATAAAAATCAATTGTAATCACATGAAATCGAGCATGACTCAAGCGACACACACTGGGATGCTTATCCGTAATGCGAGATTCCATGTGGTCTTTGAAAAACAATTATAAACACATGAAAGCTATTTTTAAAATACTGGACAAGCCTTTAAGTTTGGTAGTACTGTTCGTGTTATTTGTTCTATTTAATTTCCTTCTCAACCGCTTCATGCCTACGGATCTAGCATTGGATCTGCGTTTTGCGTATTCAGGGAGTGAAGGAATTCGGGTCATAAAAAGCATGTCGGCCAGTATACGCGAGAGATATTTGATGGGTATTTGGGTACTTGATACACCTTATATGCTTGTTTACTTATTGCTGTTGAGTGGGTTAATAAGTAAAATTTGGAAGCAAAAAAAGTTTCTTGTTTTACCCTTTGCTATCGTATGCTTAGATTTTTTTGAAAATCTAATGGTTTCAGGTTTATTATTAAGTTATCCTTCTGAGCGTTTGATTTTAGGATACCTTGCTTCATTTTTCACCACATCCAAATGGTTAAGTGTAGGGATTTGTGTGGTTTTCATTCTGGCAGGTTTGATTAGGAATTATATTCTTAAAAATGAGCGGGATCTACATTTAAAAAGGAAATAGTCTGAATTTTTATTAATTAGCTAACATCCCTTTCTTTTCTTTTCAGGAAATTTTGACTAGTATTTGAAAGTGAGAGAAAACCTCTGATTTTTCACTCTTTGTTGAAATCGAGCATGACTCAAGCGTCACACAGATGGATGATTATCAGCCTTGCGAGATTCTCCCGATCCGCCGCGGCGGGCGGGACAGGCTATCCCGTTTCCTTCGTCACGGGACAGGTTATGACCTTTGAAAATCAATTATAAACACATGAATGAAGAATATTTAAAATGGTTTTCTCCCCATCTGCAGCGGGATGTAGAAATGTTAGTTTTTGGTCATGCGGGGTATCCTGTAGTTGTTTTCCCTACGTCTAAAGGCTCGTTCCATGAAAATCGCGACATGGGGCTAGTGAAATCCGCTCAATGGTACATCGAGCAGGGACTCATCAATATCTATTGCCCAATAAGCAATGACGTTGATAGCTTTTACAATAAGAATATTCTTCCTCATGAGCGGATTCAGCATCATGTCGCTTTCGACAAAATGATTTGCCAAGAGATCGTGGAGCCTATCCGATTAAACACGGCAGTGGCAAAAGTGGTGGTAGCTGGGTGCAGTTTTGGTGGGTATCATGCAGCTAATTTTGCTTTTAGATATCCCGGATACGTAAGCCACTTATTTAGCATGTCTGGTGCATTTGACATTAGGAACTTTATGGATGGCTATCAGCATGATGATATCTATTACAATAATCCACTTGAGTACCTGCCAGATCTTCATGATCAGGAACTATGGAAAATGGATATTGTCTTAGGAACGTCAAATTGGGATATCTGCTTCGATGCCAATATCAAGCTTCATGAAACACTCAAAGCAAAAAATGTGAGTCACTGGTTTGATGTGCGTCAGAATCGTAAGCATGATTGGGATGTTTGGAAGGAGATGTTTCCACATTACCTCAGCAGAATTAACTTTAATTAGAACCTCTTATTATCAATTTAGATATGAAAAAAATAGGAATACTTTTCGGAATGGAGGACACTTTTCCTCAGGCTTTTATTGACAGAGTGAATCAAAAAGCCGAAAAAGGAGTCATCGCAGAAGCGGTGCAAATTGATAAAGTGATTCAGAACCAGTTGACAGAATATGCGGTCATTATTGACAGGATCTCGCAGGATGTGCCTTTCTACAGAGCGTATTTAAAAAATGCTGCTTTGACAGGTACAGCAGTGATCAATAATCCATTTTGGTGGAGTGCTGATGATAAATTTTTCAATAATGCACTTGCTGATCAATTGGGAGTACCACTTCCCAAAACGGTGATTTTACCCTCTGCCAAGCATCCTGATGACACCACTTCTAACTCTTTCAGGAACCTGGTGGCGCCGTTAGATTGGGAAGGAATAGTTAACTATGTGGGTTTTCCGGCATATATGAAGCCTTATGCAGGTGGAGGTTGGAAGAACGTGTATCGATTGGAGAATTTGGAAGAGTTTTTCAGAATTCACCCCGAAACTGGACAGCTCGTGATGCTGCTTCAGGAGGAAATTGTTTTTGAGGAGTACTTCAGAGTCTATTGTCTTGGTGGGAAAGCGGTGAAAATCATGCCTTACGAACCGCGCAATCCGCACCATTTACGCTATGTGGTGGATGGGCCTCCTTCGTCTAAGAAATTGTTGGCAACTGTTAAAGATTATACCCTTCGCCTCTGTAAAGGACTAGGCTATGATTTCAATACAGTGGAATTTGCTGTGAAGGGCGGTGTCCCTTATGCGATTGATTTCGGGAATCCTGCTCCAGATGCGGATGTGAATTCTGTAGGCGCAGAGAATTTTGAGTGGGTGGTGGAGGAAGCTGCAAAAATGGCAATTAGCTACGCAAAAGCTCAGAAGTCCGGAAAAATAAATTTAACCTGGGGTACATTTATGAGAGATGCTGTAGGCAGCTCCAAGAGATTTTAGAAATTATAGCTTAACGAAAACCATGGCTTCATCCCTGAAAAAGCTCCCGAAATTTACGCTAGGCGTAGAAGAAGAATATCAGATTATAGATCCTGAAACCAGAGATCTTCGCTCGCACATGTCCAAAATTGTGGAGGGTGGGAAAATCACGCTCAAAGAGCAAGTGAAAGCTGAAATGCATCAATCAGTGGTGGAAGTAGGTACCAACGTCTGCGAAAATGTAACCCAGACACGCAAAGAAGTCTCGTATCTCCGGAATAAAATAGCAGAGCTAGCTGCAAATCAGGGACTTTTAGTAGGAGCAGCCAGCACCCATCCTTTTGCTCGATGGCAAGACCAGGAAATCACAGATGACCCCAGGTATCACACTATTGTGGATGAATTAAAAGACATAGCCCGATCCAACCTGATTTTTGGACTACATGTTCATGTCGGAATCGATAATAGGGACGTTGCGCTTCAACTGATGAACCAAGCTTGCTACTTTCTTCCTCATATTTATGCATTGACCACCAATTCGCCTTTTTGGGAAGGGAGAAATACGGGCTTCAAAGCATTTAGAGCTAAGATTTTTGCCAAATTTCCTAGGACAGGATTGCCGGAGTATTTTGACTCTGTCCAGTCCTATGATAATTTTCTGGAGACACTGGTAAAAACAAACTGCATAGATAATCCCAAAAAAATATGGTGGGATCTTCGGATTCATCCTTTTTTCAGCACCATTGAATTCCGCATTTGTGATATGTGTCTCACAGTACAGGAGACAAATTGTATTGTGGCTTTGATCCAAGCTGTTGTAGCCAAATTGTACAGACTTTTGCTCAGCAATACAAGTTTTAATATCTACAGAATTGCGTTGATCCGTGAGAACAAATTCCGGGCGGCGAGAAATGGAATCGAAGGAAAACTTATTGATTTTGGCAGAAAAGTAGAAGTGCCCACTTATGAGTTGATCATGGAGCTGCTGGATTTTGTGGATGATGTAGTAGATGAACTAGACAGTCGGGAAGAAATCGAATATGTCCATCAAATCTTAAAAAATGGTACAGGAGCAGACCAGCAATTGGCCGTATTTGACAAGACTCAGGATCTCAAGAAAGTGGTGGATATGATCACATCGAAGTTTACAGAGGGGATTTAAGCGCTTTTATTACCTTTGTGATCGAAAATAAATACTAGGCAACGTGGGAATGAGAAAATTGAACTTGGCGATCTTGGATATGTATGATGGTGAGCCAAATCAGGGAATGCGTTGTATCAAAGACATTGTCGCCAGATTTGAGCGTCAGCTAAGCTACAAAGTCTTCGATGTGAGAGGCAAAGCCGAAATTCCTGAAATCTGGGATTATGACCTCTTTATTTCAACCGGTGGACCGGGTAATCCGATGGATGGAGATGGTGATTGGGACTTGAAATATTTTGATTTTTTGGATCAAATTTGGATATGGAATCAAAATCATAATCATAAGAAATACATACTCTTCATTTGTCATTCTTTCCAGATGGCTTGTAGGCATTTTGGGTTAGGTACGCTGACAAAAAGAAAATCTACCTCCTTTGGTGTGATGCCGGTACATATGACAGCCGAAGGTCAAAAGGATTCCTTGCTGCACAATCTTGCTAATCCTTTTTGGGCGATAGACTCTAGAGATTACCAAGTAGGGCAGCCTGATATGAAGAAATTCAAATTGCTAGGGGCCAAAATCATCGCGCTGGAAAAGATCCGGGATCATGTAGAATACGAGCGTGCAATTATGGCAATTCGATTTTCTCAGGAAATGGTGGGGACGCAATTTCATCCTGAGGCAGATCCTGTAAGTTTTCTGGCACATTTGAAAAAAGCTGAGGTTAAAGAGAAAATTATTACGTCCATGGGTAAAATCAAGTTTAGAAAGATGCTGGAACACTTAGTAGATGAGGATAAAATATACAAGACGAATGAGACGTTGATTCCAAATTTTCTTGAGCAATCCATTCAAAAAGTAAAAGCTTCGAAATCGCTAATCTTAATTTGACGCACTATGATTGAATCCCGCAGAGCTCAGTTTAATAAGGGATTTTCTGTAGAGAAATATCGGACATTCCTTGATAATTTAGCAGAGGACTTCCATTTTTCGCCTACTTTCAGAGTAGCAGAAACCCCCTTTTTCATCCCTAATGGATTGAAAAACCAACTGGAAGAAGCCTGTAAAGAAGTATTTGATTTTGTCAGAAAACCTGACTTCAAAGCAATTACGCAGCGCGCTATAGATCTGAATACCGCAGTGCCAAATGAAGATACCCATACTCAGTTTATGGCGATTGATTTCGGTATTTGTGAAGAAAATGGACGGATTGTACCAAAACTCATCGAGGTTCAGGGATTTCCATCCATCTTTAATTTTCAGTTTAATCTTTTCCGGAAGATTCAGAAGTACTATCCTTTTACTTCAGAAATGACTCCTTATCTGTCGGGAATGGATGAAGACTCCTATTTGAATAAGTTGAAGGAAGTTGTGCTAAATGGCAACGACATCTCAGAAGTTGTTCTGTTAGAAATTGAGCCGGAGAAGCAGAATACAAAGATTGACTTTTACTATTGCCATAGAGATCTAGGCATTCCAATCATCTGCGTGACGGAAGTGATCAAAGAAGGGGAGCAACTTTTTTATAGAAATGAAGCTGGAGAAAAAGTGAGGATCAAGCGGATTTATAACCGAGTGATTTTTGATGAGTTGGATCTTCGTAGGGACTTGAAGCTACAGTTCAGTTTTGAAGAAAAGCTGGATGTGGAGTGGGCAGGACATCCGAACTGGTACACCAGGATTTCTAAGTTTATTTTACCTTATCTACATGGGCAATATTTTATAGAAACTACCCTATTAAGAGAAATAACAGAAATACCTGAGGATTTAGAGAATTATGTGCTGAAGCCTTTGTTTTCATTTTCAGGTTCAGGGGTGATTTTCAATGTGAAAAAAGCTGATGTAGAAGCTGTGAAAGATAAGGGTCTGTACATTCTCCAGAAGAAGGTGACTTATGCTCCTGTCATTCAATCTCCTGACGGAAAAGTGAAAGTAGAAGTCAGGATTCTTGCGCTGTGGCCAGAAGCAGAGGAGAAACCAACGATGGTGGGGAATCTGGTAAGACTGAGCCGCGGGGAAATGATAGGCGTGAAATTTAACAAAGACAAAGACTGGGTAGGAGGGTCTATAGGTCTTTTTGAAAAGTAGGCTTTGGTAAGTAGCAAATAATAAAGGCAGTGGGAATTCACTGCCTTTTGTAGTTTTTAGAAGAATTATTGTTTCCAGCTTGCCGGATCTTTTCTCCATTCCGAAAGAGATTCCAGCATGTCGTCGTTGATATATTTTCTCTGAACTGCCATGGGAAGCATCGCTTCGTAATGACTTAGGCATACCAATTTTACACCTGCTTTTTCGAAGTTTTGCGCAGCCACATCAAAGCCATAGCTAAAAATGGCAACCATTCCCAACACTTCAAATCCTGCGTCAAGCAGATCTTGAGTTGCTTTCAGTGAGCTACCTCCTGTAGAGACTAGATCTTCGACCACCACTACCTTTTGGCCTGGCACGACCTTGCCTTCGATCATATTTTCCATTCCATGGCCTTTGGCCTTAGATCGCACATAAATGAATGGAAGATCAAGATCATTGGCAAGTAAAGCTCCCTGAGGTATTCCGGCAGTAGCCACTCCTGCGATTGCTTCTACGTTTGGAAAATAATGCTGAATGCTTCTGATCAATTGTTCTTTAATCATTGTCCGCACCTTTGGAAAAGACAGAGAAAGTCTGTTGTCACAGTAAATTGGTGATTTCCAGCCAGATGCCCAGGTGAAAGGCTTTTCAGGCTGAAGTCTAATTGCTTTAATCTCCAATAATTTATCTGCTACCTCAGCAGCTACATTCACATCTAAAATTTCCATAAATCAAAAATAATAGATTAACGCTGGCTAAGGTTGTAGCAGGTGAAAAAAATATGCACTTTTGACTTATTCTAACCATGCCAAACCTTTGATTCAACATGAGAATCTTCGTGAATGATAAACCTTTTGACCTGATTAGCTATGAGGAACTGAATCCCTCGAAGTCTTACGAAACTGTTTATCACCAGCAAGAAGACTTGCCTGCCCATTTACCATGGAAAGATGATATATTATTTCATGAGCCTTCCCATGACTTAGTTATCCGCTTACTGTATCTGCTTCGTACCCGCAAGCTCAAGGATTTGGATTCCATCACTTTGGTCAGCAAGGATAAGGCTGCTTTGAAAAAGTTTGTGAAAAGTCGCTTTTCTATCATAAAGGCTGCCGGTGGGGTAGTTGCTAAAAAGGATAAAATTCTGCTGATTTTCCGGCTTGGAAAATGGGATTTTCCCAAAGGAAAATTCGAAAAAGGGGAGACTCCAAAGCAATGTGCTGTTCGTGAAGTGGAAGAAGAATGCGCCATAAAAGTCAAGGCGTGCAACCCAATCTGCAATACCTGGCATACCTACACACAGGACAGAAAAAGTATCCTAAAGAAGACGTACTGGTTTGAGATGGACTGTGTGAATGATGCTCAGATGACCCCGCAGAAAGAAGAGGGTATTGAGGATATCAGATGGTTTTATGAGGCAGATGCTAAAATCGCTTTAATCAATTCCTATCCATCGATGCGTTATCTATTTAAGCAGTACATAAAGAGTCATCTGAAACCTCAGACATTATAAGGGAGGAATTCTGCCACATTGCCCCCAAAGCGATGTACTTCTCGAATAATAGTGGAGCTGATGGCTGCATATCTTGGTGAAGTAATCAGGAATACGGTCTCCAATTCATCATTTAGGTAGCGATTCATCTGGCTGATGGTATTCTCATATTCGAAATCAGTCGTATTTCTCAAGCCTCTGATCAGGTACTTTGCGTCATGTTTTTTGGCAAGTGTAGATGTTAGTTCGTTGTACACGATGACCTTCACTCCGGGTATATTTTCATACACACTTTCTACTTTAGCCACCATATCATCGATCTCAAAGTATCTAGATTTTTTGGTGGAATTGTAGCCAATTCCGATAATTACCTCATCAAATAAATCCAGACTTCTCATTACGATATCGTGATGACCAAGTGTATAGGGGTCAAATGAGCCGGGGAAAATGGCGGTTTTTTTCATGTGATTATAATTGTTTTTTAAAGGCCATAACCTGTCCCGTGACGAAGGAAACGGGATGGAATCTCGCATGGTAGATAATCCTAATGGGTGACGCTTGAGTCATGCTCGATTTCATGGATCAATCATATTGCCAATTAGATTCAAATAGGTTTACTGATTTCAAATGCTTGAATCCGTGGGTGAAATTCTGATTGGCATGTGGAGTCAATAGTCGGAAATGATGAAAGTATTCCTTTCCCCAATTTTCAGTAATCCCACTTTCATCGGTAGCTCCAAAAAGGCTGACCCGCATATGGTTTCGATCAAATTTCAATTGCTCAACAAGAATCAACGAATATTTCAGAATATCCTCTTTGGAGTCAACAGAGAAGATGTTGAATGCTGAAAGTTCTTGATTTAAAAAGGCTGCGGCATAGATTTGATTGTCAAATAGGCTGATCAAGATTTCTTGTCCTATCAGATTAAATCGCTCTTTGAATAGATAAGAAAGGAATGAAACGGATCCATGATGGAAGGTCAAATCTGTAAAACGGGCTTCTAGGGATTTCCTCAGCTTGTCGGAAATGCACGAAAGTACCTGAAGATTATTGCTGTCCAGGGGCGTATTGAAATAGCTTGTATTGGCTTGTTGTTCTCTCGCAAACGCTAAGTAAGTGGCTTCATTGCCAGGGTGAAATAAAACACCAGGGATGAGACTGAAGTCAGACTGGTGCAGGTAGATTTTGGCAGGGATATCAGTTTTTAATAAATGATCTGAAATCACCAATTGATCTAAGGTGTTCCAATCGAAGTGAATGTATTCGTGAATACAAATATTGCTCTGGTTTTTATCCTTGGCAAAAATGAACAGAGAATCCGGATACAAAAAAAGTGATAGGCTTGCTGCATCTTCCACATCAAACCTATCACTCTTAAATACTTTAAGGTTGCTTTCCAAAATGGGAGGTTTTATTTCCAGTTACCTTCAGTAGAGGCATCTGTTCTTGAACCTACTTTTAAGGCTTTTTCATTATTGTTCAATCTTCTTTGTGGATTTAATGGAGCAGGATCTCTAATCTCAAATACGGAGATTTCATAAGAATTTCTTTCCACCTTGTCTGCGAAGAATTCGAACTGCTTTCCACCAGAACCTGGAACTACTGCAAGAGCGTCAAGCCTGAAGTCAGGATATTTTCTTTCGTTGAACAAGGAATCGATAACCGGTACTGAACCAAGGGTGTCGAATTTTACTGTAGTCTCTTCTTTGCCGTAGTCAAGAAGCGTGGTAGTCTCTGTTCTTTGGATAAGCCAGATCTTACCAGATTCGATAAATGTTTTAAGTTCATTCCAGTTTTCGGCATATCTTCCGTTAGAAGCCTGAAATGCCAATTCTGCATCCCTCAGCATTTGCAATTTTTCGATGATTGCAGCTTCGACTAGCGCAACTCTTTCTTTAGATTTCACATCATCTTCAACACCTTTCCAGAGAAAGTAGCCGAGAACAATTGCCACTGCGAAGAAGACCAAGGATAGTACTTTTGATAAATTCATTTGCTAAAATTTTAAGAATCTGGGTAAGGTTGAAGGTTATAAATCGTGCTATTTTAGAGAATTATTTTCAAAATTAAAATATCCTCGCAACAATACTAAGTCCTCAAGGCATTTAATTTCCCAAAAGATTTGATGAAGGGCTTCTTTTGGCAATGACTGGATTTCATTTATGCTCATCCACTTGATTTCTGAGATAATTTGTGAATCTGCATAAAGCTCAGGATCCATGCCTAGTGTCAATTTCCCTCCTATTTTTTCCACACGAAAGAAATGTTCCATCGCATGAAGTGGCGCAGCAAGGTATTCGTTTACGAAAAGATACTCTTTTACTTCTATATCCAGGCCGGTTTCTTCAGAAAACTCTCGTTTTAAATTTTCTATAGCAGGCTGTCCAAAATGCATTGCCCCACCGGGAACAGACCACAGGATCTTGCCATTTCCCATTAAATGTTTGATCATCAGGATTTTTCCGTCCTCTAGGAGAATGCCATTTACGCGCGATCTGAGATGATTTCCGAACTTTGCTTCGATTTCCTTGCTGATTTTGTCTTTTGGCATTTACATTCGTTTGTATGAGTAAAGATAATGAGTCATTGCTGAGGCCTTCCGCATTGCTGGGTAAATATTTTCCATTTGAGCCTACATCAGGGCAGGCTGCATTTTTCTCTAAGATGGATCACTTTCTCCTTATGGAGCCGGAGAAAAAGCCGACCTTCGTCCTGCGTGGCTATGCGGGTACGGGTAAGACCTCTGTTATCTCAGCATTAGTGAAAGCTCTCCCCAAATTGTCCATGCGCTCATTATTATTGGCTCCCACTGGCCGAGCTGCCAAGGTAATGAGCAATTACAGTGGTCGGGCTGCTTACACGATCCATAAGATTATCTACAAGCCCAAAGCTGAGGATGGGAGTTTGGGAGGAGGGTTTATTCTTCAAAAGAATTATTATAAGGACACCGTCTTTATAATCGATGAATCATCCATGCTGGCCGATGACGGTGGGATGTCCGGCAATTTACTTGGGGATTTGATCAGCTTTGTTTTTCATGGAAAAAATAGCCGGTTGATCTTAGTAGGGGATACCGCGCAGCTTCCGCCTGTAGGAAGTGAGTTTAGCCCTGCCCTCGAAGCTGATTACTTGTTGAGACATTTCCGATTGGATGCAGATTTTATTGAATTGACTGAAGTGATGCGGCAGCGCTTGGAATCAGGCATACTTTATAATGCTACCAATCTGAGGTATCAACTGCAGCAGGAGAAGCAAGAAATTAAGATCAGTACCAATCAGTTCAAAGATACCTTCAAAATGACCGGAGAGCGACTGGAGGATGGCCTGAGGTATGCGTATGATAAGTTTGATACAGAAAATACGACCATCATCACCAGATCAAATAAGGCGGCGGTACAGTATAATCTATACATCAGACGAACTATCCATTTTTTTGAAGATGAAATCAGCTCTGGAGATTTGTTGATGATCGTTAAAAATAACTACACCTATATGGCGGAGTCCGAAAAGGTTAATTTCCTCGCAAATGGAGATATGGCTGAGGTGATGAAAATCCGCTCTTTTGAGGAATTCTATGGCCTTCGCTTTGCCACGCTCGAACTTAGGCTGCTAGACTATCCGGACGAACCGCATTTTGAAGCAAAAGTTATTCTGGATACGCTGTATTCCCCCAGTCCCTCGCTGACAAGAGATCAATATAAAAGTCTTTATCAGCAAGTATCAGAAGATTATGCAGATGTGGCAAGTAAAGTGGAGCGTAAGGAATTGATTCGGAAAGATCCATTTCTGAATGCCTTGCAAATTAAGTTTGCCTATGCGTTGACTTGTCATAAGGCTCAAGGCGGACAGTGGAAAGCAGTTTTTGTAGACCAGGGCTATCTTCCCGAAAATCAAGTGGATAAGGATTTTACAAGATGGCTTTATACAGCAATTACCAGAGCGACAGAAGAATTATACTTAGTGAATTTTGCCCCGATATTCTTTGTAAAACCTAAAGAAGTAGAAGATTCGAGTTAAGAAGGTTTTGAAAATATACCTGCTTCAAAATTCCTTTTGGCAAGGTATTTTCCATACTTTCCTTAGTGAGAGCATCTTAATGCGTTGAAATCCGTTATTTTGAAGTTGATACAAAAAATTGAATATTTGAAATCGAGCATGACTCAAGCGTCACACACTGGAATGCTTATCAACCATGCGAGATTCTCCCGATCCGCGGCGGCGGACGGGACAGGCTATCCCGTTTCCTTCGTCTCGGGACAGGTTATGACCAATTAAAATCAATTAATAAGCATAAGAAAACCAAATAATAATAGCCATGAAAAAATTAGGATTCCTATTGACCGTTTTTGCTCTGATGTTTGCATTTATTGCCAATGCCCAAGAACAAAGTGGTGCTGTAATCACTTTCAAAGAAAAATCAATTGATTTCGGTGACATCACCCAAGGAGATAAAGTAGAGCACACATTTCTATTGACCAACACCGGATCTGCTCCGTTGATTATTTCCAATGTTGCAGCCACTTGTGGATGTACAGTGCCCAGCTGGCCGAAGGATCCAATTGCCCCGGGTAAATCCTCAGAGATCAAAGTGTCCTTCAATTCAGCAGGTAAAATGGGCAAGCAAAATTCCGTAGTGAGAATTTATTCTAATGCTTCGGAGCCTATCGAAAAAGTATCATTGATTTCCAACGTGCTGCCGAAGACAAAGTAAGTACGTATTATGACGAGTCCTTAATCTCGGGATAAGGTAGCCCTTTATCCTCCGGGCGGCATAAAGCTCCCATGCAATCCTCAGCTGGTTTATTCCTATTCCTTGGGATCTTTATTGGAACAGGGTAGGGGGCATTCCATAATTCATGTTTCACCAAAACAAAGAAAAATTATGGAAGATTTAACTTAATCAGTCCGCTTAAATGAAGTAGCTAAAATCAGGATCCATCCGAGCATCCCATAAAATTTGGTTTAGGAATTTAAGGGAATCGGTTTAAGCCGGATTTTGTATTTGGTTTCGTAATGAAGCAAGTAATTGCAAGAAAATCAGGCCGTTTGGAGACTGAGGCACAGCACTGCTGTGGTGAAGTCGAAAACAGTAACCCAGCGGCCGATTTTGAAGCAATTAAAGTCCGCAACAGAATTGCTAATGCATAATGCGGGTTTAAGCCTGTGCGGCTGCTAAGCTAAGGGAATAAGTTGGCACAGGTCTATTTGCCTATGGCTCTGGATTCTTTCAAAGACATTCTTCAGCCATTGAAATTCATTGACCTTGTTCTTTTTGCAGCTGGCCATAAAGGAGTACATCCCGGCAGCCATCCCTGCTACCTGACGTGATCCGGGGAAAAAAGACTTTACTTCCCATTGCCATGGGTCTGACCGCATTTTCTACCAAGTTGTTGTTGATTTTCTATCTGGCCATGCGGTAGGTACGCACTCAGTGCCTCTCATCTGGGCAGGGTAAGTCGATGGCTTTTCCCATCGGACTCTGCATTTGTATTGGTTCTCCTTACACCATTTATCCAGCCTGTCAATTACGGGGTGGGAGTGTTTCTTTCCGCTGTCCGTTGTCTCCAATCTAAGGTAGTATGTCCACCTGATTCTTTCCACTTACAGACCGGGGAATAGTACTCTTCGTGGGGTGTCTTTTTTTTATCGATTTATAATTGAGCTCAAAAGCCTCAAATCCGAAGGTGAATTGATAGTACTTCAGAATTCCTTCAAAAGAAAACCGTAGCTTATCGGAGACAAAGTTATGATCCGTAATTTGCTTAGTTATCCTGGAATGAGTTTTTCATGAAGATATTGTTGGTAGAAGATAATATAGACCTGACAGAGAATATCAGTAAATACCTTCTCAATGAAGGAATTCGTTGTGAATCTTCGCGTACACTATTTGATGCTCAGGACAAACTACTCAGCTACGCCTATGACTGTGTACTTCTTGATCTTATGCTTCCCGATGGAAGTGGGCTACAGCTACTGGATGTCATCAAAGCGCACAAAATTGAAACGAATGTGCTCATAATATCTGCTAAGGATTCTTTGGATGATAGGCTCTCTGGGTTGGATCAGGGCGCTGACGATTACCTACCCAAGCCCTTTCATCTTTCAGAACTATTGGCACGATTGAAAGCTATCTACCGAAGGACTAAAATGCAGGGCTTTGATGAAATGAATTTTAACGAAATCACTATACTGAATTCCAGTTTTCAGGCTTTGGTGAATGACAAGGTTCTGGATCTTACCAAAAAAGAATTTGACCTCCTCTTATTTTTTCTAATAAATAAAAATAGGGTGGTGGGTAAGCAGGCTATTGCGCAGCATCTGTGGGGAGATTACACTGATGATCTTTCAAATTTTGATTTTGTGTATCAGCATGTCAAAAATTTACGAAAAAAAATATCTCTTGCCGGGGGCAAAGGTTACATAAATACAGTCTATGGATTAGGGTACAAATTTGACACTTCAGTGGAATGAAATCGAGCATGACTCAAGCGTCACAGAGAGATGGTTATCCGATAAGCGAGATTCTCCCGATCCGCCGCGGCGGACGGGACAGGCTATCCCGTTTCCTTTGTCACGGGACAGGTTATGACCTATAAAAAACAAATTATAATCACATGAAACTCATTAATATCATCAGTCTTTGGTTTTTGGGTATCACTGTAGCAGCATTGCTTTTCGGTACTGCCTTTATATACAATAAACTAAGCTCGGAAATAGATTTTGAGCTTGGAATGGAGCTTGATCGGCAGATAAGTTCTTATGCAGAGCGTATAAGGAATGGCGCACCCGTACACAAACTCGCCATGGACAAATTGGAAATACAGCAAATCCCGATGGATTTGCCTATAGAAGATATTTGGCTCCGTGACACACTTGCCTATCACGATCCGATGAACAACAATGAGATACAGCTCAAAGCCAGCCGTTCTTTTAAAATAGATGGAAAGCACTATCGGATTTCTTATTATAATTTGGTGGTAGAAGCAGATGATATCACAGAGACAGTTGTCACCACCATGCTTGTGGTATTTTTCATTCAGTTGGTGTTTATAGGTTTTTTTCTCCGGGTGATTTCCAAAAAGATTTTCCGTCCTTTCAATGAAAGTCTGAATCGGCTACAATGGTTTTCATTCCAAAAAAACGAGCCTCTGGAGTTTTCTGCCAACGGCATTTATGAGTTTGACCGGCTAAATATGTTTCTGGAAAAAATGTCAAAAAAGCTCCTAAAGGACTATCGGCAGATTAAAGAGTTTTCAGAGAATCTCTCGCATGAAATTCAAACCCCCTCAGCGGTAGTTAGAGGGAAACTTGAATTGCTAATGAATGAAGATGTTTCTGAACCTCAGGCTGTATTTATCCAATCTGCATACGACAACAATGAGCGAATTCGTAGAATTGTCAAGTCATTAGCGATTTTAGCCAAGCTGGAAAATGAAGAATTTGAGTCTCCCGACCCTTATAATTTCAGCGAGGCAATGCATCATCTCCTAGGAAGCTTAGAAGAAATTATTCAGATCCATGCCATACGATTGGACCTAGAGATAGAGGATGAAGTAGTCCTGGATATCCATCCTTATGTTGCCGAGATTCTACTTCACAATCTGATAGGAAATGCCATTAAGCATAATTTAGAAGGAGGATCAATAGAAATCCAATTGGATCAACACGTACTGGAAATAAAAAATACCGGAAAAGAACCTTCTTTCCAACCAGAAGAGATGCTCAATAGATTCAAAAAAGAATCCGACTATTCAGATTCAGTAGGCTTAGGATTAGCTATTGTAAACCAAATCTGTAAAAACTACGGATTCCGTCTCCAATACAAATTTGAGAAGCAACTTCATGTAGTTCGCATACAATTTAGATGACCTGCTTCAAAATTGGTATAGAATGTTGGTGTAAACTTACACTAAAACCAACTGATTATCCCGATGAAGCTACACTATAAATTTCTTCTAATTCTAGCCTTGATAGCCAGTCCTCTAATTGGATTGGCTCAGACTTTTGAACTCACTGGTACACTTCGTGACCAGGAAAGGAATGAGGGACTCGGCTTTGTTCAAGTGGCACTTTTTGAAACTGAAAATTCCGCAACTCCCATTACTTATAGCGATACCGATGTACAAGGTCAATTTGTTCTCCAGGCAGAACCAGGAGACTATGTGCTGAAAGCATTTTTTATCGGCTATAAAGACCTTGTTAAGGATGTGCAGGTGAATGCTGATGTTTCTCTTGGTGAACTGACTATGGTAAGCGATGTGGCAAAGCTCGAAGAAGTGGTGGTTCAGACTACTAAGATGCCCGTACGATCGAGTTTAGAAGGGATCATAATATCCCCTGAAAACAATCTAGCTAATGTCGGTGGTACCTTATTGGACATTTTGAGAAATACGCCTTCTATTTCGGTTTCTGAAGATGGTAGCATTTCACTGAGAGGAAGTAATGGTACCAATATTTTAATAAACGGAAGGAATTCTTCGCTCACCCAAAATTTGGATCAGCTTCCGGCAAGTGCAGTGGAGGAAATCAAGATCATCAACAATCCAAATGCAAGATATGATGCAGCCGCAGAAGGTGGAGTGATAGATATTGTATTAAAAAAGGGGCAAGACCTTGGGACTCATGGGGGAGTGGAAGCAACCTATGGAACAAGGGGAAGAACCAGTATGGGTGGAAGAATAAATCATCGTAACGCCAGATTCAATGTGTTTGGAGGATATAATTACCGGAACTGGAAGAGTATTGGAGAGCGGAGTTCCATTCGGGAAATTTTCGAAGACCAGGAAAAGCTTGATCAAAATACCATAAGTTCAGAGCGGGAACCAAGCCATAACCTTAATTATGGAGCTGATTATTACTTCGGTAATAATGTGTTAAGCTATGAAGGTGTTTACCAATATGGACACCAATTCCAGACAAATACGCTTTTTTCTGAACTAACAAGTTTAGCAACAAGTGGTTCGGAGGAATCATTTGATTATGTCAGAAGAAACAATGAGGATGAGATAGATGAAGGATTGGATAATGCTTTGATTTTTGAGCATAATTTTAAAAATAAAGGGCATTTACTTCGGGCTACTGCAAGTCACTCTTATCGTAATCAGTATAAAACGCAGAATATTGGCATTTTTACCAATACGCTAAATCCATCACCGGAGAATTTGACTGGAGAAGAGCAGGCATTCACTGACGAAGTGAGAAATATTACCGTGCTGCAGGCTGATTATATTCAACCCTGGGAGACAGGAAAATTTGAAACAGGTTTGAAATCAAACATAAGAAAGTTTGATAATGATTATCGCTACTTGAGATATATGGAAACCAGTGATTCTTTTGTTGAAGACCCAGCTGTCAGTAACCAGTTTCTTTATAAAGATCAGATTCATGCTGGATACGCCATATTTTCATCTAAAAAAGAAAAATTTGAATATGCACTGGGACTTCGAGGTGAGTATACTCAAGTGGATACTTATCTGAAGAATACAGATGAAGCAAATAACCAGCGCTATTTCAACCTCTTCCCAAGTGTTCAGGGTATGTACAATCTAAATGAAAATCATTCCTTGAAAGTTACCTATTCTAGAAGGATAGACAGACCTACATCATGGAGATTGAATCCTTTTCCAGATATCACAGATTCCTTGAATATCAGACGTGGTAACCCCGATCTAGAACCAGAAATGATCAATTCTTTTGAACTTGGGCATTTGGCAAATTTTGAAAAATCAAGCTTCACAACCAATTTGTTTTACAGGCAGGTAAATGGTCAGCTTGACTTTATCACCATCGTGGAAAATGGAATTTCCTATTCTCAACCATCAAACTTGTTATCTTCCCAATCGTATGGTATGGAATTCATCGGTATCTCAGAAGTTAATAGTTGGTATTCAGTGAATGGTGGACTTACACTTTTCAGAATAGCAGTGGATGGATCAAATATCAGTGAGGATTTCACCAATTCGGGTTTTTCTTGGAATGCAAAACTTACTCAGGATTTCAAATTACCGCTAGGTATTAATCTACAATTGGTAGCTAATTACGATTCACCCGAAGTTGAAGCCCAAGGTCGGGATCTTGCACAATACTACATGGATGCTAGTGTTCAAAAGTCTTTTATCGAGGACAAAGCAAGTATTCTATTCAGTTTGAGAGATGTGTTCAATACACGGAGATTTGCAGGACAAACGCTGACAAACACCTTTTCTCAGGAATTCAGAGCGAAGAGGGAAACCAGAATCTTTCTGATAACAGCAAGATATAATTTCTAACTAAGGCTCATATCCTCACTGACTTTAGCGTCTAGGATCTTGGCATAGTGTTGCGTTTGTTCCAATGATTTATGGCCAAGCATTTTGACAAGGGTTCTAGTGGAAGCCCATTACTTAGCTTGACAGTGGTAGCAAAAGTATGTCTTTCCATATGAAATTGAGTATGTCGCAGAACGACACACAGAGGGATGATTATCAGATAGCCTGTCCCGATCCGCCGCGGCGGCTCGGGACAGGCTATCTGACCACTGAAAAACAATTGTAAACACATGAAATTTGGAATCATTGGCAAACTGATGGACGTTCTTATGGGAAAACGTCAATCCGATAAACAGATAAAAATTTTCTTCACGGAATTAAAAGATTATGTTGAGAAGAATATAAATTAAACATCATGGCTTATAGCGAATTTTTAGCCGATAGAGTCCGCCAGCGATTCTCTTCAAAATCATCTGTGGTTGAAAAAAAGATGATGGGCGGACTTATTTTTATGGTAAACGAGAAAATGTGCATTGGTGTAGATACTGACCGTAAAACCGGAGATGACAGATTGATGGTAAGGGTTGGCAAAGAGCCTTATGAAAAACTTTTAAAAAAGAAAGGATGTAGGGAAATGGACTTTACTGGTAAACCTATGAAAGGATTTTTGTTTATCTATCCGGAGGGTATTGACAGTGAAAAAGACCTTGACTTTTGGGTTAGTAAAGCTCTTCAGTTTAATAATCAAGCAGTGAAATCAAAATAAGTGTTCACTCATCACTTTACCATTGCACGGAGAAACAAATCAAAATAAACAACTGAATACTTGCATAAGTAAATACTTATGTTTACTACTTGAATAAGTAAACGCTTATATATAATGGCAGAAATAGCAAGACGAGATGTTTTTCAAGCAATGGCCGACCCCACAAGACGGAAGATTATTGAACTCATAGCTATACCTCCACAGGTGTTTCTCCACAATAGGTAAGTATCAAAAAAAGAGCTAGGAGACAGATTGGCTTCATCTGCTAAAAAATAGAATCAAAAATTCATAAATCCAATAAAAAAGATATGATAGGTTTGAAGAAATTAAATAGCTACTTATTGCATTTTCAAAATAGATGAGCTTGAACAGCCATGTACCAAGGACTTTCATCCGGAGTATTTACACCTTACTATACTATATAGCAACTTGTGGCCAACGATCTTTTGCAAGAAAAAGGTCAGAACACGCCCAAAAAGCTTGGTTTTGACCTAAGGGAAAGTTGGCTTTATTAGCATAGCTGTGATTCTAGTTTATAATCACGACAGTAATATTTTTATCGTTTGCAATTAAATTTTCGGCTACACTACCAAGTAATAAATCCGAGTCATCAGATTTTCCTTTCTTAGAAATGATAATCAAATCTGCTTTATACTCTTTGGCTTTTTTAAAAATTGCAGTACCTATAGGCTCGCTTTCTACCAATAGTGTTTCGAGCTGAGCAGTTACAGTTGTTTTTTTCTTGAGTTTTTCAAATTTGGCATATGCTTCGTTTTCTAAGCTTTTCTGGATTTTTTTCTCATTCCCTAGGAAAGGGAAATAATGTATTCCGATCCTTAGAATATGAATCAGGATCAAATCAGCATTCGTATTGCTGGCGATAAGTTCTGAAACTTCAAGTACCCGGCTCGAATAGGAAGAAAAATCAATGGGAGAAAGAATTTTGCTGATTGTCGGTTTTGCAGTTTCCGGTACAAGAATCAAATTACATTGTAGAAGGCGGACCATCTTGCTACTGAATACCCCAGAGCCTTCTAGCCCCATCTTTTTTCCCAAAAAGAAAAGATCAAAATTACTTTTGTTGATCCAATTGACTAGTTCGCTAAAATCTGGTTTGGGGTGGATATATATAGTAATATGACTATTATTTGACCCAAAAACTGCATCAACATTAGCTTGGATTTCTCTGTGGATAAGCTCTTCCAGTGTTAAATTCCTTTTGTCCAATACGGCTTGCAATTCCGAGGAGACTTCTTCGATTTCTATTTGGTGAATAATACACAGCTCATCAAAGTCGAAAAGTTTATCATACCCTTTTATAAACTGAAGGATCGTCTCATCCATTTCAGTTAAGTCTGCTGCTAGAGCTATTCTTTTTAGATTTTTCATAAGATTATAATTTTTTTCTAAAAGGCCATATTGAATCTCGCATACCTTATATTATACCAGTGTGTAACACTTGAGTAATGCCTGTCTGGCTCATGCAGGCTCGATTTCATCTCAAATTTATTTTATCATTGTCAGATGCTGGAAATTCAATTTTATGGCTCTTGGGATTTCTCTTCACTCTTTTTGATACTTTTCTTGATCTTTTTCTCGTACCGTTTTTTATCAGCTGGTTTTTCAAGTTGTTCCAACTTCTGATACTCTGATTTTAATCCTTTATTTAATGAATACACCATAAATAAAAGTATCACCAAAAACGGTAGTCCAGTGGTGATGGTAGCTGTCTGCAACGCACCCAATCCACCACCGACTAGCAGCACTGCTGCAACGGCCCCCTCTGTTATAGCCCAAAAAACCCGTTGGGCAACTGGGGACTCTAACTTACCACCGGAAGTAATATTGTCAATCACTAAAGAACCTGAATCCGAGGAAGTAACGAAGAATGATGCCACAAGAAATAAACTTATAATAGAACCTAAAAGACTAAAAGGAAACTGGTCAATAAAGACAAAAAGTGCAGTCGAAGTATCTGAAATAATCTCATTAGCCAATACATGGGTGCCAGATTGTGAATCCAGGTAAATGGCGGATCCTCCCATGGCTGTCATCCATAGAAATGTGAGCAAGGAAGGGATTAACAAAACGCCAAAAATAAACTCTCGAATAGTTCTTCCTTTAGATACTCTAGCGATAAACATCCCGACAAATGGAGACCATGATATCCACCAAGCCCAGTAAAACACCGTCCAATCTCCTTGCCATCCTTCATCTATGAAGGCTTCTGTCCAGGTAGACACGGAGATAAAATCACTCAAATACGTTCCGACATTTTGGGGAAACCCTCTTAAAATATAAAGCGTGGGGCCAAAAATTAAAATGAAAAGCAGGAAAATTGCCGCAATTCTAATGTTCCATTCACTCAAAAACTTGACTCCCTTATCTATCCCGGAAACTACTGATACCGTTGCTATGGAGGTTATGGAAGCAATCAATATTACCTGGGTAGTAGATGTATTTGGTATTTCAAAAAGGTAAAAGAGGCCACCACTGAGTTGCTGTACCCCAAACCCAAGTGAGGTGGCTAGGCCGAACAAAGTTGCCAAAACTGCAAAAACATCAATTGTGTCTCCGATCCAACCATAGATTCGATCACCCAAAACGGGATAAAATACAGACCGGATCGTAAGAGGTAACTTCTTGTTATAGGTGAAAAATGCTAATGCTAAAGCTACAATGGCATAAATAGCCCAAGCATGTAGTCCCCAATGGAGAAAAGTCAAGTTCATCGCACTTTGTGCAGCTTCGGTACTGTAATTTTCGGAAGTAGGGGAGTTTGCATAATGACTAACAGGCTCCGCGACACCCCAAAATAGTAAGCCAATACCCATACCAGCACTGAATAGCATGGCAAACCATGCGGAAGTGGAAAATTCGGGTTTAGCGTCATTTCCCCCAAGCCTGATCTTTCCATATTTACTAAAGCCTACATAGATGCAAAAAAGGATGAATAGGTTGACCGCTAAGATAAATAGCCAACCTGTTTTATCGGTTATAAAATCCTTGATGCTGAGAAAGATCTGTTCCATAGGTTCCCCAATCCAGAGCGTAAGGCTTATAAAAAAGAATATGAGAAAGGTGGCAGGCCAAAATACCGGTGGGTGGATATCGAAGTATTTATTTTTCATGTTAAATGGTTTTAGAAATAATAACCAAGGTTAATGTTTAGTCTAGTGTTCCAAGGAGGATTGCGGTCAATGGGATTGGTATCGCTGATGGGATCCTGGTAATTGATTCCCCTGCCTGTTCCTATGGAGTTTCCTCCAAATGAATCGGTAAGCCATGGTTGGTTTATTCCTCTGGCAATATCAAAATAGCAATATATTTTACCTGCGCTCACCAGAGCACCCGGCACAAACATATGCGTGGGAGCAAAGCGCTGGTTTTCTCCGTTTATGCGGATTTCCCCGAATTTTTGCATGTAAGTATAGTCGCTGTATAGCTGAATATTTCGAATAGGGCCCCAGTTTACGGGAAGATCATAGGAAACGCCAATGGTGTACATCGCTGCCTCGGAGGCTACATCGTAAGTACCAAAACCATAAGCACCCATTTGGACAAAATCCAGAACGACTTCGTCGTCGTCTTGGACATTTTTGAAATTATAATACAAGGCCTGAGTCTTTAGATTCCACTTTCCCCAATTGTTTTCAAAATGAATGGCCCCAGCGAATTGTCTGCCAGTGTGCGTAGTTTGCTGATTGTAAACCTCATGGGTTTGTAGGGAAAGGCCGACTTCACCGGATTTAAGAAGTTTTGCAGCCCTTAAATTGACTTGCCTTCGTTCGATATTCCTGTTTCCTGGGATGGGAACTACATCGTATGAATACCTGGCAGAGGCAGGGACTCCATAACTCAGTTCGTTGGTCCCTCTTGGTTCTGAAAGTAAAAAGTATGCAATATTAAATCGCCAGTTTTCAAATTCTTTAGTAAAGTTAAATCCGATTTGGTGATCATCTTCAAGTCCAACGTAATAAGGGGTCGTAAACCACCAACTGTGGGAGGCATAGGTCAAGAGGCCAAATGGAACTTGGGTAATGCCAACCTGCAAATTGGTCGTAGGATTGAACCGGTAACCAATCCATCCATATTTGATAAAATGGGTATTGAAAGTAGGGTAAAATCGATATTCAAAAGAAAGCTGCAAGCCATCGCTATAGGAGTCTACATTGATTCGCCAAGTGTCCCATGTCCAATCGTTTCTGAGATCTGTGCCCAAAGGGAAGGTTTTTCCCTCGTAGTGTGTGTAGATTGTATTTAACCGGAGCGCTCCTCCGATTTTAAGCCAAGAAGTGTCTTTTCTGGTTTCTTGAGCAGCAAAGTTTGCAAACTCCAGCGTGGCTTTGGAGTGGCCATAATCGTTCTTAAAAAGGTTAGCTAGTGTATATTCCCGCTTGACAGAATCTACAGGTAGATCTCTTGCCAAGATGGGAGTGGAGACAAGTAATAGTTGCAAATGTAAAAAGAAACTTAAACGCATCATAAGATTTTCCTGCTTCAAAAAAAATAGACCTAAACTGCTGATTATTAGTAGTTAATACAAGGATTTTAGATTCATGAAATCTATAATTTCTTTTAAAAACCTTTTTTAAATAAGCTTTTAGGAGACGGATGTCCTAATACATCCTGATATATTTTTAAGTATATCCACATAAATAGGGAAATATGAGTTGTTGTTTTTTGTCAAATTTCACCTTCAACTTCGCTTATAAATAATTCGCCTTCCAACCTGAGTTCGATTAATAAAGTGTAGAATTATTGGGATGTGAATATAAATAGAACCGGTGCACTTGAGGATATTTAAGTATCTGAAATTCAAACATACACATGTGGGTCACATGGTTCTATCTAACAATAAAATTACTGAAATTTTCTATTTAGTCGATGAATTTTAAGAGAAAGCAATTTTAATAACCCAATAGGTAAGACAATAAAACTGAATGAAGCGGATGCCTACAATGAAGCAAAGACAATCATCGGGGTAGTGAAAGATTTTCGTTTTGGCTCACTAAGAGAATCTATAAAGCCGATGGTGCTATCAATGTTGCAAATCCCGTACGGCCAAATAGTAGTGAAATTTGAAAAATCAAGAGGGCAGGAGGCTATTGCTGCCTTGGAAAAGGCTTACAAAAAAGCGATGCCGGATGCCGTTTTTGAGTATGATTTTTTGGATGAGTTGAATGCCCAAGAATTTGTAAGAGCAGCGTGGGCAGAAAATAGTAAACACTGCTGCATCACTAGCTTTTATAACCTGTTGCTTTGGTTTATTTAGTATGGCTCATTTATCTGCTATCCAAAGGATAAAGAAAATTGGAATTAGAAAAATTATAGGGGCGACAGTCTCAGAAATATTACTATTGTTTTCGGCTAATTTTCTAAAACTTATCCTCTTTTCATTCGTCATAGCCGCTCCCATAGCGTGGTACACTTCAAATTACTGGTTACAGGATTATGCGTATCGAATCGATCTGACATTCAGAATATTTGCTATTTCAGGATTCGCTTCACTGGTAGTTGGTGCAACTACCATCAGTTTCCAGGCAATTAAGGCCGCACTGATGAATCCGGTGGAGAGTTTGAAGAGCGAGTGATGAAAGTGTAAGGTAATTATCAAGAAGTCGATATTCTTGACTACAGTGAATAGCCGATCATTTTTTGCAGGTGTATTCGCTGGTTGAATTGCACGCTTGTGGGCATAATTGATCGCTTATTAAGTGCGGAGTTTTTTAATGTGTGGTTTAAGGGCTTCTGGAGGAGGTTTTAGCTGGCATCGTAATGGAAAGGGATAATATTACTATGGATCAATTGATTGATTTCTAGTTAATTAAGTAATCATATTATTCCGAATTCTTATGTGTTTCAATACTATAAAAACAATACTTCTGGTCATTACTCTGACTGTCTTATCACCGGAACTGTCCAGAGCTCAGGGAGGCTATTATACAGTTAAAATCCACAATCTCTATCCCAAGCCTATCGTGAAAGTTACCATAAACGGCAAAAAAGCTTATTTACTGTTGGACACAGGATCAGACATCGACCTAATGCATAGCATTGCTGTCAAGAAATATAATATTTCAATTAATACGAGAAACATCGGATCCAAAGAAATGCTTGCTAGCGTGAATGGTATGGAGCGCACTTTTGATTATGTCTATGATATTGACATGATGATCGGAGAAAAACACATATATGGTAATTTTATTTCAATGGATATTGGCAGTATAGTCACCTCTATTCGCAATAAAACAGGGATGACCATTTCAGGTATTATTGGTTCTGAAACTATGAAAAACTATCGCTTCATCATCGATTATGAGAAGGCAGAAATTTTATTGAAAAGTGAACTGGATTAGCATCTAACATACCCCATTCAGGTAATCCATTAACAATTATCCTATACGTTCAGTCCAAAATTCGGTAAGAATTCCCATTTGATAATTAAATAGATAGATTAGATAACAAGAAAGCCCGGGTTCTTTGAATTCGGGGTTTTTACTGTTATTTAGAAGAATTCCTGCGCTGCCTCAGCCCACTTCCTTGTTCCTGCGGAAAAGGGCTTTGGCACAAAGAAGATCTGCCCCATCCCAACCAATCATTCCCTTTCTTCCATGAGTTTTTTGGGATAAGGCAGATTTGAAATTCATTAGGATGTTCGATCTTCCTTGATTTTTGTGAGACTCTAGCATGCCGGTTTACTACTCATTTTTTACTATTATAAATTAAAAGGCATGGCAGTTCAAACGATCCCTCTTCTTTTCTTTCTGGTGTTTCGTTGCTTTTTAACTGTTACATTTCCTTTCAGCTTCTGGGTTTCTTTCCGGATTCCTGATTGAATAACGCTTTCTTTAGGTACTACTGATTTTGACTCGTTGATTTCACAAATTCCTTGAATCAATTCTTCTGTAAAATCATCGTCCCGGCCGAAGGAGGTTAATGGATTTGCATCCGGGTCTATTCTCTCCTGCCACTTTGGTTTATCTGTTTCTTCACGTTTCATACGATGATAGGATTTGGTGTTGTTATTAACCGTCATTTGATATGTTCCTGAGTTTGGAATTTAGAATGGTAAGTCCTGCCTTCTCCAGACTCTCCGAGATAACGGTGTTCAGTTCCTCTTCTGACTCTTTGGAAATCCGGATTGCAGGATTTCCTGATTCTGATTTTTGTTTCATACCTCTTGCAATTACTTCAGTTAAGAGCAATACGGTTTTGCGGGGAATTTTCAGATCGATTTTTACTGTATCATGCATGCCGGGTACCGCAAGCAGCGTATCGTAAATAGTTTCAAGTGATGAGATAGCCATAGCTTCATTGGTTTTAGATTTAGAACAATTTCATTGCTAAAGCTACTCTGATCCAATGATTTGAGCCTATTTAGAAATTGATCAGGATAGGTAAATGATCCCTTCACTTTTTATACTTGTATCACCTACCGACTCGGGTTATGAAATGGCCAGAGATTTTTCCAAAGCTTCAAAAACCTTAAAAAGCTAACGGGATTTCCTGTGTCCTCCGAAATCGGCAAGATGTACGGTTGTATCACAACCGGATCTTGAAACCCCTTACTCCGGAGTCGTGGGGTTTGAATTTGAAATGCTGTTGAACTGTGAAAATGAACCGCGATGAAAGAAGAACACAAGAGAAACAAATGGTTGCATATCCGATTGACTGACCGGGAATTGCTGAAGCTAAAGACAAATTTTGGGGAGACCGTTGATGATAGTTTAAGTGAATATTCCAGAAGGATATTGCTCAAAAAGGTGGTGGTTGGCAGGTATCGAGATACTAGTATGCAAGAACTTTTAAAGGAGTTGACTACACTGAAGCGGGATCTCCATGGCCTGGCTACCAATTACAACCAGTTGGCTAAAAAGATGAATATGGCTACTGAAAATGAGGTTACTTCCAACCGTTTCCAGGTTGAGAAACTAGAGCAAAGCATCCAAGTAGCACTGAAGCAAGTCAGTCGATTTATCGATAAAACAGTGGAGAAATGGTTGCAATCATAAAAACCAATACTTCCCTAAGAAGGCCTGTTCACTACAATGAAAATAAGGTAGACCAGGGAGTGGCAGAACTACTTTTTGCCCAGAATTACCCCAGCAAAGATGCAGGGCAGTCAGTTGAATTACGCCTAAAGTATTTGCTGAAACTTGCTGGATTGAATTCCAGAACGTCGGTAAATGCAGTCCATATTTCTTTGAATTTTGCTCCCGGAGAGAACTTTGAAAAAGAAAAATTACAAAAGATAGCCAACGAATATATGCGTGGGATCGGCTTTGAAAACCAGCCTTACCTGGTATATAAACATACCGATGTTGGCCACCCACACCTGCATATTGTGACGACTAATATTGAGCTCGACGGCAAGCGGATTCCCTTGCATAATATCGGAAAACTCAAGTCTGAACCGACCCGAAAAGCAATCGAAAAACAGTTTGGTTTGGTGCCAGCCGAGTCCCAGAAACAGGGACTTTTTATCGCCAAACCAGTTGCCATTTCCAGACTGGATTATGGTAAGTCAGAAACCAAACGGGCTATAGGAAATGTGCTTCAGCATGTGCTTAAAAACTACAAATTCACTTCTCTCCCTGAGCTGAATGCAGTACTGAGCCAATACAGGATAGTTGCCGATAGGGGAAGAGAAGAATCACGGATTTTCAAAAACAGGGGATTGGTTTATCGGGTGATGGATGATCAGGGAAACAAGGTCGGGGTGCCGATCAAAGCAAGTAGTTTTTATTTTAAAGCAACACTGAAGTCCATAGAATCCAAATTCGAATCCAATGAAATGAAGCGTAAGAACCATATTAAATCCATCCGTTCTGCGATTGATCTAACGCTGATGAAGATGCCTGGAAAGAGTCTCAATGAGGTGATAAAAAGTCTAGAAAAACAGGGGGTCGCTACTGTAAAAAGAGAGAATCAAGAGGGGAAATTATATGGGATCACCTTTGTCGATCATCGGGCCAAATGTGTCTTTAACGGAAGTGCATTGGGTAAAAATTATAGCGCAAAAGGGTTGATGGATAGAACAGCTATTCAATCAGAAAAGAGTGGGTTTAGACCGGAATCACTGACAAAGACAGGCAGGCAAATGGGGGGTAAGCGAGCAGGTCAGCCAGAAATTACGATAGGAGGGATCGGACAAACACAACATGCATTAAACGATTCGAGGGGCCTGTTGGAAACAGTGGTTTCGCCTGCAGAAACCTACAGCTACCTGCCTTTTGAGTGGCGGAAAAAAAAGAGGAAGAGGAAGAAAAAAGTAACAAAGTAAGTACTTAAACCAAGGGAAGATGGGAATGCAGACAGGCGAAAACGAACAGGGATTGCCCAAGATTTTGGATATGACCCGGTTGATGGGGATCGGGGTTTTGGGGCTGCATTTTTATTTCTTCTGCTATGCAACATTCAGGGATTGGGGGTTGGTATCGGATGTGACCGATAGTGTACTGAGGGAAATTCATGGGACGGGTCTGTTTCTGGATTTTCATACTTCGAAGTTGATAGCATTGGCGATGTTGGGGATTTCCCTGCTGGGAGTTAAGGGGAGAAAGAGTGAGAAAATGAACACCAAGACAGCTAGTATGTATGGGGCGGCAGGTCTAGTCATTTACTTTGGGAGCTATGTTGTACTACAGTTTAACGCTTGGTTGGAATGGATTTCAGCTGCCTATATGGCGGTAACTTC
This sequence comes from Algoriphagus persicinus, assembly GCF_035156415.1. Lineage (NCBI taxonomy): Bacteria > Pseudomonadati > Bacteroidota > Cytophagia > Cytophagales > Cyclobacteriaceae > Algoriphagus > Algoriphagus persicinus. Next base: position 139,433 of record NZ_JAYEEY010000005.1, read on the forward strand.
ATTAGGTTTTTTGCTTATCCTTTCAGGCGGAACAAAGCTCTCAAGAATTATCCATGCCAAGCTCAATAGCGATGTGTTCAACTCAGAAAATGAGACTTTTCCGCAGGAAGAAAGGTTGATAGAAAATGAATTTTCTATCAATTTACCTGCAAAATATAACTTAAAAGGAAGGCTCAGAAACAGCTGGATCAATATCATCAATCCCTTTCGTGGCCTGATGGTATTGGGGACACCTGGATCGGGAAAGAGCTATTTTGTTATCCGTCACGTGATTACCCAGCACATCAAAAAAGGGTTTTCCATGTTTGTGTATGACTTTAAATTCGATGATCTGTCATCCATTGTTTACAATACCTGGTTAAAAAATAAGACTAGGTATAAAGTGGTTCCCGAGTTCTACGTGATCAATTTTGATGACCTTACACGAAGTCACCGCTGCAACCCGTTGGCACCGGAAACCATGGTGGATATTACCGATGCAGCTGAGTCGGCACGGACTATATTGATGGGTTTGAACAGAGAGTGGATCAAGAAACAGGGGGACTTTTTTGTGGAATCACCCATCAATTTTCTAACTGCCATCATCTGGTTTCTGCGAAAATACAACGGTGGGGAGTTCTGTACTTTACCCCATGTCATTGAATTGATGCAAGTCGAATACGATGAGTTGTTTACCGTATTGCGCACCGAAAAGGATATTGATGTGCTGATCAATCCTTTCGTAAATGCCTACCTGAACGATGTGATGGAGCAGCTGGAAGGACAGATAGCATCTGCCAAAATATCTATGGCAAGGCTGTCTTCTGCACAGTTATACTATGTGCTTTCCGGTAATGATTTTACGCTGGATATCAATAATCCTGAAGAGCCAAAGTTGGTTTGTATGGGAAACAATCCCCAGAAAATACAGATTTATGGAGCGGTACTCTCCCTGTATGTAAACCGTCTGGTTAAGCTGGTGAACCAGAAAGGAAAGCTAAAAAGCAGCCTGATATTCGATGAATTTCCGACCATCTATTTAAATGGAATGGACAGTCTGATAGCTACGGCTAGGAGTAATAAAGTGGCAACCACTTTGGGAGTTCAGGATCTTAGTCAGTTAAGAAAAGACTATGGAAGGGAGCTAGCCGATGTGATCATGGGGATAGTTGGGAACATTGTTTCAGGACAGGTGAGCGGGGAATCTGCAAAGCAATTATCGGATAGGATAGGGAAGATAATGCAGGACAGGCAGAGCCTTTCCATTAATAGTGCAGACACTTCAATCAGCAAATCAAAACAGCTGGAATCCGCAGTTCCTCCTTCCACCATATCCTCCCTTTCTTCCGGTGAATTTGTCGGTATGGTAACTGATAATCCAGACTGTAAAATGACTCTGAAAGCATTTCATTCAGAGATTATCAACGACCATAATGCCCTGAAAAAGGAGCAGGAAAACTATGTCCCTATCCCTGAAATCCGCAAGTTGGATAATACTATCGTACAGAGAAATTATCTTCAGATTAAGCAGGATGTGCGGGATATTATCCTTTCTGAAATGGATAGGCTGTTGAATGATCCGGGGCAGAAGCATTTGGTGATAAGGAAGGGTGGTTAAAAAGTTTTCAAGTCTTATTATTTATGGGCTAACTGGAACGGGGCTTTTTTTAAACATTTATTATTAATCCCCTTTAATAGAAGTGGACAATAAAGGGGGTAAAAACTACTTATATTGAATTGATCATTTCAACACTTAATTACAATTTTGTTAAACTAAAAATACCCCGAAGCAAAAGTAACGGGGCATTTATTCTATTTATCTAATTACTTTTCTTCTCTTTTCAAAACCAACTCATACACACACGGAATCACAAATAGATTAAGTAAGGTGGCAGTAAGCAACCCTCCCAAAATAACAATAGCCATAGGACTCTGAATCTCATTTCCAGCCTCAGCTCCTTTTAATGCCAAAGGAATCAATGCGAGCCCTGTCGTAAATGCTGTCATTAAGATTGGGTTTAGACGATCCATAGCACCTTCAAGCAGTAGTTCAGCTCCGACTTTCCCTTCTTTTCTCAAGTCTTCATACCTTGACACGAGTAAGATTCCATTTCTGGTCGCGATACCAAACAAGCTGATAAAGCCAATCGTAGCTGCAATACTGATAACACCCGAAGTGAAATAGACTATCAAGATACCTCCAATCAGTGCTAAAGGTAAATTGAGCAGCACCACCAAGGAGAGTTTGATATCCTGAAACTCGTAATACAACAAAAGGAAAATAACCAAAACTGCCATTCCTGCTGTGATCAACAGAAGCTGAGAAGCTTTGGCCTCACTCTCAAACTGTCCGTCATACTCGACACGATATCCTTCTGGAAGCTGAATTTGATCTCCAATGATTTGTTGGATCTCATTGACAACAGATCCAAGGTCCCTGCCTTGCACATTGGCAGCAACCACAATTTTCCGCTGTACATTTTCTCTGCTAATGGTATTTGGACTACTTACAGACGCTATACTTGCAAGCTGATTCAAGGGGATTTGACCTCCATTAGGCAAGGAAATCAAAGCTTTGTCAATACTAGCTCTAGTATTTCTGGATTCTGGCCTGAATCTAACCACTAGATCAAAGTACTTTTGTCCTTCATAGATTTCACCTGCCTTTTCGCCTGCAAAAGCAATATCAACCTGCTCCATCAAATCAGACACTGTCATTCCGTTTGCTGTCAGTAATTGCCGATTCGGAGTGATCCTCAGTTGAGGAACTTCAACTTGCTGATCTACTGCTACATCGGCAATACCCTCAATTGACATGATGCTTGTTTCGATATTCTTCCCAACCTCAAACAGCCGCTGTAGATCAGAGCCAAAGACTTTGATGGCAATATTAGCGCGGGTACCAGAAAGCATATGATCAATCCGGTGAGCAATTGGCTGCCCAAGCGTGATACTTGCTCCGGGAACCAAACTCAGTTTAGTACGCACTTCTTCGAAAAACTCTTCTTTGGTTTTATCTGAAAGTACAAACGGAACGTCAATTTCCGCCGCATTTACGCCTTGGGCATGCTCATCCAACTCAGCCCGTCCTGTTCTTCTGGTAACCACATTTACCTCAGGCATATCTAAGAGTATCTGCTCTACCAAAAGACCGGTTTTGTTACTTTCCTCCAAAGACATTCCAGGAATACCAACGACACTGGTCACCAAAGAGCCTTCATTGAACTCCGGTAGAAAGCTGCGACCCAGTTGAGAGAAAAGGATTAAGCTCACTATAAATGCAGCAGCAGTCAAACCGATAATCCATTTGGGAATTTCAAGTGCTCTTCGCAAGATTGACGAATAGTGCTTTTGCAACCAGCGTTCTACTTTGGTTCCTTCCGCTTGTTTTTCAAGTACCTTATCATTTTTCAGCAAATAGGAACAGAGAACAGGAGTCACCGTCACTGCTACGATCAATGAAGTCAAAACTGAGGTGATAAAAGCAATTCCCAAAGGCTGCAATAATCGTCCTTCCATACCACTCAAAAAGAAGAGCGGAATAAAAGAAACAATAATTATCAGGGTAGCTATAATGATCGAACTTCGGATCTCAACTGAAGCATCCTGAACTACCTGAAGCACTGACTGACGCTCTTCAATAGGCTTTCGAACATTCTCTCTCAATCTCTTAAAAACATTCTCCACATCAATAATCGCGTCATCGACCAATGCGCCTATAGCAATAGCCATCCCTCCCAAACTCATAGTGTTGATCGTATAGCCCAAAAGCTTTAAAACGATCACGGATACCAATAACGAAATTGGAATTGCGACTAAAGAGATTACCGTAGTTCGCCAATTCATCAAGAAGATAAACAGGACAAGTGCCACGAAAAATGCTCCCTCAAGCAAAGTTTGATTCAGATTCGAAATAGAAGCCTCGATGAAATCAGACTGCCTGAAGATCTGACTTTTGATTTCCACACCAGCTGGCAGCGTGTTCTGCAAATCTGCCAGAGCCTCATCGAGACTTTCCGTAAGTTCCAAAGTATTGACATCAGGTTGCTTAGAAACAGTCAGAATCACAGCTGGCGATGCATTCAGAGATCCATCTCCGATTTTGTCTGCTGCTCCGATCTGCACGGTGGCCACATCTTTTATTTTAATGGATTGTCCGTTAACCTGCTTCAAAACTGCCTCTTGCAAATCTTCCACTGCATACGCTCTGCCACTTCCCTTGATTATGTATTGATTTCCAAATTCATTCAATACACCTCCGGGAGCATTTATATTGGACTCAGTTACTTTTTCCAATAATTCTCCAAGCGTAACATCGTAGTATTTCAGTTTTTCGGGATTGGCAAAAACTTGATATTGCTTAAAGTCACCGCCGATCACCACCACATTTGCAATTCCACCAATGGATTTGATCCGTGGGCGAATCGTCCAATCTGCCAGAGTACGTAATTCCATGGGAGAAAGACTATCCGAGGTAACTCCCAAAAGCATGATTTCACCCATAATAGATGAGATCGGTGCCATCGTGGGAGTACTTACACCATCAGGTAAATTTTCCTGAACCATAGGAATTCGCTCACTCACAATTTGCCGGGCACGATAGATATCGGTACCCCAGTCAAATTCTATCCACACAATCGATATCCCCGCAGCCGATGAAGAACGAATTCTTCTGACATTGGGAGAACCGTTCATTGCTGTCTCCAACTGGTATGTAACCAGTTTTTCCACTTCTTCTGATTCCATCCCATGTGCTTCTGTCAAGATCGTAACAGTCGGTGCCGTCAGATCAGGAAACACATCCACATTCATCGTTCGTGCCAAAAACAGTCCTGTAATACTGAGTACAACAGCACCAAAAAGCACTAACAATCTATTGTGAAGTGAAATCGATAAGATTTTATTTAGCATAGCTTAGATACATTAATGTTCATGGCCATGCGCTGCTGCCTGTCCTGACATAGAAGCCATCTTCACTTGATATGCACCACGTGTAACGACCACTTCACCAACCTGCACTCCATCTAAAATTTCTACTTCTTCCCCATTTCTTCTGCCTATCCGGACAGCTCTTCTTTCAAAGCTTTCTCCGGACTGCTCTACAATCACAGAATAATTTCCGTAGTCTTCCAGCAATGCGGATTCAGGAATAACTGCTGCCGATTTGGACAAGCCAAAAGCTATTTGTACTTCAGTGAAACTGCCTTCAGGCATTTCCACCACATCGTTGATTTCTGCAAATATCGATAGCAAGGGTTGGTCACTTTCTACTTCTTTACCCACAGATAACACTTTACCTTGGGTTGTCTTCAGGCTTGACCAATGATTAGGGCTATTTTCATAATAGATATCGTGGATATTCTGAAGCTGAGTTGCATAAGATGGGCTAACCTGAACTTCCAAGAGACTGGTTTTATGACTGGTAATGGTCACCAAACTTGCGCCTTCAGAAACAAATGCTCCATTATCCACGGCAATGGATTTTAGATAGCCCTCAAATGGGGCAACGATTTGCTTGCCACTGGATGTGTAGCCAGCATTAAGAGTCTCATAGGTTGACTTAGCAACCAGGTACTTTTGCTCCACCAGCTCAAATTCGGACTTGGGAACTATCTTGGATTCAAACAGCTGCTTCTTTCGCTCATATTCTAGACTTGCCTGATCAAAATCAGCTTTCGCTTTTCTTATTTCTGCTGAAAGATTATTTGAAGTCAATCCGGAACTGCTTACAGACATCAGTAATTGTCCTTTTTGTACTTTCATCCCTTCGTTGAGATTACTACTGTTGAAATTCACTTTTCCACTAGTTGTGGCGATAAGCGTCTGATAATCCGAAGGAGATACTTTCCATCTTCCTGAAGTAGGGATAGTCTCATAGATTTCCTTTTCTACAACTTTTGCAGTTTGAAAATCTATCTTCCAAGCCTGCTCTTTCAGAAAAGTAATGGAGCCGTCATCAACTTCCTCTGTGCCTAATGCTTTTATCGCATCTTTCACAGTAGCATAAACTGTAACCTGATCAATTATGATCCGATCTGTTACAGCAGGAGTTTTGAGCTCAAATACTAACTGGTAGTTTCCTGCTTCCTTTGGTTGCAAAGTCGGCTTGAAAATACCCGGAGAATCCGGGGCTTCAGCAGTATTACGAATTCCAGTTTCACCTTTGATTAGGCTTACCGTCAATGTACCCTCACGGACAGGTTGATGCTTGTCCATTATGGTAAAGTGAGCAGCAAATCGACTCGTAGCTCCTACCACCAAGGCTGGATATTCTACAAACAACTCTGTTTTATCCGTCCATACCGTAGCATCCAGGGTGGGGATTTCCGCTGACTCTTCTACATGCCCACCATTTGCATCGTGGGCATGATCCTCCTCTTCCTTTGCCTGACATGAGGCAAGAATGAGTGTAATCATTAGAATTGCATTTCGCATAATCAATATCCTTTGAGTAGATTAATGATCGCTGTGAGTAGCTCCATCTTCATGGGTATGTACAGCAGAATCCTTTTCTACCTTGAATTCTTCTTGATGATGATCGGCATCTTCTCCTTCATGTGCATGACCTTGGGCCTCTTCTGTAGTATGTTCATGACCGTGATCGTCCTCAGTTTTTTTGTTGCCACATGAGACAGAAACGATCAATAGAAGTGCGAATAGAATATTTGAGATTTTCATATTTTCTTAGTTTTGTATGTTATAATTGATGTTTTAATAGCTCAGCTTTGGTTTGATTTAATTGTTTTTCCATTTCCAACATGGAATCGATTGCCTGCTGATAAAATTGCAATTCGAGGTAATACTGCATAAAAGAAAGCTCACCCAATTCAAATGCCTGAAGCAACAATGCTTCACTGCCCAAGGACTGAAGAGTGGACTGATATTCCTGATATTTATTTAGCATCGCCTGATACACTTCATATTCACCCAGAAAAGCGGTACGCATCTCATCTGTTTGGACTTGTGTAAAAGACTTTTGGTAATCATAGTTTGCCTCAGCGGCCTTGACGGTATTTCGGCTACGCCACAAGGGAATAGAAACTCCACCATAAACGCCTGAGTAGTTAGCCCCGGAAACTCCTTGGTAGTTATACCCTGCAGTTAGATTAGGAAGGGATTTACTTTTAGAAAGTTTGATTCGCTGCTGAGCGACTTTCTCTTGCTCCAAAAGGACTTTCAATTCAGGATCTACCTGCATTTTTTCTAGCCATAAACTTTCTGGATCATCAATAGTCAGCGATCCAAAGTAATCATTTGGTGCAAAGTCCAACTCCTTTCCTCGATTCAGGTTTTGAAGTTGAAGCATGATCTTTTTTCGATCAGCATCCAAAATATCCAGCTTAAACTGTTCTTGAATCCAGGCGATTTTAGCCTTATTGAGTTCCAGAATCCCGGCTTGTTCTAGCTCAAAGAGCTCATTAGTCTGATCAAATAACTTCTTCGACTGCAATACTCTGACTTGCTCAACTTTCTCCTTTTTGGCTAAGAATATCAGTTCATTCAAGAGTTTGACAGCTGGAAGTAATACCTCTTGCCGTTTCAACTGATATTCCATGACACTCTGTGCTTCTTGCATCTCAATAAGATTACCACGAGTGCTATATACCGTTGGGAATTCAAATGACTGGGTAATTTGAAACTCTGTATAGTCACCAGCTACATGATCTCCAAAAGGCAGGTAATACGCACCGGCCTGTGGATCAGGGAGGTTATTAGATGCTTTTTGCGATAGCTTTTTACTTTCCAAAAAGGAAGAAAAAGCTTTAAGTGTGGCATTATTCTGTTCGATTTGCTGTAAAGCATCCATTGTACTGGGAGATTGAGCTACAGCAACAAACGAAAATAAGCACACGCAAAAAGCGAGTACATTATTTTTTAACATGAAGTAGAATTTAGAATGAATCAATAATTCTCAATGAAAACTTATTTCATTGACTTTGATAAGTCATCAAAGATTGATTTATCCTAAAGTGGGGGGCCTCGTAAGGCTATCGAAACAAAGTAGGTATTGTTATCCATCCCTAAAGCTTCAGGGACAGATTGTTTTAAGATGAGACCTACTTCATCAAGTGGTATGTGAAAAAGTGCAGCTATTGTTTTCTGCTCTCTGTTTTTTTCAACGTGAGTTTCGGAAGACTGTACCTGAGTAGGGGAATGATCAACTAGCTGTTGAGAATGCGCATGGTTCGCAAAAAGAAGGGAAAGAAAGTCTAATGGACTTTTCTCGTCGGAATGATGCTCATGCGAAGTTCCTTTATGGTCGTCAGCATGATGATCAGAGAGAACTTCTATTTCATGCTGGTGATGAGCATGGGGTGCCAATTGGTGCAGCATGAACAAGCAGAACATGCTGAATAGAAAACGAGCTATTATCTTGGAGAACGTACGCACCTCCTACAAAGGAATTTAAATTATCCTATAAATCAAATGATGGTAAAGAAAAAGAAAACTCCTTTTAACCTGCTCAGATTTTCAGCTATATTCTTAAAAACTGAAATAAGGACTTATAAATCCTAGGCCTTTCCTGAAAAAGGAGTGTATTTTGTAGGTAAGTGTCTCAGAAAACTACTATTTTTTTAAACACTCATTCTTCGAAAAATTCAGTTAAATGGTAGGTTTGAAGATTATGCTGTTCAAATAAATTCCATATTAAAAAAGGTGGGGCAGAAAGACTCTACCCCAAATGTAATATCTGACTTGAGAGAAATTAATAATTCCGATTAAGAACACTAATTACCAATTTCTTTACTGTTTCCATTTCCTCTGGTTTGCTGGAAGCAATGAACAAGGTTAAGCTGGCCAGTGCATCATTGCTGATGATAGGGTTTCCCTTCTGATTATGCAACAGATCGTTTGACTGCAAAAAGAGAAGGAAGCAAGCTGCGGCAATCCTTTTGTTGCCATCGACGAACCCGTGATTTTTGACAATCAGGTATAGAAGCGTAGCTGCTTTTTCCTCTAGAGTAGGGTAGAAGTCCTCTTCACCAAAACCTTTACTGATTTGTGAAACTGCACTTTCAAAGCTTCCGTCTTTTTCCTTCCCAAATACGCCGGATTCAAAATCTGATCTCATTGCTATAATCACCTTTTTATAGTCGGATAGCTCTGGGTAGTTGGCTTGTCTTTTATTTAATCCTTTTCTATCGAGGTTTTCATGGTCATAATCATCCAGCAATTCCAAACCTTTTGCAAAATGATTGAGCCAGTCCAAGTTTTGATCTTGTGCTTTTTGTTCAATTGCACGGCTTAGGATCCGGATTCCGTCTTTCAGGGTCTGGACTTCTTGTTGCTTCTGAGAAAGCCTAGTTTCATTGATTGCATAGCCCTGAACAAGGAAATCTTTGAGTCGTTGGGTTGCCCATTGGCGGAATTGAGTGCCATTTTTTGAATTTACTCTATATCCAACTGATATGATCATGTCGAGATTGAAATGATCTATATTCCGTTCAATTTTCCTTTTTCCCTCCAGTTGAACTATCCGGAAATTCCGGATAGTTGGAACCTTCTCCAATTCATGGCTTTTATAGATTGTTTTGATATGTTCATTTATTGTTCTTACATCCTTTCCGAAAAGCTCAGCCATTTGCTTTTGACTTAGCCAAACTGTTTCCTCCTCAAATTTTACCTCAATTTGAGTCTGTCCATCACTTCCCTGATATATTTCGATTTGATTTTCCATTGTTGTTGTTCAATTTAAGATTCATTTACGAGTTTGAGACTCTTCGTTAAAAAAGAAGGTAGTCTCGATTTCATTGTAATTTTTCCCTTAGAGCCTTCATGTCAAAACTTATCTTTGTATCCAGGATTTTTGCATAATGCTGAGTTTGCGTTATGGATTTGTGCCCTAGCATTTTCGATACTGTTTCGATAGGTACTCCATTACCTAATGTAATGGTCGTAGCAAAAGTATGACGAGCAATATGAAAAGTTAAGGGCTTATTGATGCCACATACATCTGCTATTTCCTTTAAATAGGAGTTCATTTTCTGGTTACTTAGTACAGGTAGTACATGCTTCCCACTAATACACATCTCATGTGTTTTGTACTTATTGATCAGTTGAAGTGCTTTAGGGAGAAGTGGTAATCGAGTGGGAGAATTCGTTTTTTGGCGATGAGTATGTATCCAGAGTTCTCCATCAATTCCATTAACTATCTGATTTTTCCCCAAATTTTTAACATCAATGTATGCGAGGCCAGTATAACAACTGAAGAGAAAAATATCACGAACATGATTCAGGCGGTCTGTTACGAAGATTTTTTCAGAAATTTTTTGGATTTCTTCCACTGTCAGAATTGATCTGATTACTTCCTTTTTTACCATTTTAAATTGGAGAAATGGATTTCTGATTAACCATCCATTTTTTACGCAAATCAATACGATCTTTTTGAAATTGGTCAGATATTTCATTGTAGTATTATGGTTACAGTTTTTGACTGTCTTTAACCAGAAAGAGAAAGAGGAAATAAAATCGTAATCCAAAAGCTGTATATCCATATCTTCCTTATCATATTTCCTGCGGATAAAGCATAGTGTATGATTCAAAGTTGTAAGATAGCGTTGCAAGGTAGCGGGGGTGTACTCTTTGCCAATCAGGGATTTTACTTGACTATTATGATCATGAAAAATTTCAATAATCATCATCTTCTTTTCGCCGATCCCTAATAAAAAGTTTTTAATGGCTTCGGCAGATACTTCTCTATCTGTATCGATCAGGTACTTTTTAGCCTGTAAGGCTTTAAAATATATTGTTTCAAGATAAGAGTTGAGGATTTTGCTGTCCTGATTATTGCCCTCAGCTCTCCCGGCAGCCGCATTCCATCGTGAAGTCTTCCATAATCGCTTAGTAGAGAGTTCTTTGGATATTCTATCGACAGTGATTCGAAGGTAGATATACCTTTCGCCATTTTGATTTTTTTTGGATTGTTTCAAAAAGAAGAATAATCCGAAGCTTTTTTCTAACATGATTAGTTTAGTTAGGTGAAATAAATGTCGGAATACAAGCTCTAAATCACAAGAGGTGCACTTATTGAACATGTTGGTAATCAATTGACTAAGTTCTTTCAAATGCGTCTTTTTTTTCGAGTAGGTGAACTACACGATTGACGCAATGGAATTACAGGTAATTATGAAGATTTTGGTGGTATTGATCATAAAAAAACCTATAAAGAATTTCTTTACAGGTTTTTTTATGAAGTTGTTGATTTTAGCCGATCAGACTGTTAAACCATTGGTTTTCAGTCTTTTAAATCAATACCGTATTTGATTTTTCTGAGATTATCACTTGAATTGTTCCTTTTCAAGGATCTAATTATAGTATGCCCTAGACCGAAATCTAGGGCTTTTGTGCACTCGGAAGGATTCGAACCCTCAACCCTCAGAGCCGAAATCTGATATTCTATCCAGTTGAACTACGAGTGCATGATGTACCGATGATTGCTCATCAGTACACTTTATGATTTATGCTTCGAGTACAGCCTGTACTTTTTCAGCAGCTTCTTTAAGCGTAATAGCAGAGGAAACTTTCAATCCTGATTCATCGATGATTTTTGCTCCTTCAGAAGCATTGGTTCCTTGTAATCTTACGATGATAGGAACTCTGATGTCTCCTATAGTTTTGTAGGCTTCTACCACACCGCTAGCGATTCTGTCGCATCTTACGATACCACCGAATACGTTGATCAAGATAGCCTTTACATTAGGATCCTGAAGGATGATTCTGAAACCAGCCTCTACAGTGGTAGCATTTGCCCCTCCTCCTACATCTAGGAAGTTAGCAGGTTCGCCACCTACCAATTTGATCATATCCATAGTTGCCATCGCAAGACCGGCACCGTTCACCATGCAGCCTACGTTTCCTTCTAGTTTCACATAGTTCAAGCCAGATTCGCCAGCTTGTACTTCCAATGGATCTTCCTCTGCCACATCTCTCAATGCTGCCAATTCTTTTTGTCTGTAAAGTGCATTGTCATCGATATTCACTTTAGCATCTACTGCCAGGATCTTATCATCAGACGTTTTCAATACCGGGTTGATTTCAAATTGAGAAGAATCAGTTCCTTCGTAAGCATTGTAAAGTGCCGTGATGAATTTCACCATTTCTTTATGTGCAGCACCGGAAAGACCTAATCCAAATGCTACTTTTCTAGCTTGGAAAGGCTGAAGACCTACTTTAGGGTCTATCCACTCTTTCATGATTTTTTCAGGAGAGTTTTCCGCAACTTCCTCGATATCCATTCCACCTTCGGTAGAGGCCATGATTACATTGCTTCCTGTAGCTCTATCCAACAGGATAGACAGGTAATATTCTTTTGGCTCAGCAGCACCTGGATAATACACATCCTGGGCGATCAAGACCTTATTTACAACTTTTCCTTCGGGACCAGTCTGGTGAGTTACCAATGTACCTCCAAGGATATTTTTAGCTTTCTCGGATACGTCTTCCAATTTCTTGGCAAGTACGACTCCGTTTGAACCAGTTTCGTTGACTTTACCTTTTCCACGACCACCTGCGTGAATCTGAGCTTTGATCACAAACCAGCTCGTACCGGTTTGCTCCTTCAACTTAACTGCCGCTTCGTGAGCTGCTTCAGGTGTGTCGGCGACTATACCTTCCTGAATACGGACTCCGTAACTTTTTAATACTTCTTTAGCCTGATATTCGTGAATATTCATGTGTGTATGATTTTTTTCTCAAATGTCACATGGAATCTCGCATGGTTGGGTGTGTTACCCCTGTGACTTTTCAGTCATGCTCGATTTCATCCTTTGGAAATTTTTGCTCGAAGTTAAGCCCTAAGACTCGATAAATCAAACCCGGGTTTTTCCTTTTGCACTAAAAAAAGCCGTTATTTCCCCATTGAGATAGGCATTTGTCCTATTTTTGAAAGAATAAAAAATGTTAGCATGCTGAAAGCCAACGGAATCCATAAATCCTATGGAAGCCTACAAGTATTAAAAGGGGTAGATCTAGAAATTTTAACTTCAGAAATTGTTTCCATAGTCGGTTCCTCCGGAGCTGGCAAAAGCACTTTACTTCATATTCTCGGAACTCTGGATCACCCTGATCAGGGTACTTTAGAGATGGATGGCAAAATGCTTCTCAGCCTAAAAGGGGACGAGTTGGCAAAATTCAGAAATGAACGGATTGGTTTCATTTTTCAATTTCATAACCTGTTGCCGGAATTCACTGCTCAGGAAAATATCATGATTCCAGGATTGATCGGCCGGACTTCTGCGGAAATACTGCAAAGGAAATCTGGAGAACTGGCAGAATTGTTAGGGATCTCACATCGCTTAGATCACAAGCCTTCCACACTTTCAGGAGGAGAGCAACAGAGAGTCGCGGTGGCCCGGGCACTGATCAATAGCCCGGCAGTTGTCTTTGCAGATGAGCCTAGTGGAAACCTGGACACGCAAAATGCCAAGGGCCTTCATGAGTTGTTTTTCACGCTACGCAAAGAACTGGGGCAGGCTTTCGTCATTGTCACGCATAACGAAGAATTGGCAGCCATGGCGGATCGACAAGTAGTCATGCAGGATGGGTTGATTTTGTGAGATTTTAGACGCTAGATTCAAGAAGTTAGATTAGGAAGGGAGATTCGAGAAAAAGAGAAAAGAGATTTCTCAGTTCCCGAAAAATCGGGATTGACAGTTCCTTCATCGAACTGACTCCTCAAAGGCTATTAAATGTTGCGCCTTGGCGCCTTTGCGGGAGCTTTAAAGACATTGCGCTTGTGGGAGATTCAAATACGTTGCGCCGCCGCGCCGTTGCGAGAAATTTCATAAAGTAAGCTTACTTCTGCAGACTATTCAACATCGCCTCTATATGTCCTTTCGACTCAAACATATCCGAAAATACCGCTGCGATCTTATGATCTTTATCAATGAGGTAAGTAATACGCTTTGGCATTTTGATAAAAGGAACCAGCGAGTCATAGGATTTACAGACCTTACCTGTAGGATCAGAAAGCAATTCAAAAGGTAATTTGTGCTCTTTCTTAAATTTATTGTGAGTTTCTAAATCGTCCTTACTCATTCCAAAAACTGGGATATCCAGATTTCGAAATGCTTCAAACTGATCTCTGAACTCACAGGCTTCAGCGGTACATACCTTAGTAAAATCTTTTGGATAGATGTAAAGCACAAATGCCTTGCCTGCTAGATCCTTAGTAGTATTAAGCGTTTGAATGCCAGTGCACCCTAAAGTAAATTCCGGTGCGGTACTCCCTTTTTTTAAAGCCATAGACAGTACAACCCAAGCAGCCTAGAATGGTTCGGGTATTTGTTCAGATTTTACAACTATTTTTGAACTATTGCCCTTTCAAATTCCTTAGAAAACATCACTCCGAAAAGCTACTATTTTGAAGATTAACAGTGTTCAGTCCATGCTTTTGGCTGGAATATTTTTCGCTCTGATGAATGTCTCAGTTAAGTACATTCCACATATTCCTGCTATAGAAATAATAGTTTTTAGATCAGTATTCTCCTTGATTTTTAGCTATTTGGTTCTGAAAAAGCAAAAGGTAAATGTCTTTGGCAATAATAAGAAATGGCTGATTATCCGTGGGGTAGTTGGATCTATTGGTTTGATTTCCTTCTTCTATACACTTCAAAATATACCGTTGGCGAGCGCGGTCACGATACAATATTTGTCACCCATCTTCACTACCATTTTCGGGGTGTTTCTACTGAGAGAAAGAGTAAAGCCTATCCAATTCCTATTTTTCGCCATATCTTTTATAGGCGTGATCGTAATTCAGGGGGTTGATGCCCGAGTGGATACCTTTTGGGCAATTGTAGGGATTATCTCAGCGATATTTTCCGGCTTGGCTTATAATGTCATCCGCAAGCTTAAGAATACCGAGCATCCATTGGTCATCATTTTTTATTTCCCGCTCGTGACCTTGCCCTTTGCGCTGATTGTCTCAGCTTTTGGCTGGGTGAATCCTGTAGGCTGGGATTGGGCGATCTTGCTTTTCATCGGTATATGCACGCAGACAGCTCAGTATTTCTTGACGATAGCTTATCAAAATGCAAATGTGTCCAAGGTGGCTAGTCTTACCTACATAGGGATAGTTTATGCATTGATATTTGGTTTTTTCTTTTTCGGAGAATCTTTCAATGCTCTTGTTTATGTGGGAATGGGGCTTGTTTTGCTGGGAATTCTACTGAATATGCGAGTGAAGCAAGTTTCGTAAATGAATTGGACAGGAATCGAAAGCAGGTTATTTTTGAATTAAGCTAACTACGGGAAATGAAAATTACGAAAGACTTATATCAAGGATCGCTGGCGCTTCTTACAGATTTTTATCAGCTGACTATGGCCTATGCTTACTGGAAGTCAGGAAAAGCGGAGCAGGAAGCTGTGTTCAATCTTTTCTTTCGCAAGCATCCTTTTCAGGGTGGGTTTACTATCGCTGCCGGCTTAGACTATGTAGTGGATTACTGTAAAAACTTCAAGTTTAGTGAAGAAGACCTGAGTTATCTGGCTACCATGAAAGACAAGAATGAGAAGCTGGTATTTGAAAGCGGTTTTTTGGACTACCTCAGAAAAATGAAATTCAGCTGCGATATAGATGCAGTGGAAGAAGGAACTGTAGTATTTCCAAATACCCCGTTGGTTCGGGTGAAAGGTCCCTTGATTCAATGTCAATTACTGGAAACACCACTTTTGAATATAGTCAACTTCCAAAGCCTGATAGCTACAAAGGCGGCTCGGATCAATTTGGCCGCTCAGGGTGAGCCTGTATTGGAGTTCGGCCTACGACGTGCTCAGGGAATTGATGGGGGATTAGCCGCTTCGAGAGCAGCCTATATTGGCGGATGTGCTTCTACGAGCAATGTAATGGCGGGCAAGCTGTTTGGAATTCCTGTCTCGGGTACACATGCACATAGTTGGATCATGTCTTTTGAGACAGAGATTGAAGCTTTCGAAGCCTACGCTGATGCTTTTCCTGATCAATCTATTTTTCTAGTGGATACATATGATACGGTCAATGGAATTAAGAATGCCATTAAAGTAGGAAATGCTTTGCGCAGCAAGGGCAAAGAAATGATTGGTATCCGAATCGACTCTGGAGATTTGGCCTATTTCAGTAATGTGGCAAGGGAGATGTTAGATGCAGCAGGTTTTCCAGATGCCAAAATAGTCGCTTCGAATGATTTGGATGAGCATATCATTACTTCGTTGAAAGGTCAGGAAGCATCTATCAATGTTTGGGGAGTTGGGACTAAATTGGTGACAGCTTTTGACCAGCCAGCGCTGGGCGGAGTATATAAACTATCTGCAATCCGAGATGAAAAGGGTGCTTGGATTCCGAAAATCAAACTTTCCCAGCAATCCGTGAAAATTAATATTCCGGGACTTCACACGGTAAAACGGTTTTATTCTAAAGGGAAAGCTGTTGCAGATATGATTTATCTTGAGTCCCAAGAATTGAATCCACAGGCAGCACTGATAATTGCCCCAAATGATCCAACCAGAAGAAAGCGGCTGATGCCGGCTTTTTATCAGGAAGAAATATTATTGAAGCCGATCTTTTCCCAAGGTAAGTTGTGCTATAAACTTCCTACTATCGGGCAAATCAGAGAAAGAGTGCAAAGTCAGCTGAACTCTCTGGATAAAACGCACAAGAGATTGGTCAATCCCCATTTGTATCCCATCGGTCTAGAAGAAAATCTGCATCATTTGCGAATGGAATTGGTACTGAAAGCAAAACAAATAGACAATGGCAATGAATCTGAAAAATAGTGCATTACTGATAATAGACGTGCAAAATGACTTTCTCCCTGGCGGAGCTTTGGCTGTAACTAATGGGGATGAGGTAGTTCCTGTCATTAATGCTTTGCAGGAGAAATTCAATTTTATAGTTGCTACACAAGATTTTCACCCGGCGGAACATGGAAGCTTCGCTTCAAACCATGATGGTAAAAGTCCAGGTGAGGTCATAAAGTTATGTGGTTTATCTCAAATCCTGTGGCCACTTCACTGTGTGCAGGGATCAGAGGGGACAGAGTTTCATGAGGAGTTGAATCCGATCAGGTGGAAGGCAATTTTCCAAAAAGGCAAAAATCCGGAAGTGGATTCCTACTCAGGTTTCTTTGACAATGCGCGAAGAGAAGATACGGGACTTGGAGATTTTCTTCAAAACGAAGGGATAATGAATGTGTTTGTGACGGGGCTGGCACAGGACTATTGTGTGAAATTCACAGCATTGGATGCCGTAAGTTTGGGATTCAAAACTTACCTGATCACAGATGCGACAAGAGCCGTGAACCTTGCGCCTGAAGACGGAGATAGGGCTTTGGAAGAATTGAGAAATGCAGGAGTGATATTAATTGAAAGTACAGCTATACTAGATTAATCATGTTTGAATATAACTCAGAAAAGCATTACCCAAAGGAAACCGAAAGTAGAGTGCTGATCAGATTTCAGGATTGTGATCCGCTTCGGCACCTAAACAACGCCAAGTATTTCGATTACTTTTTCAATGCCCGGGAAGATCAAGTGCCTAAGCTATATGGAGTAGAAATGATGGATTTTATCAAAAAATACCAAGCCGCTTGGGTGATCTACAACCATAATATTTCCTATGTGAAGCCAGCGATGGTGGGCGAATGGGTACGAATTAAGAGCCGCATTATCTGGCATAATCACAATACAGTAGTTTTAGAATATTACATGACTGATGATAGTGAGATGCAATTGAAAACTCTCCTGTGGACTACCATGCGCTATGTGACATTGGCAGAAGGTAAATCCACGGATCATTTCGGTGTCGTAAATGATTTCTTGACAGCTACATCATGGAACATTGATATTTCTGGAATCCTAGTGAAAGATCGCGTAAAAACACTTTCACAAGAGCTTAAAAAGAGTTGACAGAATTCAAATAGTTGTATCTAAGCGAACAAGACCTGTACATGATCGTACAGGTCTTTATTTTTTAAAATATTTATTTTCAGATATTTACAACTATTTCAAAAATTAATTTTTACTAACAATGGTAATAAAGTGTAACCTGCATTTTCATCAAATCAGCCTGGAACTGTTCGGGTGCAATACACTATCAAGGTAAACTGATCACTTTTAAAACACTTCTAAGTCAGGAGCAGGAACGTTAGCCAAATTATATTTTGCATCAAAGGTAATTATCCTAAAGATATATAACCTTTAAAATAGCCGGAAAAGACCCTCCTGGCGCAGTTGGTATATGCTTAGCAAGAGAGAGAAGCATAACTCTAAACCAACAAATATTATGAAAACCTTATTCACATTCGCACTAGCTGGACTTTTAGCGACCAGTACATTTGCCGCCATCGAGCCTGAAGATTTGAAAGAAATGTCAACCGTGCATGCTATCTATAAAAAAATAGATGTACATCTTAAAGAAGGCGTGGGCAAAGCAAAAATTACCATTTTCGATATGAACGGGAAAAAACTTCATTCACGATCTGTAAAGGCAAATGAGAACTTACGTGTTCCTTACAATTTGAACAGCCTTCCCTGCGGAGAGTATCAAGTAAAGATTACTACCGAGGAGGCTGAAGTGATCTATACTGTGGAGACCGTGGAGAAAGTAGAGGCTGCTCCGGAGGTATATCCTCTGATGGCATATGGCAAAAAAATAGATAACAACACGATTAATCTTTTGGTGTTAGGATTAGAAGAAGCGGGAGTAGATGTCAAAATCAAAAAGGTGGCTGATGACAAGCTAGTCCATCAAGAAATGGTAGAACAACCAGAGGGATTCCGTAAAAATTACAGACTGAATGGTGTTCACGCCGAGGACGTTTATTTCGAAGTAACTGACGCAAAGGGTAGAACCCGAAAAATATACATTTGAATTCTAAACCAACCTCTTGTGCCAAGACCCTGAATTGAAAGATTTGGGGTTTTTTAGTGCTTTTTACCGATAAGGACACAAATTATTACACAAAGAGCACAACTGTGTGTTTTCTATTATTATTCAGTTGTTCTGCTTAGTATGTCGAACCGTGAAAATAGACCCTTGAATATTTTTTTACCCTAAATTGGAGTAGGGGCTTCAGGGAGGTTAAATCCCATTCTAACGCTTGTTGCACTTTTTTACTTTATGGTGCATATGGTTACCACAAAGTCATAAAGCAAGCTGGATTTAGTGTCTGCCTAGAGTAAAAGTCTTAATGCACGGAAAAACTATGATAACTATGTGCCTAAGTGGTTAAAATAGCTTAAGCTATCTCCCCAGTATATGAACAGTCAAGTCATTCGCGATCTGCTCCAGATCTGTTCCTAAAATCTCCTTGTTTACCCGAAGCACATTCTCTCGCTCCAGTTTTGGCAATTGCTCAAAGCCATAAAAGGCTCCTAAGATTCCGCCGGCTATTGCTGAAGTGGTGTCATTATCTCTTCCATAATTGACCAGGAAAGTAAGGGTACGCATAAAATCAAAGTCTGCATAAATCATCGCTGTGAGTGTCTGAAGCCATATTTCACCAGCATGAAAGGGCATATCCTGTAGGCGCTTGTCAAGTTGCTCAAAAGCAAATTGAAGCGCTTTGCTATCTTCACGGAGTTGATTTCCCGAGCTGTCTTGCTTTGCTGCTTCTGCAGAAATCCAGAGCGCATTTTTTAAAATAGTATGTGCTGTACGACCTACCAATCGGCTTTCAAAGTAATTGGCTGGATCCAATCGCAAGGAAGCGAGCAAATCATCTTTGGTAGCATTTGCCTTCATCCCAGCTGCTGTCATAGCAGCAGAGAGTGCGGAAATATCTTTTGCATAGCCAATATCATACAAGGAAAGTTTGTAAGCCTCTTGGTATGCCTTTTCTGGATTTCCGGGAAAAAAGGAACCCAGCGTGGGAGAGTAAAGCAATCCTGCACAAACCATTTC
This sequence comes from Algoriphagus persicinus, assembly GCF_035156415.1. Lineage (NCBI taxonomy): Bacteria > Pseudomonadati > Bacteroidota > Cytophagia > Cytophagales > Cyclobacteriaceae > Algoriphagus > Algoriphagus persicinus. Next base: position 159,291 of record NZ_JAYEEY010000005.1, read on the forward strand.
TCCACCATAGAATTTCCCCAATGAATCTGCATAACCCAAGAGGTTATCATCGATAAAAGGCTGACTTACCTTAGCCCATTCTTGTAGCCATCCCAACTTCAATGAAGCTGATTCAAATGGTTCAGGATCAGTGGTTTTTATGTCTTTAAATTCCTTTGCATAGCCCTGATAAGTAGCAAGAATTTGCTTCGCAAAATCCTTTGCATTCAATTCATTGCGCTGTTGAGTCAACAAATACTCGGAGGCCAAAACTTTCCAGCGCGTATCGTCAGTAGTGCCTCCGGCAGGAAGATTGGCTATCCAAATTCCTTCTGGAGAGACTTCGCGAATCATGGAATCTAAGCTTTCCACAAAACCATATTCTAGCTTGATCGCATCCCTTGTCCACATTTCCGTAGGGGCGCCCATCGCATCTCCGATCGCAGATCCTACCAGCATTCCCAAGATTTTATCATGAAGTTGCTTTTCGGTCAGTCCGATTTCAGGAAGCTCCTGATCAGAAAATTGGACGGGAGATCTGGATTCTTTTCCACCGCAAGCAGAAAATATAACTAGGAAAAGAACAAAAAGATAACAGTTTTTCATAGGGACAAAATAAGAGTTTTAGCCTTCTCCAGTAAGGTTTTCTTTTGATTCAGATCTAAGCCAACTGGAAGTTGTGCGATGCCAAGTAAGCGACGTAAGATTTCTACGCCTTGATAGGCATTTAATAATTCTTGAGAAACAGGATGCTGATATTGTTTGAGGAATGCCAGTTTTACATCCTCACCCTGCTGAGCTAGATCTAGATGGGCAAAGAGTACTCCCAGATCAAATTCCCGATCTCCCATAAAACCAAATTCCGGATCAATCACTTTCAATCCATCAGCAGCTTTGAGCCAGGACCCTGGGTAAAAGTCTCCATGAAGCAAGGTATTTCCATCTGTTAAATAGCGCTCTCCTAGCTTTTCAATGGCTTGTTTCAGTTTAGAGTCAGCTTTATATTCTAAACTTATTTGTTGTAACCCCGCCTGAACTGAATCTAAGTCAAAGCCATTTTCCATCATGAACGGGAAATGAAATATATGCTCATGATTAAGTCTTTTCATGGCAGAATTATCAGGGAAATGAGTGATTTCTAGTTGATGTAAAGCGTGCAAATAGTTGCTTAAGCTTGTTACATCTTCTGGATTCAAATTAATATTTGACTGATAAAAGACAGCAAAGTCAGACCTATTTCCCAAGTCCTCCATAAGTAAAATATGCTCTTTGGGATAATAAAGTAGAATACCAGGGCTGTATTTCCTTAGAATTTTGTCTCCTTGTAGCAGCTGATAATAGGTATGCTCGATCTCAATTCTCTCAATAGGAGCTGGGATTTGGGGGAATTTCCTGACATAGGGTTTAGATTGCTTTAGGATCACCGATCTCAGGTTGGTAGTGATACGCAATACCAAGTTCATGTTGCTTTCTCCTGCAGGTTTAGCTGAAATCAGCTTTTCATTTGTTTTCCAGACTGGAAGTGAATGCAGCGTTTCCAGGCTGGAATGCTCATTTAGATTGATCATAGTGCTGAGCTTGTCGCTTTAGGTAGCTAAACTATAAATATTGATACACAGAAAGGCAGGTTTTGTCAAAAGATATAAGAGAAGAGGCAAAAGGTCACTTTGAAGACAAAAAGAAAGCCTAGGGAGTAAAAATCCCTATTTTTGATTTGAATTAAACCCTTAAATATAGATAACATGTTTGGACTACCCCGAACACTTTTCGACGAGGAGCATGACCTCTTCAGAGTTAGTGTCAGAGACTTTATTGCCAAGGAAATTGCTCCATATAATTCCCAGTGGGAGAAGGATAAAATGGTGTCCAGGGAAAGTTGGCGCAAACTTGGTGAAAAGGGATTTTTGGGAATACAGGCACCAGAGCGTCTTGGAGGCTTGAATATTCAAGATTTCAGATACAACGCTATTTTTATTGAAGAGCTTGGACTGAGTGGATGCTCTGCTCCGGCCATAGGATACCCGCTTCACAATGACATTGTTATTCCTTATATCATGCACTTTGGCACTGAGCAAGCCTTGCAAAAGTATATTCCCAGGATGATTTCCGGTGAATTTATTGGCGCTGTAGCCATGACGGAACCGGGAGCTGGAAGTGACTTGCAGGGTATCAGCACGAGTGCTATAGATCAGGGAGATCATTATTTGGTGAATGGAAGTAAGACATTCATTACTAATGGCTATCTGTCTGACGTAGTGGTGGTCGCAGTGAAAACTGATCCAAAGAAAGGGGCAAAAGGGATTAGCCTTATCTTGTTGGATAATTCCATGAAGGGTTACACCAAAGGACTTCCATTCGAAAAGGTGGGGCTGCATGCACAAGATACTTGTGAATTGTTTTTTGAAGATGTGAAAGTCCCCAAAGAGAACTTGCTTGGAGAGGAAGGAGAAGGATTCAGATACTTGATGACCGAGCTGGCTCAGGAGCGATTGGTAGTGGCACTGGCAGCTGTTGCTTTGGGCGAATATATGCTTGAGGAAACCATTAAATATGTAAAGGAACGAAGGGCATTTAATCAGGCGATCTCTGACTTTCAAAATACCCGTTTTAAATTGGCAGAAATGTGTGCGGCACTAGAGCAGGGTAGGATTTATTGCGACTATCTTGTGCAACTTCACAATGACGGGAAGCTGGATTCTGCCATGGCTTCAGCGGCCAAATACAATATGACCGAACTGCAATGTAAAGTCGCTGATGAGTGTGTACAGTTGCACGGGGGATACGGATACATGTGGGATTATGGAGTAGCCAGAGCCTATGCAGATGCCAGAGTTCAGCGGATTTATGCAGGTACCAATGAAATTATGAAGGAACTGATCGCGAGAAAAATTTTGAAATAGGAAAGAAATCTTTTGACCTAAGCCAAGATTTTGATTAATTCAACAAATAGATACACCCAACAATAACCCATCTCATGAAGGATTTTCCCTGGTTTAAGTTTTACCCTGAATCTGTACCGAAGGAAGTAGATTGTACTGCCTACGCTAGTGTTGCAGAGCTTTTTGAAGAAAGTGTAAACAAATACGGTGATGCTGTGGCGTTTGAATGCATGGGAAAAACCATGACATTCAATAAGCTGAATAAACTGACTGAGGATTTCGCATGCTACTTGACGCAGGTATTGCACTTGAAAAAGGGAACCAGAGTGGCTATCCAGTTGCCCAACACTCTTCAATATCCAGTTGCCATGTTTGGGGCGCTTCGGGCAGGAATGATTGTGGTGAATACCAATCCGCTCTATACTTCTTCAGAGATGAAGCATCAGTTCAAAGATTCAGGAGCTGAGCTGATCATCATTGTAGCCAATTTCGCAGATAATCTGGAGAAAATACTTCCTGAGATTCCGGCGAAGCATGTAATTGTAACCGAGTTGGGGGATCTACTCGGTGGGTTCAAGGGCACCCTAGTCAATCTGGTAGTGAAATACGTCAAGAAGTTGGTGCCAGCCTATGCTATTCCAAAGGCAGTTTCCTTCAAATCAGCTTTGGCCCAAGGGGCAAATCATAAATTTAGACCTGTAGCACTCACATTGGAGGATACGGCCTTTCTCCAATACACCGGTGGTACGACAGGAGTATCCAAAGGTGCTGAATTGACACACGGGAATATTGTGGCAAATATGCAGCAGATCTCCGCCTGGATGAAGCCGAAATTGAAGGAACGTGAGGAGATCGTCATTACTGCTTTGCCTCTGTATCACATTTTTGCCTTGACGGTGAATTGTCTTGCCATGCTCAAAATAGGCGCACACAATCTATTGATTACCAATCCTCGTGACATGTCTGCTTTTATCAAAGACCTTTCAAAAAAGAAGTTTACAGTCTTCACAGGTGTCAATACTTTGTTTAATGGTTTGCTCAATCAAGAAGCATTTAAGTCCCTTGATTTTAGTAAGTTAAAAATAGCAGTAGGTGGAGGCATGGCAGTGCAAAAAGCAACTGCTGAAAAGTGGATGGCGGTGACAGGGACTCCTTTGGCCGAAGGCTATGGCCTAACCGAAACCTCCCCGGTAGCCTCTTGCAATCCCATTGATGGCACCGAAAGAAATGGCACGATTGGGGTTCCGCTGCCGAACTCCGAGTTTATGATAATAGATGATGAGGGAAATACGCTTCCGGTAGGTGAGCGTGGAGAAATATGCATCAAAGGCCCGCAAGTAATGAAGGGATATTGGCATAGGCCAAAGGAAACAGCCGAGGTGATGATGGGAGACTGGTTCAAAAGCGGCGATATCGGAGTTATGGACAAAGATGGCTTTGCAAAGATTGTGGATAGAAAGAAGGAGATGATCCTTGTTTCCGGATTCAATGTATATCCCAATGAAGTAGAAGATGTGATCGCCTCCTATCCTGGAGTGCTGGAGGTAGGCGTAGTAGGTATTTCTGATCCCAAGTCTACCGAGCGTGTTGTAGCGTATTTGGTGGTGAAAGATAAGTCAATCACCAAGGACCAAATCATCGTGCATTGTCATGAATCACTTACGAATTATAAATGTCCAAAGGAGGTTCATTTCACAGATGAATTACCTAAATCTAATGTGGGCAAGATTCTGAGAAGAAAAATCAAGGAGGCACATATGGAGAAGGTGGGGATGTGATGATCCCTGACTATTCATGTCAATTGCCTTACCATTTATCAAAATACCCTGTACAGGGTATTTTTTTTGGGGTTGATCGGATGGATACGCTTATCGGCTTTTGCCAATAAATCCGAGTAGTCGCCAATCTCTAGAATCTTATCGTCCTCGATTAAAATCCCTGCATTTGTCAGGATTTCAAGTTGCTCATCTTTTAAAGCTCCTTTTAACGGAAGTTTATCAAGCGTTAGCAGTTGGGTAATTGGGCCGATTAGTTTTAGATTTTCCATGGTTTGTTTTTCCGCAGATTAGCGCTGAAAATCCTGCAGTTTTTTAGCAGATGGTTTTTGATGATTTGCGTCTTTTTCTGTGAGTATCAGCTGACATTTTTTTTAGTACTCAAATAAGTTACTCCATTCTGTTTCATAAGGTAATCCTTCCGCTTCTGCTACTTGATTTGCAATTTTGATCAATTCGCCACTTTGGATCATCTCAATTGCAGCTTCCATATCTTCGGTCATTACTCTGTCATTAATAACCGGTGTGATGCTTTTTCTTACATGTTCGTGAATGGCTGTCATCACTTTGCCCGATTTGAGTGGGGCATGGAAATCCATCGCTTGAGCAGCATAAAATAGCTCAATTCCCAGAATTTTCTCCACATTGCCGATGACTTGCAAAGCTTTTCTCGCACCAATGGATCCCATACTTACATGATCCTCTTGTCCCAAGGAGGTTGGAATACTGTCGGCAGATGCAGGAAAACAAAGTCCTTTATTCTCAGAAGCCAAAGCCGCCGAGGTGTATTGCGGGATCATCAGACCTGAGTTCAACCCCGTCTCTTTCAAAAGTAATTTGGGAACTCCGGGAGTATCACCCTCCAAGGAAAGATAGATTCTTCTATCGGAGATGTTTCCCAATTCTGAGGCGGCAAGACAGGCATAATCCAATGGCAACGCAATGGGCTGTCCGTGAAAATTTCCTCCGGAAATAGTATGATCTTCGCTGAAAACGACTGGATTATCCGTCACGGAATTGATCTCGATTTCGATGGCATCTTTCAGGTGAAGCCAGGCATTTCTGGAAGCCCCGTGAACCTGTGGCATACATCGCAGAGAATAGGGATCTTGAACCCGTGCGCAATTCAAATGGGAATTCACGATTTCGGATTCATTCAATAAATTCAGAATAGTCTGCGCTACATGTTTATTTCCTGCAAATGGCCTTAATTGATGCAATTCAGCAGAAAAAGGTTGGATTGAACCCATCAATCCTTCGATCATCATGGCGCCGGTAATGTCCGCATGGACGAGCAAATTATGTAAACGATCCACGACTTTTACTCCATATGCCCCCATAAACTGAGTGCCGTTAATTAGGGCCAAACCTTCCTTTGGGCCAAGAGAGAGCGCTGTCATTTCCAACTTTTCATAGACGGAAGATGTAGCTTGAATAGCCCCTTCAAAATGCACTTTCCCCAAACCTAACAGCGGTAAAAATAAATGTGAAAGTGGTGCCAGATCACCGGAAGCTCCCACTGAACCTTGAATCGGAACCATAGGAATTACCTTATTATCCAACATCCATAACATACGATCCAGTGCCTCTAGTCTGATTCCCGAAAATCCCTGGGCCAAAGCATGGAGTTTCAATACCAGCATCAGTTTTGAGATTTCAAATGGAACGGGTTCTCCCAATCCAACAGCATGGCTTTTTAGTAGATTCTCTTGTAAAGTCTGCGTGTCAGCTGCGGAGATTTTACTCGTACAAAGAGGCCCAAAACCTGTATTGATACCGTAGACAGCCTTTTCTCCTCTGGCAATATGGGCAACTGCAAGAGCAGATGCCTGAACTTTATTGCGGGTCACTAAACTTATTTCACCTTTTATTTCTTCTCTTGCGAGTTGCAAGGCTGTGCCTACTGTAAGATGGTCTTGGCCATATTGGAAAGTGTTCATCATAGTTGGGTTTAGATTCAGGGTCTTGACAAAGATATCATGTATTGATGATAAGCTTAGATATCAATTATGTCATGCCTTGGCGATATTTAAAATGGTAGAAAATGGGATGGGTGTGGCTATAGTCCCGTCTTCGCTGAAGGAAGGTTACCAACTTAATGTACGCTTTATGGAAATTCCGAATATTGCGCAATTCACGGAGCTTTCTGCAAAAAAAAAGAGGAGAACAGAAATCCTGCATTGAAGCAAGTTTTGCCGCTACTGTAGAAAAAAAGATATTCGTGATTTCCTGAACAATAATTTTTGCAAATTCGATTATGATGGTAATTCAAAACAACTAGAATGGAGAAGGCTCAAAGCACTATTGACAGGCTGACAAAAACTTTATTACTTATTTATTTGATCGTCTTGGGTTGGATCATTTTGCTAAAGCTAGGTGTGCAGTTTTCTTATATGGAAGAGCGGAAAATCAACTTGATCCCTTTTGCTAATGGCTATTATAGCATAATGGAAACCATTTTGAATGTGGTGATTTTTATTCCGCTGGGCATTTATGGTGGAGTTTTATTTAGAAATAAGGCTTTCGCTATTAAGCTTTTTTTCTTTTTTCTGATCAGTTTAATGTTAGAAGGGCTGCAGTATGCATTTAGATTTGGAACATTTGATATCACAGATCTGCTTACCAATACGTCTGGTGGAATTATAGGTTACTTGCTGTTTTGGATACTTCAAAAATTTATCATGAAGCCTCTAAAGGCCCAAAAGTACATCAATGTCGTTGGAGCTATTGGTACATTCCTTATTGTTTCGCTTCTGGTTCTACTCAAATTGAATATGCTACCAATCAGATATCAATAGGGTGAAACTGCAAAAACGTACACTTCAGTGACCAGTCAATTTGACAAGATCTCCTTAGCCCTCAAGGTGGGGGAATTCCTTCAAATAAATAGCCCACCTACAGCTGATAAATCATAGTTCCTGTTTTATAATAATTATAAATCAAAAGCCTTAATTTGAGCTCTAAACTCAAATGTCGGGCAAATGTCGGGTCAAAACCTAGTCCATTTCGTCCTTTGTCACATTCCAATCATAGAAATTGCCATGGTTAATCAAAAACTATTTACAATGCAACAACCAGAACTTGGCAAGAAAATCTCTGAGATGAGAAAGGCAAAAGGACTGACTCAGGAGGAGTTAGTCGAATTATGCAACCTGAATGTGCGGACGATCCAGCGGATCGAAGCAGGAGAAGTAACTCCTAGAAGCTATACGATCAAAGCCCTGTTTGAAGCTTTGGGGATGGACTGGAAAGAATGGGAAGTAAGTGCGTCTATTGAGAATGCCAAACCAAAATTGACATGGCTTTATATGGGTTTTGGTACTGGATTGATCTACTTCTTTCTTTCTTATTTTGAAATAAGTATGGAGATAGAGGCGATTGAGGGAGGAATGGTGAATTCCGTGAATTTTGGGTTGGTCAAAGTGGGAGTATTAATTACTTTCTCACTTTTCATTTTCGGACTGATCAAAATGGCTACTATCTTTCCTAACAAAATTCTTCAAATCGCCCTTTGGGTGATGCTCGCAGCGAATGCACTTTGGATTGTAATTGATTTAATTTCATTAAAAGTAGATAGCTTTGGTCTATCGGATTATTATTTTGTAAAATTAGGATGCTTTGGCTTAGCCTACGGATTTATGGGAGCTGGATTTCTTTGTTATAAAAATCTCTGGTCTAACATCCTGCAAGTGCTCGGAGCATTGGGGGTTGTGTCTGGAGTTATGATTTTTTCAGTGGTCGGCGCTTTATTCGGCTTGATTCCATTGACTCTTTTTGAGATAGGAGAACTTGGGTTTCTGATCTGGGGAATCAATAAAATCGGGGGAACTTCTTCTCCCGATTCTACTTTTACTGCTGAATTACAGTCTTGATTTTTGCTTCTATTTAATCCAAAATCTCTACATTTTTTGTTATGACTTTTCTATTTCCAACAAGAACTAGGATCATTGTATTTACTAAGATCTAAGTCTATTTTTTTGCTACTTTAGCAAAAAACCTAATCGACGGGCAAATGTCGGGTTAAAGCCGAGCCTATTACGTCCTAAGTTTAATTTCAATAATAGTAATTGCCATGGTTAATCAAAGTATATACAAAATGAAGCAACCTGAACTTGGCAAGAAAATATATGAAAGCAGAAAGGCAAAAGGCCTGACACAGGAGGAGTTGGTCGAAAAGTGCAACCTGAATGTGCGGACTATCCAGCGGATTGAAGCAGGTGATGTAACTCCGAGGAGCCATACGATTAAAACGCTTTTTGAGGCTTTGGAAATTGATTTTGAGGTAGAGGAGATAAAGTATTCCCAAAATTATAATCAAACACAAGAAAAGGAATTAGGTATAAAATTCTCCCCAATTGTTCTTTTTGCCGGAAGTTTATACCTAATCCTAACCCTTATAGAAATACCGTTAGATATTAAGTATATCGCCGATTCTATTTCAGGAGGGATTTATATTCCATTTAAGATCGGAATCTTTGTTTGTTACTTCATTTTTATGTGGCCTTTTCTGAAAATAGGCCAATTTTATGGTAATAATGTTATTAGTATGTCAGTCTTTTTCTTGCTGATTGCTAGATTGATAGCCTATTCATATTCCATGATTGTAATTTTAGATGATAATCTTCAGCATGAAATCTTTTACATGATTCCTAGTATTATCTTTTGGGGAATGGGTTATGTTTTACTGGGGTATAATTTGAGCAAACTTAGGATAATCGAGAGTTTTGGTTTAAAGCCAATCGGAATATTGGGAATGGTGTCTGGGTTTTTGATACTTTCTTTTATAGGTCAAATTTTAGCTCCCTTTACCATTTATATTTTTGAAATAGGATTATTGTATTTCTTGAATAGGTATTCTAAAAACACGTTGAAAGTTAGCTCTACTAATCCTAATTTATCGACCGAAGCTCAGTTTTGATTTTCTCCTTTACTTCTTTCAAAATCTCTGAATTTTTAGTACTTGAAGTCTCAATTTCCAGGATTTTAGGATGAAGCGAATCTTCATAAAAGTCTTCTAGCGAAGCTTCCAGTTCCTCTTGATTCACCACTTTGGAATAAAAGAATCCAAACTCTGTCGCCAAATGATTAGCAGTCAATGTCTGTTTGGTTTCAAAAAACTCTTCTAATTCTGGCTGGTTTGCAGGACCGTCGATCAATCGGAAGATTCCTCCCGCATGATTATTCAGCAAGATAACCCGAAGGTTAGGGATAGTATAATTGTGCCAAAAAGCATTACGATCATAGAAGAATGCCATGTCTCCTGTAATCAATGTCACGATGTCTTTGGTGGTAAAAGTACATCCCACTGCCGTGGAATTGGATCCATCGATTCCTGAAGTCCCTCGATTGCAGATTACTTCCTGACCTCTTTTCCCGAGCATATTCAAATAGCGGACAGCCATGCTATTGGCTACATGGATTTTTGAGGTAGTTGGTATTTTATTCAAGCAATAGGCTAGAGCAGGGTATTCCCCGAAGTATTCTCTCTGTAAGATCGGAGACAGATTGGAGGATACACATTTTTCCAGAGAATGCCATGACTGATAATATTCCGTGTCTTGGTGACCAAGGTTTTGGACAAGCCATTTGAGGAAAAAGATTGGAGAAGTGGCTATGTTCCTTGTTAGTCGCTGATAGGTGTCCTTTGCATTCCCATCGGATTGAATATGCCAATGTGATGCCTGCGTGCTTCGGAGGAATAGCTTGAGTGATTTTGAGATAATGGACTTGCCAAAACTAATAATCAAATCTGGCTTTAGACTGTTTGAGAATTCTTGACTTCCCAGCCAATGGTCATGCAATGTGATCGTCTGATCAGACTGGAGATTGCTAATTGTATCTGCGACGATTACTACTTTTTGATGCGTGGCAAGCTGATCTAACAAGGCCTGAATATGTAAGTCAGGTCTTTGCTGACCAGGAATAATTAGGATTCTTTGGACTATTTCCAGTCTGTTTTTGAGCTTGATGAGAGATTCATCGGTAGGTTGGGTTTTGCTTTTCAATAAATTAAATACCCGCGGCTTTTCAGGGAAAATAAGCGTTTCTCCTTTTTCTGGGTAAAAGGGCTCTCTAAGTGGAATATTGATATGAACTGGCCCTGCCGGAAATTGTTTGGCGAGATTGATTGCTTCATTTACAATTCTGGATGAATGCCACAGTTGATCAGGATTGGATGCGATATCAGGTAATTGAAAACTTCCTTTCACATGTTTTCCATACACATCAGGTTGGAAAATGGTCTGTCCATCGTATTGGTCAATCCATTCTGCAGGTCGATCTGCCGTCAAGACGAGCAATGGGATTTGCTGAAAAAAAGCTTCTGCAATTGCTGGGTAATAATTCAAGGCTGCGGAACCACTCGTACAGACAAGTGCTACCGGTTGCTCCAATTGCTGAGCCATTCCCAGAGCAATGAAAGCAGCTGAGCGCTCGTCAGATATAGTTCTGGTGTGAATTTGAGGATGCCGGGCAAAAGCAAGCGTCAAAGGTGCACAGCGTGAACCAGGTGAAAGGATGGCATTTTCAATGCCTTTCTTGGCACAAATGGCTACTAAGTCAGTGATCTGAGGGAGAATCAAACGCTTGGATTTTGAATGAATTTACCAATGATCTGGCATTTAAGTTCTGTTTCTTCCCATTCCTTTTCCGGATCAGAATCTTCGGTTACACCAGCTCCCGCATAGAGAATAGCTTTATTTTTCACTAAAGAGGCGGTTCTCAAATTTACATATATGGAGGTTTCGCCTTGAATGTTAACAGGACCTAAAAAACCCGAAAAGAAGGAACGGTCAAAGCCTTCAAATTCTTGGAGGAAATCATGTGATTCTTTTCTAGGCATACCACAGACTGCGGAAGTAGGATGAAGAAGGTTTAGCATAATTGAGCCAAGTTGCGGAAAACCTGTGGCTTGCATGTCAATTCTGAAGTCAGACCTTAGATGTAAGAGATTTCCAGCCAACACAGTTTTTGGGCCATGTTCTTCGTATTCTCTTAGTCTTATTTTCTTGAAGCATGAAACTATATACCTACTTACTAGCGCTTGCTCTTCAATTTCTTTCTGAGTCCAAGCTACGGTTTTCAAAGGATTATCACCTGTAGCCGGTTGAGTTCCTGCCAGCGACATTGTCTGGAAAATATCACCTTTGGTTTCTATTAAGGTCTCCGGAGACGCTCCCATCCAGGTTCCAATAGTTGGAATATGGAAAAAGTTGACGAAAGAATTTGGATAGGATTTTATTAGACTTAAAATTGTGCATCCTAGATTAAAATTTTCAGGAATGTCAATTGTTTTGGTTCTGGCAGGGACTACTTTTTCCAGATGTTTTTCACGAACTGCCTGAATGCTCATTTCTACCAATTGAAGAAAATGTGCTTTGTCTTCACTGAGACTTGAGGGTGGGCTTTTACTCGTGAGTGTTTGGTTTAGCAGCAATTCACTGATTTTCTGCTGTGAAAGGGAGCCTTGATTTTCAAACTGGATTATGGCCCATTCCGGCAGCTCATCTTCGTCAAATGGGAGATTTAGATCAAATGAAAGATGTTTGCTGGCTTTTATGTAATACGCTTTTTCGTCCACTTGATCAGCAAAAGGATGGACAATGAACCCAGGCTCCAATTCGTCCAAGCTAAGATCGACTTTTAGAGGTCGGTCAGCTTCATCCATTACAATTTCAAGAGTGTTGGATTTAGGCTTTCGCCAAAGAGCAAAAGAGCCACCTGAGGTAAGTCCTAGTTGCAGTAAAAGATGAATTATGTCTGTTTGGGTGTGGTTAGTTGATACTTCGGTATTCATTGCTTTTTATCTAAAATAGCCATGGTAATTCGGCTGATACAGCAGAGTTGACCTTGTTCGTTTGTGATTTTTATTTCCCAGACTTGAGTGCTTTTCCCAATATGGATTGGTTTGGTGATTCCTGTGACCAATCCAGACTTAACGCCTTTGATGTGATTTGCGTTTATTTCCAAGCCTACACAGATTTGTTTTTCCAAGTCAATAGTGAGAGAAGATGCTACGCTCCCAAGTGTCTCGGCCAGAACTACATTGGCTCCCCCGTGTAACAAGCCCATGGGTTGTTTTGTTCTCTCATCCACGGGCATAGTAGCACTGAGGAAGTCATCGCCGAATTCTGTAAATACAATTCCCAAATGATCAGTCATTGTGTTTCTTCCGTTTTGGTTGATTTGATCCAATGAAGGCTTTTGGGAGAATACCATGTATTTTAAAGTAAATGAGTTTTCTTTGGGGCGGAGACAAAAATAGATAATCTTGAATCGAAAAAAAATTTACTTAGTTAGGCACGGACAAACTGATTTCAACCTTAAAGGCGTAGTGCAGGGAAGTGGAATAGATGCGCCGATCAATGAGAATGGAAGAAAGCAGGCCGCGGCATTTTTTGAGGCATATAAAAATATTCCATTTGATCAGGCATACTACACAGGCCTTCAGCGTACGAAACAATCAATTCAGTCTTTTTTGGACTTAGGTATTCCCGCCATTTCTACTACAGACCTTAATGAGATTTCCTGGGGAGATTACGAAGGACTTCCTATGTCGCCTGAAGAAAGTCATTATTATCAGCATATGCTGGATCAATGGCAGCAGGGAAATCTAGATTATTGTATTGCAGGTGGAGAAAGCCCAAACCTCGTAGCCAAGCGTATGCAGCGAGGAATCGATGCGATTATATCAGGGCCTGGAGAGACTATATTGGTGTGCATGCACGGACGTGCGATGCGGATCTTTTTAAGCTTGATTATGAAGCAGGATTTATGTCACATGGATATGTTTGAGCATAAAAATCTTTGCCTGTATCTCTTGGAATGTAAGGAAGATGGGACTTTTGAATTGCTGAAAAGAAACGATACCGAGCACCTTATGGAGCTGTAGTATTTCGCTTATCGTTCTTCTCTTTTTTCTGACTGGCTTCAAAAGCCGATAAGTAAGTGTCCAATGTCTTTTTGTTGGCGGTCATGTCGATAAGACGAAAAGCAATTTCTTGAAGCTTCATATCTTCACCTTTATCTAGTGAAACTAAAAATTGACCTAGAAAGCAAGCGTCTAATTCACATGTTGGTATGTCGATAATCAGCGCCAGCTCCGAATTTCCTGAGTAACTCCTGGTTTTGAAAGCAGAAGGAAATTGGGACTGGATGTCCTTCATTGAGGTATTCAGTGATTTTAATTCCTTTGACTTAAATAGTACCAAAAAAGTTTTGGATTCAGTCTCTTTTGCAAAGACCGAAAGAGAGATAAATAGGGTGATGATTAGAATTCCAAGACTTTTCATAGCTCTCAATATAGAAAAATAAATGTGTTGAAAACAAAAAAGCTGGATAAAAAGAAACCCCGAATGAATCCGGGGTTTCTTTTTAACTATAGAAATGTAAGGTTTTGACTTAAGCTTTGGATGCTTTAGTTGCCTTAGTCGCTCTTTTTTTCTTTGGTGCTACTTCTTCGACGATCTCATCTTCTACACCGGCTAGGATTCTCCCGCAATGCTCACAAACGATGAGTTTTTTCTTCTCGCGAATGTCAGCTTGTCTTTGTGGAGGAACAGTATTGAAGCATCCGCCGCAAGCACCTCTTTTTACCAATACCACCGCTAGACCATTCTTGGCGTTAGCTCTGATTTTGGTGTAAGATTTTAGAAGTCGGTCGTCAACTTTCTTGGTGGCTTTTTCACGATCATTGCTAAGTTTCGCTTCATCAGATTCGCTTTCCGATACAATCGAAGTCAATTCGCTGTTTTTCTGTTCCAAATCTTTCTGGCGATCTTTTTTCACAGTACTTAAATCTTCCAAGTCCACCTTTTTGGTGTCAATTCTATAACCAGCTTCGGTGATCTTTTTCTTAGCAACCTGAATCTCTAAATCCTGAAGTTCAAGCTCCTTGGTGATAGCATCATATTCGCGGTTGTTGCGAACATTCATCTGCTGCTCCTGGTACTTTTTGATCAGTTTTTCAGAGTCCTTGATGCTTTCTTTAAGCGCCTTTATTTCATTTTCAAAAGAATCTATTTCACTTTGAAATTTCTCCAATCGAGTTTCATACCCAGCAATTTCATCTTCTAAGTCCTGAACCTCTTCTGGAAGAGCTCCGCGAACTTTGATGATGGCGTCTAGTTTTGAATCTAAAAGTTGAAGGTTGTGAATAGCTTCGAGTTTCTGTGCTACTGTACTTTCCATGTACTATCGGTAGGATGAGGGATTTGTAACTACTTTTGTCAAATAGAGTGCAATATTAGGGAAATTTTGTGACAAAAACTCCCAGAGCAATTCTTTTGTGAAAATTTCACTCTCGTAATGCCCGATATCACATAGAATTAATTTCCCGTCAGCATCGAAAAACTCGTGGTATTTCACATCGGCAGTCACAAAGGCATCTGCTCCTGCTCTTTTCGCATCGCTGAGTAGGAAAATTCCCGCTCCACCACAAACGGCTACTTTTTTTATTTTTCGGGAGATTAGCCGTGTATGTTTGATTACGTCCAGGTTCATTTTGGCCTTGAGGTAATCCAAAAATTCCTCGCTTTCCATTTCCTGTGGAAGCCTACCAATCATTCCTGCGCCTACTTCTTGATTTTCATTTTCAAGAGGGTGCACATAGTAAGCTACTTCCTCATAAGAATGCACTTCGCGCAACTTTTGTAGGACTTTTGGAAGTGCATGATTGGAAACCAATACTTCTATTCGAATCTCTTGCTCTTCGTGTGCTTTTTCGCGTTCGCCAATGGTCGGATTTGCTTTTGCCGAAGGGGTATATGTCCCAGTACCTTTTACCTGAAATGAGCAATTAGCGTATTCGCCAATCTTTCCCGCACCAGCAGTAAAGACAGCCTGGAGGACCTTATCTTTTTCTGGTTCTGGGACGAAAAAAACGAGTTTGCATAGTAATTGCTTTTTTGGCTGTAAAATCTTGGTGTCCAGAAGTTCCAATAGATCTGAAATCCTCTTATTCACACCGTGAGCTACATGGTCTAAATTAGTGTGAATGGCATAGATAGCGATATCATTTTTGATTGCTTTAATTACTGTGCGCTCTACATAATTTTTTCCTGTAAAGCTTTTAAGTCCTTTAAAAACAATCGGGTGATGAGCTACAATCATGTTAGCTCCCAGTTCTATCGCTTCTTCTACGGTGGCTTCTATACAGTCCAGCGAGCAGACTATACCCGACACTTCTGAGTCTCTATTTCCTGTGATCAAAGTAGCGTTATCGTATGACTCCTGATAGGATGGAGGGGCGATTTGCTCGAGATAGGAAATCACATCGCTAATCTTGTATCCCATAATTTTTCTGTTTATTTGATCAAAAATAGTAATTCTGGAATGCGCTGGTACGCTTTTTTACTTTATCCTTTTGCTTTATTGTACGATTTGGTCATGACACTTCGGAATTGGTTTTTCGACTTGGGCTGGCTGAATAGTGTCTTTTCGCCGATTCCAAGTATCGTAGTAGGGAATCTGAGTGTGGGTGGGACTGGCAAAACTCCTATGGTGGAATTTTTGATTCGAATGCTTCGTAAAGAGAAGCGTTTGGCAACACTAAGCAGAGGATATGGAAGAAAAACGAAAGGGTTTCTAACGGCTACTTCGCAAGTTTTCCCTGAGGAAATCGGTGATGAGCCATTTCAGATTTATCAAAAGTTTGGAAAAGAGATTTCGGTATTCGTAGGTGAAGATCGAGTGAAAGCACTGAAGGAAATAGCCTCAAAATCAGATGTGCCCGAACTGATTATTTTAGACGATGCCTTCCAACATCGCTATGTTAATGGGGATTTGAATATTCTTTTGACTACCTATCAGAAGCCTTTTTCCTCGGATTTTCTTTTGCCCATGGGTAGACTCAGAGAAAGTAGAGTTGGAGCCAAAAGAGCAGATGTAATCGTGGTAACGAAATGCCCAGAAGATTTAAATAGCCCTGAGAAAACTAGCATTGCAAGCCTCGTAGCTTCTTATAGTCGGCCAAATACTCTCGTGCTTTTTTCATCCATTTATTATGGTAAACCTGAGCCAATGCTGCTTTCCCTATCTTTTTCACCCAAAATCATACTGCTAACAGGGTTGGCAAATGATCAGCCGCTGATAGATTACGTAAGTGAAAAATATGACTTGCTAGAAGTACTGAGCTATCCAGACCACCATGATTATTCACAGGTTGATTTTGATAAAGTCCGTACTGTTTATAAGCAACATGCGGCTCAAAACCCCGTTGTGCTGACGACTGAAAAAGATGCGGTGAAAGTTAAATCCGATGTACCCAAGGGATTTCTGGAAGAAATTCCGATTTTTGTGCTACCCATAGAGGTGAGGTTTTCACCAGCTGACGAGTTAGCTTTGGTACAACTAATCCAACAAAAGGTCTTCAAAAAGGACAATATCTAAGTGAATAAACGGTTACTCTGTTTTATATTTTTCCTCAGCATCGCAAGTGTTCACTTCGCTTTTGCGCAGCGTACTGTACCTCCTACACGCCAAAATACGGGTCAACAGCAAAATGGAGAATTAGTTGATCCAGGGGAGGAGGAGGAATCTATAGGAAGAAGGTCCTTATTGGATGATAGTACCAGGATGGTTTATGGTCCCAAGACGAGTTTGTACTTTTTCGAAAAAGACATTAAGCGAAACAATCTGATTCTTTATCCGCAGGATACTGCTTTGAATAATTTTCATAATTATGACCCAGTAGCCAAAAGTAACTGGAAGTATCAGGATCTGGGAAATATTGGTAGTGCAACTAAGCCAATTTTCTATGAAATCCCTGATGTGATCGGAACTAGAGCTGGGTTCTCTGTTTATGATTTGTATTACCACGCTCCAGAAAACAACAAGTATTTTGATACCAAATCGCCCTTCACGGAGATGTCTGCTTTTTTTGGGGGAGGTCAACGGAATATGCTGGATCTAGCATTTGCCCGGAATATAAACCCTAGATGGAATGTAGGCTTTAATCTACATACCATACGCGCACGAAAGACGCTGAATCCGAATGCACGAGATGATAACATGACAGTTCAAAATTCCTATTCTTTACATACCAATTATCGCTCAGAAAACGGGAAGTATTGGTTTTTGGGGAATTTCTCTAGAATGCTCCACAAAGTGAATGAGATAGGAGGCATCATTCCTCCGGAGGAGGATACCACTTCAGTGTATTTCACTTATGAAGACGCTAAAGTATGGCTGAGCAATACGCAAGCGAGTGATCTGCGTCAGGAATATCGTTTTTATCACGAGTACAGCGTCCGTGATGAGCTGCAGATTTACCATATTTTTGAGCATAAGAACAAGGACTTCACCTTATCGGCGGCATTGACAAGAAGGGATTCACTTTTCTACCCTAGTACTCGGCACAACGCAGCAGTGAATAATACTCAGTCGGATACCACAAGGAATTACAGTGATTTCAAAGAATGGGGCAACGAAGTTGGTTTCAAAGGCAGTTTCAAAGGGTTCTATTACAATGCTCACGCAAAGTTTCGTGCGGGGCGGATGAAAAGCACGTTTTATCCGGATAAAGCGAATAACAGCTTCAATGAAGTTTATTTGGGAGGGGAGCTGATTGGGAAGATTTCTGAGAAATGGTCTATCAGTGCGGATGGAGAATACCTGATTCCAGGAGCTTTCAGGCTTCATGGTTTGTTTGTGTCTCCTTGGCTGGAAGTGGACTATACCAAGGCGGTTTATAAGCCTACGGCCATGCAGCAACTGTATTATGGGAATCACTACCAATGGGATAATGAGTTTGGTAATATAGGTGTGGATCAGGTACGAGGTGTTTTTAAGATAGATTTCAATAAAATACAGCTCAGACCTTCGCTGACAATCAACCGCATCAATAACTATATCTTTTTCAATAAAGACCGAATGGCAGAGCAGGCTAGCGGAGAAGCTTTTATGTTGATTCCCGGTTTGAAGTCGAGCATAAGAATTGGCCAGAAATTTCAATGGGATACCGAGGTGATATTCACTCAAATTTCAGGAGAGTCAGGTGATAATTTTAGAATTCCAAAACTCTACGGCAACACTAAGTTTTACTTTGACAGTCCCATGTTTAATGAGAATGTCTATGTCCAACTGGGCATTGATGTTCGATATCATTCGGATTATTATGCTGAGGCATATTTTCCTTCCACCCAGCAATTTCATCTGCAGAATGATTTCAATGTTTATGCCTATCCGGTTGCTGATATTTTCCTCGACTTTCGTATCAATCGTACGCGAGTTTTGCTGAAATACAATCACCTCAATAGTGGCTTGATGAATAAGGAGGGTTATTTTGTGACTCCGGATTACACGGGTTACAAGTCATTCATTGATTTGGGAATCACCTGGTATTTATTTGATTAATGATGAGTTGGGAGGAAAGCACCAAACAGAAGATGTTGCACTTGAAGCTGCCCACAGATCCCAGATGGGTTGGGATAGCTGAGATGCAACTGGAAGATGTATTGACCGATCATGCTTATTGCGAGCAAAAGGCTGCTTCTTCCTGCATCAGTCTGATTTTGAGATTCAATGACCTAGAGGAGTTGGTCGATACACTGACTCCAATTGTGGGCGAGGAATGGGGGCATTTTGAGCGTGTACTGGAGCAGATTCGTAAGAGAGGTTTGAAGTTCGGCTTTCCCAGAAAAGATGAATACGTCATTCAGCTAACTGGTTTTGTGAAAAAAGGCGGTAGTAGAATTCAGCAACTCACCGAGCAATTGCTGATGAATGCCTTGATTGAAGCAAGAAGTTGTGAGCGATTTAAGTTACTTTCTACTCATCTGGAAGATCAGGAGCTACAGAAGTTTTACTATGAACTGATGATATCTGAGGCAGGACATTACGTTACTTTTATCGAGCTGGCTAGAACCTATCAAGATCCGGCCAAAGTGAATGAAAGATGGCAGGAATGGTTGAGTTATGAGGCTGAAGTGATGAATGATCTTGCCGTCCGTGGAGATAGAATTCATTGAGTAGATCTTAATTTTTTTAGACGAATAGTCATTTTCCTTGTTATTATTTATACTTGACTTATCTAGTCGCAATTGCACTTAAAATCCGTTCTATTACGAACATACTATGAATTTGATCGAAAACGTACGTGAAGCGGTACGCTCCATAAAAGTTAATTTGTTGCGCACCATCCTAACAGGTGCCATCATTGCCATAGGTATCTCCTCCCTTGTCGGTATGCTTACCGCCATTGACGGGATTAAAACTCAAATAGCAGATAGTTTTTCTGGTTTGGGAGCGAATTCCTTTGATATCAGAAACAAAGGATACAGCGGAGGCCGAGCGATTCAAGATGGTAAAACAGAGAAAATTTATCCAAAACTTAGCTTTCGAGAAGTGATGAATTTCAAAGAGAAATACAGTAGTGTTGGTATTTCTACGGTCTATACCTGGGTGACTGGATCAGCAGAAATTAAGAGGGGGTCTAAAAAGACCAATCCAAATGTCCGTGTTCAAGGGGGTGATGATAACTATTTGACGATCAAAGCTAAAAAACTTGAATTTGGCAGGAATTTCAGTAGCATGGAAATTCAAAATGGCTATAATGTTTGCATAATCGGTAAAGAGCTGGGAACTACACTTTTTGAAGCAAATGAAGATCCCTTAAATCAAAAAATCACTGTATTAGGCAGACCATATACAATCGTGGGTATTCTCGAAAAGCAAGGGGGAATGGGGCCAGATCAAGGAGCAGACAGACAGATTCTAATTCCAATAGAAAATGCTAGCCGCCTGGATACAAGAGGTAATTTTAACTATAATATTACAGGAGTAGCATCAGGTCCGGAGCGGATAGAATATGAAATGGGACAGGCAGTCGGTATGATGAGGGAGATTCGCCAAGATAGAGTAGCGCAGGAGGATTCCTTTGACTTGACAAAAAGCCAATCTGTGGCGGAAAGTCTGGAAGAAGTAGCCGGCTATCTAAGAATGGGTGGTTTTGGGATCGGTTTTATCACCCTGCTGGGAGCTTCCATAGGTTTGATGAATATCATGCTCGTCTCTGTAACCGAGCGTACAAGAGAGATAGGTATTCGGAAGGCTTTAGGAGCTACGCCGCTTAGAATCAGGCAGCAATTCCTCCTAGAAGCTATAATGATCTGTATTTTGGGAGGAGTCATGGGTGTGATTTTAGGGATCTCTATCGGCAATGTAATCGCATTAGTCATTGGAGTAGGCGGATTCCTCATTCCTTGGCTTTGGATGATAGTAGCCTTTGTAATCTGTATTTTCGTTGGACTGATGTCTGGATATTTACCAGCTTACAAAGCTTCCAAATTGGATCCAATCGAATCGTTGAGATACGAGTAATTCTCCATTGGAAAGTTGGGATAAGTATATCTTTTCTTGCCCAGTATTTGGATCGATTTCTACCGGATCTTTGTGGTTTTCGATGTCATTTTGACAAAAGAAAAGTGATAGATCATCACAAAATTTAAGAAATTGAAAGCATTGGGATACCTCATCTTTTTGTAATCCAAGATGGAGTATGATTTCATCACAGGAGGAATTAGTGTCCTCCAGATACTTTTGTACTTCCAGGTCTTTAGATCTATCATAAAGCTTATGAAAATGAGCCGAAACCATCAACACAATAAAGCTCGATTTGTATTTGACACTTCGAACCACTGATTTGGCTTGTTCCAAGTTCACTTCTCGCTGCTGACGATAGTCAAGCGGTTCTCCGGAGCCAGTCAGGTTCTCCCGTTCCATTTTGGCTGATTTTGAGGCAATTAAAGACCGAAATAATTTGAGCGCCGTGGCGTAGAATTGCTAATGCATAATGCGGGTTCAAGTTCATTCCACTATCCATTGCAAGCAAAGCATGAGCTTTGTGAGAGTAAATTTTCCAGCCTTTGTCGATTGGACTCACTATCCTTTGAGTACTATTTAGATGGTTTCATCATTTTGAAAATGAGCTGAATTTATTTTACCATTTTCTGTATTCCGATTCCAGATTAGATTGGTAGCTAAAGGGAATAGATGAGCGCTCGACTCGAAAAAATGCATCATGTACCCTGCCGTATTGACGAACACCACCAAGTCCCCTACTTTGGGGAGCTTCGATAAGGCTATTTTTCGTTTCAGCAAGATATCCCGCTCCAGACAATAAGCTCCTGTAAAATACACTTCCACGGGATCTCCTTCCAAGTCTTCTTGGTAAAGGACGAAAGGATCGAGTAGAAAATCAGCACTTCCACTCAGCATCTGCGTCATATTCATTTCCAATCCTACTAGCCAGTTGTCTTTAGAGTCCTGTTTACGAAAAGCTACTTTAGCGATAGTTAATCCTACTTGATCTAAGAGTGACCTACCTGGCTCCATCCGGATTTCTATGTTAAGTTTTTGGGCAAGTTCTGCTAGACTTTCTCCTGAATGGGTTCTATGAGAAAGAATTTTGCGTAGAGAATCTCCTTTGGTGACGGTACTCCAGAATGGATAGGTTTTTAGTTTGCCATGCAAGACATCACCTTGTACTTTCAATCCCAGTCCTTTGTTTTTATAAGTAATCTCCCTGGTTTTTTTACTGATTGCTTTGCGGAGCTGTTGGTTGAAATAAACCCACTCCGACTCATTCTTTAAGTAATTCATGAGGATTCCTCCCCCTATATCTATAAAATCTGTTTTCAACCCCTTCTTTGAGAGGAGCTGCGAAAATGCCAGGCATTGAGCTAAGGCATATTCCCTTTCTTCGATAGAATAACCATTTAAGTGAAAATGTAATCCTTTGTATTCCAATAGGTTGTATTTATCTGAGTCAATAAAATTGGAAGTAACAAACTCATCAATCGTCAATAGGTCAAATCCAAACCTACTAAATAGCTTTTTTTCATTTATAAAAAATCCACTTAAGCGAAAGCCAATTCTGGCCTTCTTGTTTTGCTCTTCAGCAACTGTCTGTACTAGCTCACACTCGTCTTCATTGTCCAAGATGAGTAAACTGCTATAGTGAACCGCTTTTTCTACCAATTTCCTGTTTTTCACCGCAGCTGTTACGATCAATTCTGAAGCAGGAATCGCCATGTCAAGGCATTGGGTATATTCTTGCAAGCTTGCGGTATCTATTCCCATTCCCAGAGCGTAAGCTTTTTGTACTACTGCTTTGGTCTTGTTGGCTTTTCTGGCAAAGAAAATTTTATGCTTGAGATCAAACTCTTCAAAGACTTTCTGATAGGAATTGTAATTTTCCTCCATAGAGTCGGGGTGGTGAATGTTAATAGGAGATCCATACTTGTGAAAGAGTTCGTTCAAAACGGTCGTTTCCTCCATGAGTTGGTGCATCCATAGAGATGTAATAGGTGTCAGTTTAGGTGAGTTTTCCATCATCTATAGGTAGGGTTGAATTGGGATTCTTGCTGAAAGGAGAGCATGGTTTCCATCAAATCTTTTGCCCAGCCACTCACGAAATCATTTCTTTTTCTGGAAAGCGTGTCATTATCGTATGTAAGTCCTTCGGTGGGCGTGCCTACGAAGGTAATTGCTTCGTTTGCAAGGCCGGAATCATCCACAGGATGGCCTTTTTCATTGATTGCAAGACAACCTGGTCTGAAGTCAAGGCACCCCTCTTGTCTATTGACATATGGAAATATGACCTGAGCCTCCAGTAGGTTTTCATACAATTCTCCTGCACAATGGTGAAGTTGTATCTTCGGAATTCTGGCATCCACCAAATAGTCAGCAACTGCAACCTCCGTCCCGTTGTTAGTCAGGGAAAACGAATTGGATATAGAAACTTGTGGATTTTTCGAGAAAGAGAAATCAATAATTCCTGCTTCCGCTACCGCCAGTATTTTTCTCATGTTTTCAATCGGTGGCCCGTAGGAAATTCTATTTAAATGGCCTGCATATTTTTCTAAGAAAATCTTTTGGGATTGTGGTTTTAGTCCGCCGAATTTATAGAGCTCATTGAAAAAATCACTCAAATGTCTCCACAGGTCAGCTGTGGCAGCAAATGCGCTATTTTCTACGCCTATCTCTGCTTCGAGAATACCTTCCTGAATAAATTCCAGTGTACGTGCGTGTAATGTCGCGTCTGAAAGTGGTTCTTCTAAAAACGTATGGAAATTGAAGCGTTCAACTTCGGGATACTGTTCGTGGAAGCTTTCAATCTGTGATTCTACCTGAGTGAAATCTTTGTAGAGTAAAAGCTCGTGACCCCTTTCGCTAAACTTTTTGCTATAAAATAGTGTCGTAAATTCCTGTTCAATTAATGGCAAAAGCTGCCGCTCGAAATCGTATTTTCCATGCAAGGGATCTATATACTCAAATGACTCTTCACGAAAATAAACTGGCTTATGAGCGGTCGTGCTGAATGTATTTCCTCGCGGAATCATCGGTAAACCAGACTTTGAAAAAGGATAAATAATTTTTGGCTCCAAGCCGGATTTAATGTAGGAAATATTTCCATTTGCACTCTCTTCAAACCGCCCTTTTTTTCCTTCCGTAAGAGCCAATACAGCATCAATGAAGGTTAATCCCATGCCTTTGATCGCAACTTTTGTTCCCGCAGGAATATGTCCAAGGCGCTGATCAACAGGGTAAATGAAATCTACATGATGAGGCTGAGAAAGAGCCTCTGGATCATTGACACATGGGTGTCCAGACGCTATAAGAATATGTTGAAAGCCTTGGAATTCTCTGTTTGACCTAGTGACAGAATTTCTGAATACGACATTGTAGTTCTCCTCATCTTTCTGAATATCCAACACATCGCCAACGTGCTTTAGGATAGAGACACCTGGTGGACATGCATTCAAAAGTTCTTCAAATCCTTCTGAAAGATATTTGCCCACCATGCTACGTGATGAAAAAGAAAAAGCATTTGCATCTGGAAATTCTTCCGAGTGATTTTGCAACCAATCGATAAATGATTTTGGTTCTGGAACTATGGGTTTTGGATTTTGCTCAGACCACATGTTGATGTAGCCATTTACATAGTTCATCAATAGGTAAGACGGCTGGGCTGGATGGTAAATATCTCCAGCACCGAAAGAATCTGATTTGTTGAATAGATGGATCTCTACGGGACTAGATTTTTCCAGAAGCGCTAGATTAGCTAGCAATCGCTCTAGTCCATAGAGACCTTTTGGCCCTAAGCCGACTATAGCGATTCTTTTTGTAATAGTCTTTTCGGTCATTTGATGGTTTTTTAGTGACAAACTGGATAATAGTTAGACCAGAACTTTTTCAAGCTGGGTAAAATTTTCTTTTACCCAATCCTCATTATAGATTGTATCAAGATATCTCTCTCCCCTGTCGCATAAAATCATGGCGATGGTGGCTCCATCTGGGAAAATTGGAGCTAGCTTTTGCACAGCCGAGACTACTGCGCCAGAGGATCCACCACATAGTATCGCTTCAGAATCAAGAAGTCTATGACATCCTGTGACACATTCTTGGTCATTGACATGGACTACATCGTAAATTGATTCTCTCCGTAGAAACTGTGATTTCCTACTGGCTCCATGTCCGGGGATTTTTCTATCTCCCGGCGCAGTTCCGAATATTACACTGCCCACAGCATCTACTGCGATCACTTTTGTTTTCAGGTCGTTCTTTTTAATATATTCAGCACAGCCCATCAATGTCCCACACGTACTGGTGGCTGCAAAAAGGTAATCTGGTGGCTTGCCTAGATCCTTGATTATTTCATGCATAGTCTGCCAGTGAGCGGCAGGGTTTTGAGGATTTCCATATTGATTGGTCCAGATGCTTCTGGGATTGGAAGCCAATATTTCTTGAACTTTATCCAGCCGGGCTTGTAAATATCCTCCTTCTGTGGCAGGGGATTGGACAAAATTTATTTTGCCTCCATAGGCTTTAATAATTTTAATATTCTGGCCATTTACCATTGGATCTACTACTACTTCTAATTTTAGACCGAAATATTTGCAAGTTTGGGCTAATCCAACAGCCATATTCCCAGAGCTGGATTCCACTACTGTATCTCCTTTATTTAATTTCCCGTTTTCCATCGCATGGGTGATAAGTTGTAGCGATGTGCGGTCTTTGATACTTCCCCCGGGATTGAAGGATTCCATTTTTGCAAAAATCTTTTGTTGACTTTTTGGAAATAGTCTGTTTAATCTAATTAAAGGAGTATGCCCAACTGTATCCAAAATTCTTGAAAAGTAGGGTTGATGTGGGGTTGTCATAAGAGTTGGTTGGCTTTGTCTTTCAGACTACTAAAACCGAACCTGTAATATTTCTTTGGTTACCTTGGTAAATATTTATTTCAGTTTGTTGATTCGGGATCCTGGAAGTAGGTAGTCCAGAAGAGGATCTGATTATTCTCTAACTGAGGTTAGATCTGGCATAAGGTGACTTTTACTATGCGTGTGGAGATTTTTTTCTGACTAAAATTTAAATTTTAGAATTGCTAAAAGCATAAAATTGAAAGGAAGTGCGTATGAAGTAGATCTTCTCATAATTGTAGAATTCTGTACAACATCTAGGAATTATTTACCCCACCCACTCAATTTCAATTGATTATCGATCTTTAAAAATATTCATCCCCGAAAGTTTCACGAGTTGTGATTCATCCGTCAGATCCAGCCTTATGGTGTGAGTGATACCAGATTGTTTTCGATGGCGTATCTATCGGTGCCTTCTTCGGCAGGTTCCAGAGGTACTTCGGTAAACCAAAAAAATTTTCTACCCATAGGGTCTTCAGATGGCTTTACCAGACCATCATATTGACGGACAGACTGCCCTCATTCTATTACTCTGAAGCCCGCTCAGAAGACTGGGTTAAATTTAAAACGCAGGAGAGCATTGAAACTATCATATGTGGCTATACTAAGTCAGAAAGTAGCCCTTTTGGCTTGTTGATTCTAGGCTTGCGAAAAAAAGATGAACTTGTTTACGTTGGCAATTGCGGAACTGGTTTTTCCATTGCTTTGCAAAAGGAGTTAATCTCCCAGTTTGTGAAGATCAAACAGCCAAAATCTTCTTTTGCAGAGAAAATTAATTTAAATGGAAGAGAGCCTGTATGGTTGCATCCTATAAAAATGACTTCACAATTTTTACGATTATGGATAGGCTTAAAAAGCATCCGAACCTTTTTAAAGAAGTGCTCGGTAATGAAATCAGTATAGAAAAAGCACTTCAAAGACTAAATGGGTAGCTACCCGAATTGAGAATAATTTTTCACATGCCCCCTACGCCGGTACGGGTTTTTATATCGATTAACCCCTGAAAGTGACCTTTGTGGCATTAATTTGCTCATTTGATTTTTTGGCTATATGATTGATCTTTATTTAAGGTAGAAAACAAACCTTACCCAACTATGCGTATTAAAACTACACTACCACTTTTAGTGACTGTTTTCTGGGGAATTACGTATAGGGCAATTTAAATTTGCCATGCCACTTCGAAAATAGTGAGTCTTTAGGCTTAATTCAGTCTTAAATCAACGAAATGAAATCAAAAGAAATCCTATTCATCCTTACACTCTTGGTGCTAGGAACATACTTTTTTATCCTGGGAACCATTGAGGCTGCTGGCTTTCTCAAGCCTATGGTTATCGCCATACTATTGACTTTGATTTGCATACCGCTGTGCAGAAAGCTCGAAAGCTGGAAGCTCCCCCGAGGCTTTTCAGCTTTTTTAAGTGTGATTTTAACCTTCCTGGTATTCATCTCATTTTTTGTGATTTTGTCAGCTCAGGTAGCGAATATCTCAGAACGCTGGCCGGAGATAAAGAAAAAAATGCAGCCAAAAGTGGAGGAAGTTCAGCAGACCATTATCGAAAAAACAGGAATAGATATAGAGCAACAAACTGGCATGTTTAACTCTCCAGGAAATTCTGGAGAAACTCAAAGTCCTAATGAAAACTCGCAAGAAGCAAAGGAAGCATCTGATGAGCCCACCTCGGGTCAGTCATCTACTGAAAAACTTGTTTCAAATGCTTCGGAAGAAATCGGGATGATCGTAATGAATTTCTTTAGCTTTATTTCAAGTGCCGCCCTTACGTTGGTCTACCTGTTCTTTTTGCTGCTATACAGAAATAAAGTGAAGCGCTCCATTCTAAAGTTTTTCAGCAAAGAAAACCTCAGAGAGGCAGAAGAGGTAATGAATCACTCTATTGAGCTTGGTGTAA
Organism: Algoriphagus persicinus; assembly: GCF_035156415.1. Lineage (NCBI taxonomy): Bacteria > Pseudomonadati > Bacteroidota > Cytophagia > Cytophagales > Cyclobacteriaceae > Algoriphagus > Algoriphagus persicinus. Next base: position 187,031 of record NZ_JAYEEY010000005.1, read on the forward strand.
ATTTTATCGTCGGAAGATTCATCCTAATTGTATTTCTGGCCATTATTTACAGCATTGGATTGTCAATATCCGGAATTGAAAATGCCATTTTGATCAGTGTAATTGCTGCTTTTTTATCTCTTGTACCATTTATTGGAAATATTATTGGGTATGGATTATCTCTAATAATGGCTGTATTTGCAGGCGCAGAACTTTGGGCATTGATTGGAGTGTCGTTGACTTTTGGAGTAGCTCAATTTGTAGAAAGCTACATTCTAGAGCCCTATGTAGTGGGAAGCAAAGTGGATATCAATCCTCTTGTAACTATCGTTGTGGTGATCCTGGGTGGTTCGATATGGGGTATCGTCGGAATGGTGTTAAGTATACCAATTGTAGGTATTGCAAAAATAATTTTTGATGCAACTCCTGTACTTAAACCACTTGGCTATGCCTTGGGAGAAGAAGATGTAGAAGGTGCAGATGAGGAGAATTTCTTCAGTAAGTGGGGAGGAAAGTTATGGGATAAATTGAGTAAATAGAGCATTTTGTATAAAAGAGACCTAGAGGATAATTCCACAAAATAGGGAAAGCCATAATTTACCAAAACTCTTTTAAGTTCTATTAGCCCGAAAATAAGATTTGTAGGTTATAAAGGGCTCTGACAAATACTTAAGTTGGATTTTGTTTTGGTAAGGAGCATCAACCTATTCAGTTAAATCAACACAATATGAAATTGAGCATGACTAAAGAGTCACAGTGAGGTATGCTTATAAATCATGCTAGATTCCATATGACCTTTGCAAAACAATTATAAACACATGAAAAATTAATTAGCTGTACTTGGATTGGCATTATCCTCAGTGATGATAGCACAGAAAAAATGGAAGACGAAAGTATCACAGATGATGGTACTATGGAAGTAGATGAGTCCACTTCGATCAATGAAAAAATGAACGCTGGAACTGACTCCAGCATGAGATTGACGGATGGCACGCATATCCTGGTAATTATCCTGCCTAATGACTCGATCAACTTTCCCCAAGAATTAATAGCTGTGACAGAAAAAATATGATATACATTCAAATAATATTTTGGTAAAAGGAAGATTTACTGAAAATAATATCATCTATTACGAGCTTGAATTCAGAATGAAAGATGACCCAGATCAGACTTTCACCTTCGACCAAGAAGGCAAGAGAAAATAAGTTGATTAAAAGATATGCTGACAGGATGATGTGAGGAGGATAGGATTTCTAACTCTTGCATCATCTTTTTTCTTTTTTGATACTATCGATTATCCATTAAGAATTAGATTTTTATCCTCACTCTGAGGAATTTATAAGACATTTTTTGTTGTAGTCCTTCTAGTGAAATTTAGTGAATAGAGAAAAAACATTTTTTTTGAGCCGAGCGAAATAGATTATGAAATTCTTATTCCACAATTTAAGATTGTTTAGAATTACCTTATAGAGGTTTTTGCCATCGATTCATGCTTTTCTGCAAATTATCCACGAGATAGATAAAGTATTACCCTGTTCGCTATTTATTTCATTCCTGTGCTTGGAATGTTTTTAGAGGTTTTGGATGATCCAACCACTAAAAAAACTCTACAATGACTGAAAAAGGAAAACCTGAAAAGAACGCTGAAAATCCGAAGATCGATGACCTCTATATGAATATGGAGGATGGCATCGGGGAAGCGATGACCACTAACCAAGGGTTGAAAATCAATGATGATCAAAATTCGCTTCTTGCTGGAGAAAGAGGTCCTACACTTTTGGAGGACTTTCATTTCAGAGAGAAGATGACCCACTTCGATCATGAGAGGATTCCTGAGCGGATCGTCCATGCCCGAGGATCAGGTGCACATGGATATTTTGAATCGTACGGAGATTTATCTGAGTTTACTAAGGCAGGATTTCTTAGTCAAAAGGGCAAGACAACACCTGTTTTTACTAGGTTTAGCACCGTAGCTGGGTTTAAAGGATCTACTGATTTGGCTAGAGACGTTAGAGGCTTTGCCGTGAAATTCTACACTGAAGAAGGGAATTATGATCTGGTAGGCAATAATATGCCTGTATTCTTTATCCAGGATGCTTTGAAATTCCCAGACTTCGTACATGCAGTGAAGCCAGAGCAGCATAATGAAATACCTCAGGCGGCATCTGCGCATGACACATTTTGGGATTTTATATCATTGATTCCGGAGAGTATGCACATGATCATGTGGGTTATGAGTGACCGGGCTATTCCACGAAGTTTGAGCATGATGGAAGGTTTTGGAGTTCATACATACAGATTTGTGAATGAGCAAGACGAATCATTTTTTGTGAAATTCCACTGGAAACCTGTCGCTGGAACTCATTCGGTCACTTGGGATGAAGCCCAGAAAATCTCAGGACAGGATCCGGATTTTCACAGAAGAGACTTATGGAATGCTATAGAAAACGGCAATTTTCCCGAGTGGGAATTTGGTGTACAGATCGTAGAAGAAAAGGATGAACACAAATTCGACTTTGATCTGCTAGATCCTACCAAACTAATTCCTGAAGAATTGGTACCTATACAGCTTATAGGGAAAATGGTGTTGAATCGAAATCCTGAAAATTTCTTTGCAGAGACAGAACAGGTCGCTTTTCATCCGGGGCATGTAGTTCCTGGTATTGATTTCACCAATGACCCGTTGCTCCAAGGGCGATTATTTTCCTACACGGATACTCAACTTTCTAGATTGGGAGGTCCTAATTTCCATGAAATCCCTATAAACAGATCTATCGCTCCGGTGCATAATAACCAACGTGGCGGTATCGCGCGTCAGACAATTAACAAAGGTCAAAGTAGCTACCATCCAAATAGCATTGGAGGTGGATGTCCTTTTCAAGCAAAGATGGCAGAAGGCGGATTCACTTCTCACCATGAGAGAATAGAGGGGTACAAAATCAGAACACGCAGCACGAGCTTCATGGATCATTTCAGTCAGGCAAAGCTCTTCTTTGAAAGCCAGACGAAAGTAGAGCAAGAACATATTAAAGAGGCTCTTTGTTTCGAGCTCGGTAAGGTGATGAATGAGGGGATTAGAGAGCGAATGGTCGGCATGCTAACTTTTGTAAATAATGAGTTGGCAAAAGGTGTGGCGGAAGGATTGGGTATAGATCCAATCACTAAACCTAAGGAACCTCTAAATCACAGCTTTTCGGCAGATGCCGATCCAAAAGACTATCAGCCGACTGAAGTCAAAAAATCAATTGATAAGTCACCGAAGCTGAGCCTAATGGCGTCACCTGGAAAAGGTATTAAAGGAAGAGTAATAGCCATACTTGCCAATGACGGCGTAGATGAAGTTTCTCTTAATTCTTATAAGGATGCCTTCAAAAAAGAAGGTGCAGAAGCAAAAGTTATTAGTCTGCACTCAGGGATGATCTCTGGTAGCAACGGGGATAAAATCAAGGTTGATCATAGCATTTTAACAACTTCTTCAGTCCTTTTTGATGGAGTTGTAGTGCCTGGAGGAGCCAAAAGTATAGATGCATTGAGTGCTGACTCTTCTATTATTCGTTTTGTTGATGAAAGTTACAAGCATTTCAAGTTCATTGCCATCAGTGAGGATGCTCAAAAACTTTGGGGCAAAACGTATGCCTCCAAAAACCCAAAACCAAAAGGTATTCTTATAGATGAAAGTCCTCAAGATTACATAACGGCACTAGAAAAGCATAGAATCTGGGAGCGTGAAGACGCTAAGCAAATTCCAGTTTAACCAGCATACAGGCAAATCAACAGCGATTTGCCTGCATTATTTTAACCTGCTCAAGTTATGGATATCAGACATTTCTTTATCACGGTCGTTTCTGGAATCGTAGGTACACTTGCCATGACTTTGACCATGTATCTATATTCTTATTTAAGTAAGCACTATACCCAAGTGATTCATATATTGGGAAATATCCTTGTGGGAGAGTGTAATTATTCCTCACCAAGTAAGAATGCTCTAATCGTAGGCATTATAGCCCATTTTGGAGTGGGAGTGCTTTTATCATTTGCATATTTTCTTCTTTGGAACTGGGGGATTTTCAAAATTAATTTAGAGGATTCTATTTTGATAGGGGCAATAAGTGGAGTAGTGGCGATTTTGGTTTGGAAGGGGTACATTAGGCTCCACTCAAATCCGCCAAAATTCTCCCAACTCCATTACTTTCTCGCATTATTTTTAGCTCATATAGTCTTCGGTATGGTCAGTGTGAATGTATTTCAATTGATCACTGACAATCCTGAGTTATGGCACGACCTTCAGAAGGAAACTAAACTGTCACCATGAGAAATTTGAAATCAACATTCGCTCTTAATGTCGTACTGTGCGTTTTCATTTGCTCATGCAACAACCGGCCTTTGCGGATATTTAAATCTAACTCGGCTAGAACCCAGTATGTGAATACCCTTGAGAGCTCGGGTATCAGTTCTAACAAAATTGTGGTGGAATGGTTGAACTCAGCCAATGAAGCGATACTCAATGCTCCCCAACTGGAAATTCCCATCGCTATCCAGGGAAGCTTTAAGTCTAAAAGTATCAATGCTGAAGCATGGAAAATCCAATTAGAGCAGGGAGCTTCCGTCAATATAATGGTTCACTGGCAGGCTAGCGACAGCAGTAAATTATTTGTGGATTTGCTGGCAGGACCAGACTGGAAGGAAATGAAGTCCTTTGCTGCGCAAAATGACTCTGTGAAGGTCGAAGCAAATCAGACGGGAGATTACCTGCTTCGAATTCAGCCGGAATTGTTTGGTGAGGGGAATTTTCAAGTTAGAATAAATGGAACAGCTACTTATGCAGTATTTCCGGTTCAGGGTGAAAATAGTAGAGCTATTCAAAGTGTTTGGGGTGATGTGCGGGATGGCGGTCGAAGATCCCACGAGGGAGTAGATATTTTTGCAGCTCGTGGCACACCTGTATTGGCTCCGGTATCAGGTGTAGTAACAGCTGTCCGTGATCGGGGATTGGGAGGTAAGCAAGTTTGGATGAGGGATAGTGAACGAAACTGGAATCTTTATTTTGCTCATTTAGACAGCCAGCTAGTAAGAAATTTGCAGCGGGTGAATCCCGGTGATACGCTGGGGCTGGTGGGAAATACAGGCAATGCTCGAACTACAGCTCCGCATTTGCATTTCGGGATTTATAAAAGCGGTGCTATTAATCCCTTCCCAGCGATAAAAAACGATTTTGAACTTGCTCCAGAGCTTCCAGATGAGCAACTACCTTCTGTCATGAAAGTGAATGTATCTCAGGCGAATTTAAGAAATGGCCCGACCACACAGTCAGATGTTGTGTCTAAACTGATGGTAAACATACCTGTTCTCATCAAGGCAACAACGTTAGATTGGGTTCAGATCGAGACCATAGACGGAACGATTGGATTTCTGTATAAAAATCTACTTTCGCCAATAGACTCAAGTGCTTTGGAAAACAAATCAACCTACGCATTTACCAACCATTCGACTTTGTCGACTTCAGATAGCTTGCTGGTGAATCTGGAGCAATTTTGGAGAATCGGGACGACAGCTGAAGGATTTGATATAATAATAGACAAGGATAGTAACCTGCTTTTTTATCCCGTATCACAAGATCAATAGCTGGAGATCTACCCATCTTGGGAACATTTCTGCGCATAAATATTGTGTGCATAAGGAGCGAAAGATCTTTAATATTTTTTGAATAGATAGAAAACAGGGTTATCCCCATTCTCGCGGTAATTTGATTTTTTATAAACTTTTTTCTGTCAAAGGGCATCCATGTTGCCTTCAACCAAGGCAAAAGCTAGGAACACTAATAAGCCAGAAAACACACAAGACTCAAACAAAAAAACTACTGAAGAACTCATCCGAGAAGCCAAAGTGACTAAGGAAGACATGCAAGCACTAGGTTTGAAATATGAGAATTTAAGTGATGACAGAGGTGACGATGAGCAACTTATCGAGAGAAAGAAAGCAGTTGATTTCACGGGAAATGAGCTGGATGTACCTGGAAGCGAATTGGACGATGAGCAAGAAAGAATAGGTTTGGAAGACGAAGAAAACAACTTCTATAGCAACACTGACGAAGAGGAGAAGTTATGATTGACAAAAAGACAAAGGAAGCACTCACGGAGGCCTTGATAACGGGAAATGTACTCAATCTTTCACTAGGGGGTAAAAACCGTATAAGGATAGAGAGAAGACTGCCTTTTCTTTTGATCTATAGGGACCAAAAACAAGATCATTTTAAGATCCCCAATCTTGTGAGGACTGAGTCATCTTATCTCATCACAGATTCGGGTACAGATTTCAACTCGGATATAGCAATTTTAGTAAAAGAGTTGACAAAAGAACTGTCTGAAGAATATGGATCTGTGATGGTTCTTGAGGTGTGGATAGGAAATCCCGACAGTAAATCGTTTGTACTAAAAACCGCGAAAGATAAAGCACCCAATACGGTCAAAGCATTTCAAGATGGGCTTGAGGCATATTGCAAACAAAAAGACCTGACTGTCCGAGTGGAGAAGAGTACTATACGACACCCTTCCCATTTGGAAGAATTTCTCACTTTGAAACAATGCCAGGAAGCAGGCATTTATTTGATGGGTCTGGAGATTCCTCCTTTCTTCCAAAATCAGAACAGAAAGGAGTTTTTCTATTTGGTTTTTAAAGACTTCAAGCTTGCTTTTTCTAATATCTTACGAAAGGCAGTATATGAATTTATACGGGTTCAAACCTCGTTCGACATTCCCAATTATCAGCGATTAGGCAGCACAGAGGTAGACAAAAAAGTCTGGGAAGTGGATAAACAACTCTCTGATATTGAGGCTAAGTACCAGTTTTTATTACTGATTTCGCCGATAAATACTATGCAAGCTAAGGAGGAATTTATAGCAAACCGGCATAGCAAAAATCCCAAGTTTCTCTATCGGAATCTTCCCATTGACCCAGATCGCCTGAAAGAGGAGTTGTTTCGGATTGACATCAGGGCCATAGAGGATCCTACACTCTCATTTCTTTATACTGAAAAGCGAGAAGAACTTGAAAAGCAGATCACAATGCTTAAAGAGAGGGGGACGAAGAATTTTATGTATAGCAGTATCCGTTTATACAGTTCTCCGGGGGTAGAGTTACATGAGACAGCGAAACTTATTTTGAAAACACTTCCTTCAGATAGTTATGAAGAGGTAGAATGGATAGATCCTTATGATATGGCTAAATATTGTATGGATGAAATAGAACATTATAGAAAAATATATCCCGAGCTCGACTCAAAAGTGGAGGTCAAGAATGACATTGTTGGGATGCTGGTTTCCAAAGGCCAGCTATACATAGGTTCTAGTTTTAAAGTTCCTATCCAGCGAATCAAAGCCTTGGTTCATCATGAAATTGGCACCCATGTTCTCACATTTTACAATGGAAAAATTCAGCCTTTTGGGCAAATGAGCAGCGGTTTTGCTGATTATGATGAGTTGCAGGAAGGCCTTGCTGTCCTGGCAGAATATCTTGTAGGCGGGCTCACCAATAATAGACTTCGAACGCTTGCTGCAAGAGTGATTGCAGGTAGATCGGTCACAGAAGGAATGACGTTCGAAGAGACCTATCATACGCTCACGCAAGAATACAGTGCTTTGCCAGAGCAAGCTTTTGAAATTACAGCAAGAGCGTATCAGGGCGGAGGCTGCACCAAAGACATAATTTACCTCAGAGGCTTGATCAAACTGATAAATTATTTGCGGGATGGCGGCGAATTAGAGCCACTTTATGTAGGTAAAATTGGCTTCAAACATATCCCTCTAATTCAGGAATTACGCATTCGTGATATTATAAAGCCAGCTCCGCTTGTTCCAAGCTATCTTAAAACAGACTATGCCCAAGAGCGATTGCAAAAATTAATGAATGGTCTCAGCTTACCAGAACTAGTCAATTAACCACTAACCACCAGAACATGAAAATTGGATTTGTAGTAAATCAAATAGAAACCGAGACTGGGGCCTATAGCACAACACTGTTATCTTCAGCAGCTGTTCACCGTGAGCATGAGGTTTTCATCATCAGTGTAGGACAGCTTTGTTATCTAGAAAATGGTAAAATGGGCGCTATAGCAGTCAGAGCTCCTAATAAAAAAAATCGTAGTTTGGAAAAATATATGGAAGCTATTCACAGTCCGCAAGCTGAGCGAATCCATATTTCATCAGATGATCTAGATGTGTTGTTTTTGAGAAACAATCCCTGTGAGGAATTTGGCGAAAGAGCTTGGGCCCAGACTGCGGGGATGGTTTTCGGTCAAATCGCTAGCGCAAATGGTGTGCTTGTAGTGAACGATCCCTATGCACTGATGTCATCTTTCAATAAAATGTATTTTCAGCATTTCCCGGAATCCGTCAGACCAAGAACGATCATCAGTCGTGATGCAGATGAGATAAAGGAATTTTATAAGAAAGAAAAGAAGAAGATTATCCTAAAGCCGCTTCAAGGGTCAGGAGGGAAAGACGTATTCTTGGTTGACAATGATAAAAATCTCAATCAAATCGTGGAAACGATCAATCGATATGGCTTTGTGATTGCGCAGCAATACTTACCAGCAGCCAAAAACGGTGATATCCGGGTGCTCATGATGAATGGAAAGATCCTCGAAATAAACGGAAAAGCTGCAGCTGTAAACCGGGTGAATAACAATGATATTAGGAGTAACCTACATACGGGAGGAGAAGCAATCCATGCGGAAATTACCGACGATGTTCGGAGATTGTGTGAGATTGTGGGTCCAAAATTGGTGCAGGATGGAATGTTTTTGGCTGGAATAGATATTGTTGGGGATAAGATCATGGAGCTGAATCTTGATAGTCCCGGCACTATAAATGCCATGCATAGGCTTGAAGGAGTGGATTTTGGCTCTGCGATAATTGCGGCGCTGGAGCGAAAAGTAATGTATCAAAAGCACTATGACGGAGCTCTTCCCAATGCTTTTTTAGCCACTTTGAATTTATAGTCAACACGATTGGAAATAAATAAACGGGAAAGCTAAAATTCGCTTACCCGTTTATTTTACTAATTTTTAACCTCGCTCGAGACGTGTGATTTTACACATTATATTTTCACTAAATGACTACGCCGGCTTTACTATAAAAAAGCCATCAGAGCCTTGGGATTGGTATAGGGGCAAAAAGATTCTTCCAGTAGAATCCGAAAAAATAGTCTCTCCATCCAGAGAGGCTAGTCGCTGTCCCTTATTTATTTTAGTGAAATTAGAGTAGCCGGGATGCATTTTGAAAACCTGGTCTTTACCAATTTCTTGTCGGAAAGTCACCTCGAAATTATCATTTGTTGGAGAGGCATTTTCTAGCATTTTATAATAGTCATCATAAGCTGTACCCGATTTTTCCAACATTCCTGTTTTCACTAAAATGAGCCAAATAGCTGCTTCATGATAATCGACTGACTTGGGGTCGTCATGTTGCCCAGCTTCCATAGTGAAGCCTGCATGACCTTTCAATGTCTGATAGTGATCGAAATGCCCAGGAATGTATTTCTCAATGCCCTTTACTACAGGCAAGGGCATCTGTTTCGCAAAAGCAAAACTCTCTTCACGGAGGTTGACGCTGATATACGGAGCAGTGCTGGATGAGGTTGTGTGTAAATCCATGAAATGAAATTCTGTATTGGAGGCTTCGTTTTCTAGCTTTTCGACGATAGCAAGCAACTCATTAAACTCTGAGCCTTCATGAAAATCCAGCTTCGTGTTGGCTTTTAATTGCTTCTCATTTTCAAGAGTACAAACTCTGTTTAAATCCTTATCGATCAGACGAACGCCTTTTTTCAACGCAACTATATTCCCCGCAACACCTACTATTTTCCCTTTCAGTTCAGGCTTTTCTTTGTAGAGTTTCTTGAACACCCGCTGTAAGGCAAGTACACCGCTTGGTTCGTTTCCATGTACTCCGCCACTCACTAGCAGATAGGGGCCAGGAGCTTGATTATTTGGATCGGAAGGGTATTCACCTATTACTCTGGTGAGGTTTTCTTTAGCTAAAACTTCACTCTTCGATTTCATGGTATACGCGGTTGGGATCACTATACATAGCCAAACTTTATACCATGAGAAAAGAATTGGAGCAAGATGGAAAAAGATCTTTTACGAGCGAATATAGGGTGATTATAAAAAATTAGATACTCAATTTATAAAGGAAAGAAAGAGATACTTAGTATTTCTTGAGATCAATTTTCCTCAAAATGAGAAGCGTTACTTACGAATTAAGAACTTAGAAGACAGCTAGAGTTTATCTTAAAACTCCCAAAGGATTTCTTCTGAACTTCATGGAGATTTCAGCAAAAGTCTACCTGAATTTCAATAGATTCAAACCATGAAATCGAATCAATTTGACGCTATTGTAGTAGGATCTGGTATCAGCGGAGGTTGGGCAGCCAAGGAACTTTGTGAGAAAGGCTTGAAAACCTTGGTGTTAGAAAGAGGCAGAGATGTTCAGCATTTGAAGGATTATCCTACCATGACGGCTGCACCTTGGGAAATGCCACATCGCAATCAAATTCCTCGGGCAGATAAACTTGAAAATCCTGTCGTTAATAGATGCTATGCTTACAAAGAGGATACTAAACATTTTTTTGTCAAAGACTCAGATCATCCCTATGTGCAGGAAAAGCCTTTTGACTGGGTGCGAGGATATCAGGTCGGGGGCAAATCATTGATTTGGGCAAGACAAACCCAGCGCTGGAGTAAATATGATTTTGAAGGACCAGGCCGTGACGGGTTTGCAGTAGATTGGCCGATTAGATATGAGGATGTTGCTCCATGGTATAGTTATGTGGAGCGTTTTGTAGGGATAAGTGGGAGCTATGAAGGTTTGGAGACGCTTCCAGATGGAGAGTTTTTGAAGGCCTGGGAGATGAACTGTGTGGAGAAGGAAATCCAACAAAGAATCAAGGCTGCCTACGATGATCGAGATGTGATAATCGGTCGATGTGCCCATCTCACAGAACCTATGGAGCAGCATCTGGCGCAGGGAAGAGGACAGTGTATGGCAAGAAACCAGTGCTATAGAGGTTGTCCATTTGGAGGATATTTCAGTTCGANGCCCATCTCACAGAACCTATGGAGCAGCATCTGGCGCAGGGAAGAGGACAGTGTATGGCAAGAAACCAGTGCTATAGAGGTTGTCCATTTGGAGGATATTTCAGTTCGAATTCCTCTACATTGCCTACTGCGGCTAAAACAGGAAATCTGACTGTAAGACCAGACGCGGTCGTGCATTCCTTGATTTATGATGAGAAGAATGGAAAGGTCATAGGTGTACAAATCGTAGATAGTGTGACCAAGGAGGCCAGTGAGTACTTTGCAAAGGTGATTTTTGTCAATGCTTCTGCCTTAAATTCTAATTTGATTTTACTGAACAGTACCTCAAATCGATTTCCAAATGGACTGGGTAATGATTCAGGGGTATTGGGAAAATATATAGCATTTCATAATTACCGTGGGGTAGTCAATGCAAATTATGAGGGATTTGACGATAAATACTACTTTGGTAGAAGACCCACCGCAGTGATGATGCCCAATTTCAGAAATGTAAAAAAACAGGAAATGGACTTTATGCGGGGGTACATGACTTTTTATTCTGCGGGAAGAGCGGGCTTTGGACATTCCCTGGATGCTCCTTTTGGAGAAGAATTCAAGGAAGAGAATTCTAAACCTGGACCTTGGTCTGTATACATGATGATGCAAGGCGAAACCATTCCTAAAGAAACCAACCAGATCTCATTAAGTCCAGACAGACAAGATGAGTGGGGGATTCCTTTACTTCAGATAGATGTGGGTTACGATGAAAATGATGAGAAAATCCTGAAGGATTTTCACGAACAAGCAGAAGAAATGCTGACGAAATCGGGTTGTGTGAATATTCGTAGAGGAGATTCCAAGCAAGCTCCGGGACTCGATATTCATGAGATGGGAGGAGTGAGAATGGGCAGAGATCCAAAGACTTCCTTGCTCAACGGATTCAATCAGATGCATTTGGCCCCCAACGTTTTTGTCACCGATGGCGCATGCATGACTTCCACGGGAACGCAAAACCCTTCTATTACTTACATGGCTTTGACAGCTAGAGCTGTAAATTATGCTGTAAGTGAAATGAAAAAGGGAAACCTGAAATAGGGGAGGGGCTAGCTATGGTTGTCTATATAAAATCAGTTTTTGAGATAAATTTATGCATTTGAGTCTTTACAAACTGGGATGAAAATCCCATTGGTTTGCCCGGTTCAATACTTCAGTCTTGGGCCAATTTCAAAGCAATGTTCAGACTGCAGCAGAAAAACCTTCATGAAGGTGGGCTTCTCAACTGATGATGAAAGTGCAACAAAATCCTGCTTTCGGAGAAGCAGGATATAATACAGTTATTCGAATTTCTGTAGCTTGACAGCCTGTGATTTTTTTGGATTAATCTGAGTATTTTGGATAAGAGATTTAAATTCTTTTCAAAACTGACACTGTTCGATTGGGGACATACAATTTGACAGAATGATGCTCATCGGTAGAGTAGATCACATGTTGATCTAAACGCTCGAAGCCACCAAATTCTTTTTCATCAGAGTTGAGCAGGATTTTGTATTCTCCGGTAGCTTTGACATGTATAGGAAGTCCAAAAAATGACTCGGTAGGATGGAAGGAGAATACGAAAATCAATTCACCTCTTTCATAAGCCAAAATCTTTTTATCAGGATCCAGATGGAGTTGTACCGCGGGAGCAGAGGCTAAGAGTTGGTAATCATTTGCAAGTTTAATGATGGCTTTGTCCCAGGCGTCCAGCTGCCCATAGCGAAGTAGAGAATCATCTACCAGTGACCATTGTCTCCTGGCGTACTGATAGCTCCAGTCATTGCCCTCTCTCGGAAAATCCACCCAATCCGGGTGGCCAAATTCATTTCCGATAAAATTCAGATAGCCCTCACCACCTAATGTGAGAGTGATCAATCGGATCAGTTTATGGAGAGCAATTCCGCGATCTACAATCAGGTTTTGCTGAAGTAGGGACATAGAAAAATACATCTCCTTGTCCATCAGCCTAAAAGCTAGCGTTTGATCACCGACTAAGGCTTGATCATGACTTTCGGCGTAGCCGATTGATCTTTCTACCTGAGGTCTGTTAGTAAGCTGGTGCCAAAGCTCAAACATATCCCATTCCTCATCTTGCTTATGCTTGAGGGTTTTAATCCAAAAGTCAGGAACGCCCATTGCCATTCTAAAATCGAATCCAATTCCTCCATCGGCAATCGGTCTGGCGAGGCCAGGCATTCCACTCATATCTTCGGCAATAGATAAACTCTCTGGTTTGAAGCTGTGAATCAGAGTATTCGCTAGTTGTAGATACACGATCGCATCTTCATCCACGTTTGCATCAAAATACAAATCCACTGAGTCAAAATCCATGAATAATCCATGATGAGAATACATGATAGAAGTCACGCCATCGAAGCGGAATCCATCAAAATGGAATTCCTCTAGCCAATAGCGGATATTTGAAAGTAAAAACTGTTGCACTTCCCGCTTGGCATAGTCAAATACCTTAGAATCCCAGGCTTCATGATAGCCCTTATCTCCAGCATGGAAATATTGATTTTGGCTACCGTCAAACTCATTCAGTCCTTCATTCACATTCTTGATCGCATGGGAATGTACGATGTCCATTACCACAGCTATTCCCATTTCATGTGCTTTGTTCACCAAGGACTTCAGCTCTTCAGGAGTGCCAAATCTGGATGTGGGAGCAAAGAAATTGGAAACATGGTAACCAAAAGATCCATAGTATGGATGCTCCATGATTGCCATGAGTTGGATGGTATTATATCCCGCAGCTTTGATTCTGGGGAGTGTTAATTCTTCGAATTCTTGGTATGTCCCAACTCCAAGATTCTCTTGAGCCATTCCGATGTGGCATTCGTAAATTAGCGGTTGACTGAGGCTATTCTTCGTGGTAAAAGTATCATCGGTCCAATTGAAATCTTCCGCAAACCAAAGCTGACCAGCCACATCATATGTTTGTTCATCTTGGATGACTCTCCTGATATAGGCGGGTATTCTATCTAGCGCGCCATTTTCGGCTACGACATGGACTTTTACTTTACTGCCATGGAGGAACCTGTCTTTGTATTGCCCATAAGGCAGGAAAATCTCCCAGTCACCACGTGAGCTTTTTTTCATGGGATGAGAGCTTCGATTCCAATCATTGAAATCACCGAAAAAATAAAGTTGAAAGGCCGCAGGAGCCCATTCCCGATAAACCCAGCCCTTTCTCAAGGATTCAAAATGTACCCCATAGAAATTATGGACAGAGGCATATTCGATAATATTTCCACTGAAATCATTGACTTCTTGAATGACTTCTTGAAAACGGTCAAATCTTCGCTGGATTTGGGGTTCGTATTGAGCAAGCCAAGGTTCTTCTAAAACTAAAGCGATTTTATGTGAATCTTCCACCAGTAATTTTTTTTTAGCTGATTTGAATTTAGAAAAATGTAGGTGAAAATTCGCATCACTTTTTAGTTTACTGTTCTATTTTTTGAGACAAAAAGGAAAAGCAGTACAGAAGTATCGCTTTCTATTCCGCTAATTTTTTTTACTCAATTGATATATCCTAAAAGGATTTATACAATATCCGTCTTTCGCGGATCTGGTCCGTACTCATTTTCCCCATTTTGTCCTTTTTTAGCAGCCAGCCAGATAAAACCAATAAAATTGACTGGGGGTGGGATCAATAAGTACAAAGCATATTTCCAATCAAGCCCTATATCGTGGAGTCTTTTGATAGCTTGGATTAGCAAAACGCAGATAGATGCAATCAGTGCTACTCCGGCACCATAGAAAATTGCCCATGATTGCGTTTGGAAACTGTCCCATAGTATCAAAAGGCAGAGGATATTGATGAAATAAAAAATGATAAACATGACCAGATACATTCTTCTGGTGATCCTTCCTACGGGTTTGAATATAGTGTTCATACTTAAACAACGGCCTCAGGATTAAGTTGTTTAAGCGCTGTAAGATTTGATAAAATTTGGTTTTAGTGTTTTTCGTACACCATTTCGGGTTCCAGTACCTCTACATTCCCTTTGTGATTGATCAGATCAAGGGTTACAAGTTTTAATTCATTGATCAGCATAGGGTCATATTTGGCAGCGACACGAATGTAGTTTTCAGTGAAGCCATGGATCTTACCGTCCTCTATGTCTTCTTCAAAAAGTACGGTGAATGTATTGCCAAGATTCTCTGAATAGAATTTTCGCCTTTTTTTCTCTGATAGAATTCGAAGCATTTTGGAACGCTCGTTTCTCTTTTTCATCGGGACGACCTCATCCATCTCTGCTGCTCTGGTATTGGCTCGCTCCGAATAGGTAAATACATGTAGGTATGAAATGTTTAGCTCATTCAAGAAATTATAAGTTTCGAGGAAAAGTTCATCCGTCTCGCCCGGAAAACCGACGATGACATCTACTCCAATGCAGGCATGAGGCATAAGCGTTTTGA
Organism: Algoriphagus persicinus; assembly: GCF_035156415.1. NCBI lineage: Bacteria > Pseudomonadati > Bacteroidota > Cytophagia > Cytophagales > Cyclobacteriaceae > Algoriphagus > Algoriphagus persicinus. The sequence continues at coordinate 202,545 of NZ_JAYEEY010000005.1, forward strand.
TCTTGGTCACGCGATCTACATACAGCTCACGGAGGTATCTTCTGCCCATTTTTCTCAAAATAGTATTGGAACCGGATTGAAGTGGGACGTGGAAATGTGGGACAAATCGCTTGGATTGTGCCGCAAAGCTGATGATCTCGTTAGTGAGCAAGTTTGGCTCAATAGAAGATATTCTTAATCGATTGATACCTTCTACATCATCTAATGCATAGACGAGGTCAGCGAATCGCTCATTACGTTTACCGTCTACTATTCCAAAATCACCAATATTAACACCGGTCAATACGATTTCTTTAACATCAGTGGCAGCGATTTCACGAGCGGACTGAAGTACACTTTCTATTGTATTGCTTCGGCTTTTACCGCGAGCTAGGGGGATAGTGCAGAATGCACAGCCGTAATTACAGCCGTCCTGAACTTTCAGAAATGTCCTTGTACGGTCATTGATCGAGTATGCATTATTGAAAACAGTCGCTTCCTGAATCTCTGAAGCCAAAACTTTTGTTTCATGAGCTTTTGCAAAATCATCCAAAAGTTCGATCAAGCGGAATTTCTCAGCAGCACCAAGGACAGCATCTACACCTTCGATTTCAGAAATTTCTTTGGGTTTTAATTGAGCGTAGCAGCCGATTATTGTGACGTAAGAATCAGGGGAAATCTTTTTCGCTTCTTTTACGATCTTCTTACACTTCTTGTCGGCATTCTCCGTGACCGAGCAGGTGTTAATGATGAAAATGTCAGGATTTTCTTGAAAATCGACTTTCAGATAACCTTTTTCTTCAAATTGGCGACTGATAGTGGAGGTTTCGGAGAAATTTAGCTTACATCCTAATGTATAAAAGGCTACTTTTTTCACAATTTCACTTTTGATAATGAGATTGCAAAGGTAATTAATCTTCGCTTGTTTTCAATTCTCCAAATTTCCTTCCGAATTCAATGTATTTTTCCGAAAATGGTGCCTTTTTGAGATGATTTATTGAAAAAAGTGTAATTTTTTTGAAAAAACAGGTCAAAAAGGAGTCAAAAGCTTTTTCGAATACATATTTTTCTATTTTTGTGTGTATAATTTTAAACCACATATTGTAGAAATGGCAACACTCAGACAACAAGCCTTAGCACTAGTGCAGACAAGACAGCGGGTAGCTGTAAAAGCACCATCCAACAAAATCTCAGACTTTTTTGGCACCAACACTTTCGGCACAGCTCAAATGAAAGTGTCATTAGCCCCTTCATCTTTCAAAAGGGTGATGGAAGCTATTGATAAAGGAACCAAGATTGATAGTTCAACTGCCGAAGAAGTAGCTTCTGCTGTAAAAACTTGGGCATTGTCCAAGGGAGTCACACATTATACGCACTGGTTTCAGCCTCTTACAGGTTCTACGGCAGAGAAGCATGATTCATTTTTCGATGCCCTAAGTGGTTTGGAGAAATTCAAAGGCAGTGCGCTAGTGCAACAAGAACCAGATGCATCTTCTTTCCCAAATGGCGGCATCCGTTCTACTTTCGAAGCTAGAGGATATACTGCTTGGGATCCCACTTCACCGATTTTCATATTCGAAAATACGCTATGTATCCCTACGATATTTGTAGCCTATACAGGTGAGGCACTGGATTACAAAACACCCCTGTTGAAATCAATAGAAGCTATCAACGATGCCGCAGTAGCTATCTGTCAATTATTTGACAGAAATGTGAGAAAAGTACAGCCTTCTCTAGGTGTAGAGCAGGAATATTTTGTGATCGATAAAGCTCTTTTCGCAGCAAGACCAGATTTGGTGATGGGGGGAAGAACTGTTTTCGGACACAGCCCAGCTAGAGGCCAGCAATTAGACGATCACTATTTCGGATCTATTCCTACTAGAGTAAAGGACTTCATGGTTGACTTCGAGAATGAAGCTCTGCAATTGGGCATTCCGGTGATGACTAGACACAACGAGGTAGCTCCGGGTCAATTTGAGGTAGCTCCCTTGTTTGAAGAAATCAACAAAGCAACTGATCATAACCAATTGCTAATGGACGTGATGGAGAAAGTAGCTGAGAGACATGACTTTAAAGTACTTCTTCATGAGAAACCATTCGCAGGTGTAAACGGCAGTGGAAAACACAATAACTGGTCATTGATTACGGATACAGGAGTTAACCTTTTTCAGCCTAGTAATTCTGCAAGAGAGAATCTTCAATTCTTAACGTTCTTGGTAGCAACTGTAAAGGCGGTCTACGATTACTCAGACCTTTTGAGAGCAAGTATCGCTTCTGCGGGCAATGATCACCGTCTTGGTGCCAATGAAGCTCCTCCTGCAATCATCTCTGTATTCTTAGGTGCTACGCTTACTGAAGTGTTGAATGAGCTTGAGAAAAACGGTAATATCAAGATTGAAAAGGGTGATAATATGTACATGAAATTGGGCATCTCTAAGATTCCTGAAATCATCCTGGATAATACAGATAGAAATAGAACCTCTCCGTTTGCCTTCACAGGTAATAAATTTGAGTTCCGCGCTGTAGGTTCGCAAGCCAATGTGGCTGGGCCTATGACTGTTCTCAATGTAATCGTGGCAGATGTATTAGCTGATATGGCCAAAGACATCGAGAAAGAAATGAGTGCTGGTAAGGAGAAGAAAATTGCGATCGTCAACGTATTGAGGAAATATATCAAGGATAGCAAGAAAGTTAGATTTGAAGGTGATGGCTACTCTGATGAATGGGCAGCTGAAGCACAGAAAAGAGGCTTGTCTAACTTGAAGTCAACTCCGGCGGCTTTGGACGTGTATGCTGCTAAAGCTACCAAGGAGCTGTTTGAAAGACACAATGTAATGAACAGTGTCGAAGTGCATGCGCGTCATGAAATCATGCTAGAGAATTTCATGAAGAAGATACAGATTGAAGGCCGTGTGATGGGAGATTTGGCATTGAATCATATTATTCCAACTGCAATTCTTTACCAAAACAAGATTATTCAAAATGCTAATGGCTTGAAAGGTCTTGGTTTGGATCATACTGCGGCAGTAGAGACCATTAAAGAAGTCTCTAGACATATCGAATCTGTGAAAGCTAACATCACCGCAATGGTAGAAGCCCGTAAGAAGCTGAATAAGGAAGAAGATATCGTAAAAATGGCTAAAGGATATCAGATAGAAGTCAAGGAAGCATACTTTGATAAGATCCGATATGCTGTAGATAAATTGGAGCTGTTGGTTGACGATGAGTCCTGGCCATTAGTGAAGTACAGAGAAATGCTTTTTCTTAGATAAGTTTTTCTATATCAGATAGTTCGAGCCGTCCTGTAAGGGACGGCTTTTTTTTTGCCCTGGCTAGTATTGTCAATACAAGCACTCAATATGCCTATGATTGAGTATTTCTCAGCTCGAAAAACATAAGTTTAAGTGTACTAATTTTATAGTAAAAAAAACTGATTTTTATTCACATGTTCTGATAAATTTCATTGAGTAATTCGATACTTACCAAAAATCACTTGAATAACTGCTTTTAATAGATAAAAATGAGTTACTCGTTTGATTACTTAACAGAAAAAATATGTTAATATCACAGGTTTTACAAAAAAAATACAATTAGATGTTTTGTTAGCAATATGTTTTTTCTAGCTTTATGAGACGCTAAACTTCTAGAGCAGTGATAGAAAGAAAATTGCTGGAGTGGTGGCGTCATTAACTTTATCATAAACTCCAATTCAAACTAGTATGGAACAATCACTACCAGCATTTCATCACGATAATCGGACGATGGAGCATGGCATTAAGTATTTATTATTGTTAACCTCAAATTACCAGCTATGAGAAAAATTTTATCAATTGCTTTCGCTCTGGTCATGATGTTGGGCTATTCAGCCTCGGCACAGACTCAAAAGCGAGTTTTGAAGGGAGTTGTGACCTCTAAGGAGGACGGACTTCCGATGCCTGGAGTCACTGTCTTGGACAAGACGAACCAGACAGGTACCACTACTGATTTAGATGGTAATTATTCTATTTCGGTAGAATCCTCTTCTGTTTTGGTATTTTCATTTATTGGATATGCAGCTCAAGAGTACTTAGTGGGCAACCGATCTGAAATTAACATCAGTCTAAGCGAAGATACCAGCGAACTTTCTGAGTTTGTCGTAACAGCCTTTGGTATGGACAAAGCGCAAAAGTCTTTGGGATATGCTACTAGTACAATTAATGCAGACGAACTGGTAAAAGTAGGTACATCGAACGTAGCTTCTGCTTTGTATGGTAAGGCTGCTGGTGTCAAAATCAATGCAGGTGCAGGTGGAGCAACATCCGCTGTCAATATTCAAATACGTGGTGTTAACTCTATCACAGGTAAAAGCCAGCCATTGATTGTATTAGATGGTGTGCCAATCCGAAATGAGGAGGTAACAAATAATAACTATTGGGGTGACCAGCGACTGAGAGGTAATGGACTATTGGATATCAACCCTGCTGATATTGATAATATCTCCATCTTGAAAGGTGCTTCTGCTGCCGCTTTGTACGGGTCCGAAGCTGTGAATGGTGTTGTATTGATTACTACTAAGAAAGGTAAAGCAGGCAAAAATGGCATGCAAGTAGATTTTAATACGAATTACTCCGTAGATGAGATTGCGTATCTGCCAAGATACCAAAACGTAAGGGGGCCAGGAATGCCGTCACAAGTGCAGAATTTGGGACAAGCTGAAGATGGATTTAACTATACAGAAGATGGAATCCGAACAGTACCTAATACCACAACTAACTATGGGCCTGTCTTCGATGGAAAGCCAATGTTGGCATGGGATGGAGTCTCTAGACCTTATGTAGCACAGGAAGATAATTATGCAGCCTTGTTTAATAATCCTGTCAGTTCTCAAGTGAACGTTTCGATCTCTAATGCAACTGATAAATCAAACTTCCGTCTTTCTTTGACGCGTCAGGACAATGAGTCTTTAAGTTTGAATTCTAAGAACAGTAAGAATATTGTCAACCTTAATTCTGGCTTTCAGGTAAGCAAAAGACTTAAGACTGACTTGATGATTAATTACATAAATCAGAACACTAAAAACCGTCCATATTCAATTGATCGCATGATCAATAATTTCGGCGGTATGATGACCCGTTTTGACAATGGAGCTTGGTACTTAGATAAGTATCAGACAAGTAGAGGATATAGATTTGTGACAGGTAACGGACAGAGTTTGACTCCTGATGAGAATATTACAGGAAATGGTTTCAGAGGAGATATTGCAGATTATGTATGGAGAGTAAATAATAATCGCTCATCAGAGCTCAGTAATCGTGTGATTGGTAGTTTGACAAATACATTCCAAATTACTGAAGAGTTGAATTTAAGAGCGCGTATATCCACTGACTTCACAAGTAGATCTTCTGAAAATGAGAACGCAACTGAAAGACCACTGGCATTTGGCCCATCTGGATCTTTTGGCATGCAATCAGAATTGTTCAATATCCTATACGGTGATTTGATGCTTAATTACAAAAAAGTAATCACAGAGGAGATTACTGTAGGTGCAATGATTGGTTATACAGCAAGAACTGAAAGTTTCAGCAGCATAGGTAGAAGTACTAGTGGTGGTTTGAGTACCGAAAACCTTTTTGATGTCGTTGCTTCGACAAACCTTCCTAATAATAACTCCGACCGTTCATATAGAACTATTGATGCAATTATTGGTACTGCAAACTTTGACTACAAAAATATTTGGTTTGTAGAAGGTACAATTCGAAGGGATAGAATCTCTACTATGAATCCTGATAATAATGCGTTTACCTATCCTTCTGTCAATACAGCTCTTGCTATTTCAGATGCATTTGAATTACCTGAATTTATTACTTTCTCAAAGTTGAGAGGTTCTTGGGGTATTGTTGGTAATTATCCTGATATCTATAGAGCGAATATTGCCTATACTCAGAATACTTTGGGTGTGCAGCAACCTGGTGGAGCAAATGTGCTTTATACTGAATTGCCTTCATCTTTTGGGAATGATCTGATCAAACCAGAACAAAAACATGAGTTTGAATTTGGCCTAGATACAAGGTTCTTTAATAACCGTTTTGGTATAGATATTTCTTATTATAATGCGCAGATCCGTGATCAGATCTTACCATTGACCTTGCCTTCTTCTTCAGGAGCTACATCTGTATTAACTAACATCGGCACACTAAGAAACACGGGTGTTGAAATTCAATTGACTGGAGATATCATTTCAACACCAAACTTCCAGTGGAATGCCATTATTAACTTAGCTAGAAATGTAAACAAAGTCGAAAAGCTCGCAAACAATGCTACAGAACTATTACATGCTGATTATGATGGAAACGCTGCACAGCTTAGATCTGTAGTCGGAAGACCAATGGGTGACTTCTATGCTCGCCCTATTGCACTTGATGACAGCGGTGATAAAATCGTTCAGCCAAATGGTCTTTACAAGATCGATGATCAGAACTGGGTGCAAGTAGGCAATGCTATGCCAGATGCCGTAGGCGGTATTATCAATAATGTTTCATTCAAGAACTTCAGTTTATCTGCTGTGATGGACTTCCAGATCGGTGGTAGTGTAATGCCAACAGGTATCAACTGGATGATCAGCCGTGGGCTAACGGAGGAAAGTTTGAACTATATGGATGAAGCTAGTGGTGGATTGGCTTACTATAAAAATGCTGATGGCCAAGGTGTAGGTGTAGCACATTCTACAGCTCAGGGTCCTAATGGTGAGACAGTTTATCACGATGGTATGGTGATGGATGGTGTAGTAGCTGATGGCTCTACCAATAATAACGTAATCTCTCAAGCCTACTACTATTGGAATACCTACAATTGGGGTGGACCTCAGTATAGCCAATCGAGATATGAATTGTATATCCAGGATAATGATTACATCAAAATGAGAGAATTGTCTTTGGCTTATACAATACCAAATCACATCACTTCTAAAATCGGTGCATCCAATGTGAATATCTCTGTATATGGCAGAAACTTGTTTTTCCTTTATAGAAATATCAAGGACCTAGATCCAGAAGTATTGACTGGTGGATCAAGATGGACTCAGACGCTGACTAGTGCGGGTACAAACCCAGCTACCAGAACATATGGTGTGATGTTAAGAGCTAGATTCTAATTGTTGGTTAAGTTAAAAACATATAAACATGAATTTTAAGAAAATATTTATATACACCCTATTGATCAGTGGCTTAGCCAGCTGTACAATAGATGACTTTGCAGATGATTATTCTGATCCATCCAAGCTCGCTAGTACTACAGTAGGAAAGCAGTTTACTGGTATGATTATGTCTAACCGCCAATCTGTATTACCGTCCTATTGGGATTACTTTGTAATCAAAAGAATCACGTCTAACAGATTTACTCAATCAGTAGGATGGGTAAACGTTGAAAACCAATATGTTCCAGGTTCTGCGGCAGTAAATGACAGATGGAATAATTACTACAACTTCATGGCTCAATACAGAGAGCTTCAGAAAGTGTATAATGGTTTGACTGATGTGCAGAAGCAAGATAATCGTGTGTTTATGATTGCTGCTGCCACCTATTTCTACGATCATACGCAGCAAGTAGTGGATTTACATGGTGATATTCCGTGGACTGAAGCTGGTATGCTTAGTACAAATGGTGGTGATTATGCTAAATCCTACGCGGGGTATGATAAAGCAAGTGATATCTACACTAAGATGTTGGATGATTTGGCTGGCTTTGCTACTGAAATAGGTTCATTGCAAATCAATCCTGCTTCTGCTGTTGAATTTAAAACGCAGGATTTGATCAACAATGGAGATATTGATATGTGGAAGAAATATATCAATTCCTTGAGATTGAAAATGCTCACAAGAGTAAGTGGTACGAGTGAATTCAGCGCTAGAGCTAAATCAGAAATTGCCTCTATTTTGTCTAACCCATCACAATTTCCTATTGTAGAAGATAATGCAAGTAATGTCATGTGGGATATTTACTCTGTAGGGACTGTGATCGGTGGAAATGATTTCCGTAGCGGTTTAGAAGACTGGAACGGTAACATTGCAGGCAAAGCAATTTTGGGCCACATGGTGGATAATGAAGATCCTAGATTGACTTATGTGTTCCAACCTGGTACTGAATCAGATGGAGAATATATAGGTCTTGACCCGTTGATGAATCCTACTGATCAAGATGCTTTGGTGTTGACTCAAACGTTGAGTGTTTACAATTTCTCTACCATCAGCAGAAATCAATATTTTCCAGGTATTCTTGTTACTGCACCGGAGGTTCATTTGATGGCGGCAGAATTTTTCTTAAAAGAAGGACAGGATGCTATGGCAAAAATGCACTTTGAAGAAGCTATAAAGCAATCAATAAGTTTTTACCAGTACTTGAGAAGTATCAGTAATAATGCTGAATCAGATGCGCCAGTTGTGCCAACAGAACAGTCAATAAGCAGCTATTTGTCAATGGATGAAATTTCTTGGAATGCAGCCTCTGGTATGGACGAAAAACTATCTTTAATCGCTGATCAGAAATGGCTTCACTTCAATGTCATTCAGTCAAATGAAAACTGGCATGAATTGAGAAGACTTGCAAAAGTAGATTTGAACTTCTGGACAGATAATTCCAACCAGCAAAATCTTCCTCCATCACGTTGGATGTATCCAGGGTCTGAGCAGACTTATAATTTGGAAAATTATGTAAAAGTTCAGCCACAGGATAAGTTGTCAAATACTCTTTTCTGGGATGTAAATTAATAATAGATTGGGTTACAATGATTATTAAAGGTGGCTGTCTCATATTGATTTTCATTATTGGAGACAGCCTTTTTTATTCAATAGAGGCCGATTTCCTGAAATCGGTCTCTATTTTTTTGACTACTGTTTAACTCTTTAGCAATAGGCGTT